>NZ_JBFUJB010000015.1:0-376069 GCF_056401575.1 Rhodococcus sp. P4_E4 | reverse complement strand
ACACCATCCGCGATTGCAACTCGTGCCGGACGCGCACCAGATCCAGAACCTCACTCTTGAGGTCCTCGGCATCCAGTTGCCATGCTTCCCGACTGTCCATGCTCAAAGTTTAATCGAACATACTTTCGATAACCAGAGACAAAACGGACGACTTATATCGCCAACGCAGCCCGATGCCCCTCGATGACCGCTGCGTGCGAACGTCTCGGAGACAAGGCGTCACCGATGCGAAATATCTCGAAAGAACTTCCCCGCAAGGAGTTCCACAACTCGTCGACAGGTTCCTGCTGTGTCGCGAAGACCACCCAGTCGACCGCGACTTTCTCGACCACACCCGTCGGAAGGTGAACCAAGCTCACCAGCGGCGAGGCTGCAGTGCTCACCGAAGTCACCATCAGATCCGTCCGTTGCACGATCGACTTCTCGAACGCCCGGCGGTTCCACCCCTCGAAATCCAGGGTGATGCTCAGATCTTGGGCAACCACCATGCCGTTGGTCGCGATCGTGACAGCGCAACCTCGATCAGCCAGGAATTCAGCCACCGACGTACCTTGATGGAATCCCAACTCGTCGTATACGAGCACCGTTCCGCTCGGCAGAACCCTGCCGTCGAGAACGTCTCGAACACTTACGACACGCTCTGATCCACCCGCCCACGTTGGGCGCACGGGCCGCGCGCCGGTTGCGATCACTACCACGTCGGGCGCCCTTTCCTCCACAATCGCAAGGTCAGCTCCAACACCCAGCTCGATCGTCACACCGCTTCGGCGACACTCCGATTCGAGATTTCGCACGAGGTCGGCGAGCTCACGGCGAACCGATACCACCGAGGCGGTAAGAATCTGTCCGCCAAGTCTTCGTTCACGCTCGAACAGCGTCACCGCATGACCTCGCTGGGCCGCGGTGGCCGCAGCTTGCAGGCCGGCCGGGCCGCCGCCAACTACCACCACCGTGCGGCCCCGTCGCCGCGGCATCGGCAGTGGGACCGATTCCCGACCGGCGCGCGGATTTTCGGTGCACCCCAACCAACGCCCCAGACCCATCCGCCCGACGCATTCCTGGTTGCAGGACAGGCAGGTTCGCACCTCTGACGATTGACCGGCACGCGCCTTGTTCACAAAATCCGGATCGGCGATCTGCCCGCGAACTACGCCCACCAGATCGCATACACCGTCCTCGAGTGCAGCTTCGGCTTGCTCCGGCGTCTTGAAACGGCCGACTCCGACGACTGGAAGATCGACGACCTCCCTGATCGCAGACGGGACGAAGTTGGCGTAGCCCGTGGGTACAGCCATCGATGCTTCGACCAGATGCAGTGTTTCCGTGGCCATTCCGACGGTGGTGTTGATGTAGTCGACGTGACCGTCAGCGTCGATCAGTTGGGCGGTGGTTACCGCGTCGGACAGTTCGATGCCACCCCGCGTTCCTTCGTATCCACTCAGGCGCACACCGAGCACACGATCCGGGCCGATGGCCTTACGCAGGACCCCGAGCACTTCGAGAAGGAAACGCGCACGATTCGCCACGCCCCCGCCGTAGCGATCGGTGCGCAGGTTGGTCGAGGGTGCCAGAAACGCGCGCACGATGGACGACTGCGACGCCTGCAATTCCACCCCGTCGAAGCCACCGGCAACGCAGTTGCGCGCAACAAGGGCGAACCCTGCGAGAATCTCGGCAATGTCCGCGTCGTCGACAGCCTTGGGCACCTCGCGGAACAACGGATCCGCAACGGCGCTCGGCGCCAACAGCGGCGATCGCGAATAGGTTCCAGCGCCCTGACCCCCATTGTGGTTGATCTGTGCGAGAATCGACGAACCATGCGCATGAACGGCGTCGGTGATCCGCCGGTATCCCTCGATCGCTTCCGGCCGATAGCCCGCAATCATCTTCTCGTACGGTCGATCCGAAGGATGCGTCGAGTGCTCCTCGGTGATGATCAGACCCGCACCGCCGCGTGCCCGCGCCTCGTAGTAGCTCGCGTGCTGCTCCGTCGGCAACCCGTTCTCCGCGTAATTGGTCAGGTGTGCGGAGAACACGACCCGATTGCGGAGTGTCAGGTTGCCCAGGCGCAGTGGCGCGAAGAGGCGCGGGTACGGCGTCATCAGACCTTGGAGTTTCCTTGATCGAGAGCGATATGACTTGCCGTGACGGTGCGTGAACCGTCACCCGCGAGCCACAGAACGGTATCGGCGATCTCGTCGGGTTCGGCGAACGCGATGTCCGAGAGGATCGGAGTGAAGTTGGGAAGGTACTGCGGAAACTTTGCAAATACCTCGAGCGCGCCCTGGTCGACCCCCATCGGCGTATTTACTCCGTAAGGGTGGATCGAGTTGACCCTGATCTTGTACTCCCCCAGTTCCTTTGCCGCGGCCTGCGTCAGGCCGACGAGACCGAACTTGGCGCTCGCGTAGTGCGCCTGTCCGGGCAGCGCCTTGAGTCCGGCCACCGAACTGACCACGATGATCGATCCACCGCGCCCACCTTCGATGATCGCCGGCACCGATGCCTTGAGGGTTTTCCAGACTCCGGTCAGGTTGATGTCGATCAGGGTTTCCCACTGCTCGTCCGACATTTCCCAGAATCGATTCCAGTTACAGACCCCGGCATTGGCGACCACGATGTCGAGGCGTCCGAACTGCTCGACACCGTCCTTGACCACCGCGGTGAGCGCTGCGCCGTCACGGACATCGACCTCGCGGGCGAGGATCTTCCCACCCTCCGCTTCGACCAGACGTATCGTCTCGGCAAAGTCCTCGGAAGTTGCTGCGTCGTAAGAATTGTCCGACGCCACCGACGCGCACACGTCGACTGCGATGATCGCTGCTCCCTCGCGCGCCATCTTGACCGCGTGCGCACGTCCTTGACCGCGCGCTGCGCCGGTGATGAAAGCAACGCGACCTTCGAGCGAACGAACTGAACCCTGTGTCATGAGATAGCCCTCTCTGCAGAATTGAAACTCGTTCTAGTAGTAAACCCTGCAAAGCGCCCTTCGCGGATGGATTCGAGAACAGTTCTCGGGGCAACCGAGTCACCCACCTGGATGTCGGCCGCTTCCTTCAGCGTTTCGTTCGGCAGACGGGGCGAGCAGTCGATCACCACTTCACACTCGAGCTGTGACCACTCGCCGGTATGAACGTGCTCGACGCAGACGGCCCCTGAGGCGATTTCGATGACACGGGACGCGAGCACCCTGGTGACCCCGGCCTGCTGGATGCGCGTGTTGGCGCCGACCAGATCCCCACTCGCACCGAGCCTCGAACCGACGATGCTGTCCGGGGTCACAATCGAGACGGAGACGCCCTGGGCCGCGAGTGCTTCTGCGAGCGCCACCGCGATCGGTCCACCGAGGGGATCGATCAGCGCGACCGGACCCGGCCCCACGGTGCTCAACTTCTCGAAGGCTTCCGACGCATCCAACCACCGAACCGAGTCGTCGACCGGATACGTCGGCGGCCGCGCAGCGCTACCGGTGGCAAAAACAATCAGCTCGCCCCGACTACGTGCGTCACTCAGGTCCTGCGCCTCGACCGCCGCCCCGGTCCGCATCGTCACGCCGCCACGACGGCATTCGTCCTCGAGCCACTGCGCGAGGAGCGCGAACCGGCTGCGGCCGTCACCTCGCGCAAAAGTTCGGATCATGCCGCCGAACTGCGATGAACTCTCGACGAGGGTGACCGAGTGTCCCGCCACCGCCGAGATCCGCGCGGCCTCCATCCCGGCGGGGCCACCCCCCACGACCAGCACGGCTACCGGTGTCGAAATCTGCTCTCGCTCATCGGGGTCCACCGTCTCGAAACCCGCGCTCGGATTCCCCACGCACGTCACGACCGGGTTGCGAGGATCACGCACGAGGCACGTCTGATTGCAGAGCACACACGGCCGTGGACGATCACCGCGCGCGGCCTTCACGACCAGGTCCGGGTCCGCGATCTGGGCCCTGGTCATCTCGACGAACTCGGCTACTTCCAGCGCTGCACGAGCGTCGGCGATGTCCACGACGCTCCCCTGCACGACAACAGGAATCGACACCGCGGCCTTGATCTCACGGCACAGATCGAGGTTGAAGTTCGGCGGGCAGTGAAAGTCGGGTCGGTACCCCTCTGACGAATAGAGTCCGCCACGAACGACGACAAGGAGATCGAGTAGTGGCGACAGATCGCGTGCAAAACCGGCGGCGAGATCGGGTGTCAGTCCCGCCCATGGCGCTTCCTCGTCGCAGGACAACCGCAGGGAGACAACGTGGTCCGACCCGACTTCCTCGCGCACTGCCGAGATGATCTCGCGAACAAGGGCAACGCGATCAGTGCCGTATCGGTCTTGCCGAGTGTTGGTCAGACCCGAAAGGAACTGTCGCAGAATGCTTCGAGGACCGGCATCGAGTTCCACTCCGTCCATTCCCGAATCGATGGCCATTGCCGACGCTTTACGAAAGCCGGCCATCAACTGGTCGATTTCCGGCTGCCCCATTGCCATCGGCAACTCACGCGTCACCGGGTCGGCCACTCTTGACGGTCCCCACAGCACGGATTGGGAGTATGCGCTCGATCCCTGCATGCCGGTATGACCGAGCCCGGCAAGAACCAGCGTCCCGTACGGAGCACATGCAGCCGCGCTCGACTGCCACCCCGGTCCGCACTCCGACGCCAGCGGTGCCCGCTCGTACGGCCAGTCGTTCTCCAATACCGAGGCCACTTCGGTGACGACGATCCCGGCTCCGCCCTCGGCGCGGCGCTGGTAGTACGCACGGTGCCGATCGGAAAGCGATCTCCCCACAGCAAGATTGGTCTCATGCGGACCGAAAACAACCCTGGACCGGACGAAGCGTCCGGCCAGGGTTGTGTGTTCGTCGAGTGTCAACTCACAGCTCTATCGGAACCGCAATCTCAGCTGGCGCCCAGTGAGCGCGTGAAGCCTTCCGGGATCACCAGGTCTGCCGGGCTCAGTTCGGTGATGGACGAGTGGCCAAGGCCCATCAGCCCCGAGTCGATGCCCATCCGCATCAGGTCGAGCACGTTCTCGACACCGGCCTGGCCGTTTGCCGAGAGACCCCACAGGTAGGCGCGCCCGAGCATGACGGCCTTGGCTCCGAGTGCTAGCGCCTTGACGACGTCGCCGCCGCGTCGAATGCCGCCGTCGAGAACAACTTCCACCTGATCGCCCACGGCCTCGGCAATGCCCGGGAGCACGCGGATCGGCGCCGGGGTGCCGTCGAGGTTGTTACCACCGTGGTTGGAGACCGAGATAGCGGAGACACCGGCGTCGACAGCTCGCTTGGCGTCGTCGATGCGCATGATGCCCTTGAGCATGAACGGTCCACCCCACTGCTCACGAAGCCAGGCGATGTCTTCCCAAGTCGGAAGCGGGGTCTGCATCCACTCGCCGTACGCGCCGAAGAACGTCGGTGCCGGCTGGCCGGGAGCCGCGAGGTTGGGTGTTGTCAGGTCGGGGATCTTGCCGGTCTTGGCGAACTCCAGCAACCACTTCGGGCGCATGATGCCCTCGGGAGCGAACTGGAACATCGCCTTGAGGTCCATCTTTTCGGGGATGGACGGGCTGCCCCAGTCGCGACCGTACGAGAAGGACCAGTCGGTGGTGATGATCAGGCCCTTGGCACCGGCAGCGCGAGCGCGCTCCATACGCTGCAGGAGCACGTCGCGGCTGCCGACCCAATACATCTGGAAGAAGACCTGCGGGTTGGCCGCGGCAACTTCTTCGATGGACTTGCTGGCGAAAGAACTCAGTCCGATGGCTGTTCCCCGTGCTGCAGCCGCACGAGCTACCGCTACCTCACCGTCGGGGTGCACTGCCTGCACACCTGTCGGTGAAATCATGACGGGCAACGAAATGTCCTGGCCCATAATGGTGGTGGACATCTCGCGCTTGTCCGACAGTCCCGCAGCGTGAGGAGCGAAACCCAGTTCGCTGAATGCCGCGACGTTGTCGTCGACCGTCAGCCCTTTCTCGGATCCTGCCACCAACGCCGCGTACACGGACTTGGGCAACCTCTTCTTCGCACGGCGCTGTGCTTCTGCCACCGTCTCGAAGAAAGCATTCTTAGCCATTGAACTGACCTCTCTGGGGTGCAGCTTTCGCCGCACTGTCGGTATCGCGCAGTAGTTACTGCATTCCCGCAAGCGGGTTTTCGTCACAAATCTTGGCGGGCGGACGCATCATCAGTGTCAGTGGCACCGATGCACGTGGGGTCTTACGTTGACCGGAACGGGAGTGGTCGACGCTGGACTTCGGGACCTCTCCCGCCGACGCCAATGCCATTTCACCGTTACCGATGACGCATTCGGGGTCAGGTCCGTCCATCGGCAGTCCGGTGAAGAACTTGGCTGCCATGCAGCCACCCCGGCAGGAGTCGTAGTGATTGCACTTGCTGCAGGCGCCACCGGTCTGCGGCGAGCGCAGCTCCTCGAACAGGTCCGAGTGCTGCCAGACTTCCTGGAATCCACCGTCTTTCACGATGTTTCCGGCGAGGAACTGCTCGTGAATCGCGAACGGGCATGCGTAGACGTCACCGACCGGGTCGATCAGGCACACGACGCGGCCCGCGCCACAGAGATTGAGACCGGGCAGTGCATCGCCGAACGCGGAGAGGTGGAAGAACGAGTCGCCCGTCAGGACGCCTTCGCCGTTGGCCACCAACCAGTTGTAGAGCTCACGCTGCTGCTCGGGGCGTGGGTGCAGGTCGTCCCACACGTCGGCGCCGCGGCCCGAAGGGCGCAGTCGAGTGATGCGCAGGGTCGCGTCGTACTTGTCCGCGAGAGCCTTGAACTCGTCGAGCTGACTGACGTTGTGCCGCGTGACGACCACCGAAATCTTGGCGTCCTTGAAGCCGGCTTCCTTCAGGTTCGCGAGAGCCCGCTCGGCCATTGCGAACGAACCAGGCCCGCGCACAGCGTCATTGACCTCAGCGGTGGCACCGTCGATGGAAATCTGCACGTCGACGTAGTCACTGGCCGCAAGCCGTGCCGCGACCTTCTTGTCGATCTTCACGCCGTTGGTGGAGAACTTCACGCCAACCTGGTGGTCCGTTGCGTAATCGACGAGCTCCCAGAAGTCGGAGCGTACCGTCGGCTCGCCGCCACCGATGTTGACGTAGAAGACCTGCATACGTTGCAGCTCGTCGATGATGGACTTGCACTGTTCGGTGCTCAGCTCGTTGGGGTCACGGCGACCCGACGACGAAAGGCAGTGCACGCAGGACAGGTTGCAGGCGTAGGTGAGTTCCCACGTCAGGCAGATGGGGGCGTCGAGTCCGAGTTCGAACTGATCGACGAGGCGACCCACCTTGGCGGGCGGAGAGGGCTGTTCAAGAACTGAGGTCATGGCTGCGTCCTCGCGAAGAAATGAAGCGGGCGAACGTGCAGAAGGGCTGTTCCGCACGTGGGGGCGAGCGTCTGGCTCAGACAGGCACGATCATGTGCGAATCGGCGAGAGTGCTCAGCGCGCGGGCATATTGGGGAGCCGCGTCATCTTCGATGCCTTGCGCACGTAGTGCGGACCTGACATCAGGATGGTCTGGCAACGCCTTGACCACCGCAACGATGGTCGTGTTCTTCAGGAACGACAGCTTGCGCGTTCCGAAGTGGTAGAGCAACGCCCCGAAAGGTTCGGGGCGAAGCGCTACCTGCGGGTGGAGTTTCCACCCCGCATCGAGATCCAAAGCAGACACGGTCAGTACACGCCGCACATGCCGTCGATGGAAACTTCCTCAACGAGGGACTCCTCGACGAGGTCGTTCTCGAGCGCCTTGTTGTCACGATCTGACATGGATTCCTCCTGCGGTCGCACTCCGTCTGGAAGTCTGTAGATCAGACTTCCAACCTGGGAGTTGGTGGTCACTAGTGGGACTTCACTGTGACTCGGTTCACCACTGTAATGGCATCGAGTGCAGAATGACACACATGGAGCGAAAAAAGTATGCGTAGCCGCAAGAAACCGTCCGCTCGGATAGGTCGTCGCCCCTCCACAACGAGGGAGGGAATCAGCACGATCGGCATCGAACTGTTCTCCACCGTCGGCTTCAACGAGGTGAGCGTCGACCAGATAGCCGACGCCGCCGGCATCGCGCGTCGGACTTTCTTTCGCTACTTTCCGTCCAAGAACGCCGTCCCCTGGGGCGACTTCGACGGACATCTCGACGAGATGCGCGAGCACCTGGATTCACTGCCCGCTGACATACCGTTGGTCGACGCACTCGAATCCGCATTGTTGACGTTCAACACCTTCCCACCGGAAGAGACTGCGGTACATCGCAAACGAATGGAATTGATCCTCGAAGTTCCGACGCTTCAGGCATACTCTGTGGTGATGTACGAAGGTTGGCGGCAGGTGGTCGCCGACTACGTCGCACGCCGAATGAATCTCGAGCCGACCGATCACGGCCCACGCACGGTCGGCTATCTTCTGCTCGGGGTCGCCATGTCGGCGTACGAACAGTGGCTCACCGACGATTCACTCGAGCTACCGGAACTCTTGAAAACAGGCACGCAGTCCTTGCGGACCGGCATCACCACCTGAGAAGCATCACCACCTGAGAAAGGCGATCATGTCCACCATCACGAACGAACCGGTCCTGGATTCACTGGCACCGTCGACGCCGGGCTTGTGGTCGTTGGGGCATGTCACCGTCGAACGTGTCGATTCCGGTCCGATCTCGCTCGATCGTCGAGGCGGCCGACTCCACGTCAGGCACTCCCTCACTCCCGCCGATCTGAGCGAGCGACTCGTAGCCGGAGTCACCTCGTCGATCCAGGACGCGGAGTTCGGTCAGGACGAATTCGAGTTGACGATGGTCGGACTGGTTCGGTCCACCGTGGACGGCGCTCTCGAATCCTGGACCACCTACTACCGGAACTCCCTTGCCGAACTACTCGACGGCACTGCAGATTTCGCGCCGATTCACGACAAAGCCGAAGAACTGGTTCGCGGTTCCGTACTCGATCTGGGTTCCTGCTTCGGTTTCCTGCCCCTGCGGCTCGCGCGCGCCGGAATGGACGTGACCGCCACGGACATCCTGCCCGGAACGATGATCCTGCTCGACGCGGTAGCCCCCGAACTCGGCATCACGATCGACACGGTGATCTGCGACGCGGGTGAAGTACCGGCACCGGACAACAGCGCCGACACCGTCACCGCAATTCATCTCCTCGAGCACGTCGACGACTCGGTCGGCGAAGCCGTGATCGCGCAGGCACTCCGAATCGCACGTCAACGGGTCGTCATAGCCGTCCCCTTCGAAGACGAAGCCACCGCGTGCCACGGCCACATCCGTACGTTCGATCTCGAGTCACTGCGTGCGGTCGGCCGGCAGACCGGTGTGCCGTTCGAAGTATTCGAGCATCACGGCGGCTGGTTGGTGCTGGATGCATCGGCCGCCTGAAAAGAACTAGCCTTCTTTCAGCGTATGGGCGACAAGTGCATTCGCGTGCCCATGCCCCATCCCGTGCTCCGACTTCAACCAATTCACCAATTCCATATGCTTGGTGAGGTCTGAGCTTCTGATCAGCTCTTGCCACTCACCGATCGGCCGACCGTATTTCTTCTCGATCGACGGAAAATACGACGCCGGGCCTTTCACGGGTTCAGTCATGACCGGAATCTACCTCCACCGCCCGACAATATTCGCGCACCTGCGGTGCCCGCATGTCCGCACCTGCGGAATCGCTGGGTAGATACGCGACCATCGGATTATGGTCGAAGTACACCCACCCCAGAGCACAGGAGTTTCAGAGATGCGACTGTCCACACGAAATCAACTCACCGGCACCATCACCGAGGTCAACCTCGGCACCGTCATGGCAACGGTCAAGGTGAAGTTGGACGGCGGCAACCAGATCGTGACTTCGTCGATCACCCGCGACGCCGCACTGGATCTCGACCTCGAACCAGGCCAAGCTGCAACGGTATTCGTGAAGTCCACCGAGGTGACGATCGGCGTCGAATAACTGGTGATCGCTGCGATCAGGGCCGGGTGAGATGCGTGGTCATCGTGTAGTTCTTGCTCGGCCCCGTCACGGTCCAGACGACCGCCCAAGCCGATCCATCTACTGCAGTGACGTCGATTCGCCCGCGGTAGGTGTCCGCACCGCACAGGTGCTCGACTTCCTCCCCCGGCGCCCAGTCGTGGAACTCTCTGCCGTCTTCGAATGTCACGGCCCATTCGAGGCCGCGCTTTGCAATGAACAGAGTCCGGAACACTGGCAATTCCAGATCGCCGTCACGCAGAGTGCCACTCTCGTACCAGCGCATCCGACCGTCACCGGCGTCGGAGATAGTGGTCTCGCCGAAGACATGCTTGGTGGAACCGGAAAGGCGGTCGACGATGTCGCGCTCGAAGTGCCACGTTCCTGCCAGCGCCCTCGGCTCGATCTTCGCGTCGTCAACCATGTGACGATTCTAGTGACCCTGGACAAGGACTTGCGAAGGAGCCGAACGCACTGCGTGGAGTATGTTCCGAGTACACCCGGAACACGCAGGAGATTCACACAGACATGAACGATTCGGCCGCCCTTCACCAACGCACAGTGTTCGCCGAAGATCTCGAGATCGGCCAAGTGATCCCATTGGGCTCGTATTCGGTGACCGAAGAGGAGATCGTCGAGTTCGCAACCCAGTGGGATCCCCAGTGGTTTCACATCGACAAGGAAGCCGCCGGGTCCGGGGTCTTCGGCGGGTTGATCGCCAGCGGGCTGCACACCCTGTCGATCTGCCAGAAGTTGGTGGTCGACAGTCTCTACGACCAGTGGAACGTGATCGCCGGAAAGTCCATGCGCGACGTGAGCTTCCTACGTCCACTTCGCCCCGGTGACACCCTGAGCGGAAAGGTCACCGTCGACAACGTCGTGTTCGACAATCGCGCGCGGGGATTGGTCACCATCACAGCGAAATTGGTCGACGCACACGGCAATCGCGTTCTCGACGTAGTCACTGACGCCTACCTGCACTGTCGCCCGACTCGCGGACAGTGAATTATCGGTAAATTCCGCACCGCATTGTCTGAATTGCCGCACTTTCAGTGACGTTGCGACGCAACAGTACCCATCCCCGCAAACAGGAGTTCCTCACACATGAGCAGCCTCGGCGAGATCAATCCTCTCGGCATTCTTCAGATCCTCATCTACATGCTCTTCGGTGGGTCGTCCAGCACTCCCGAGTAGACCCTAGCTTGCCATAGCCATAGTCAGCACCTAAGGTGCTGGCTATGGCAATTAATAGTCAGGCGTCCGCGACGATAGCGCCGTCGACCGACGCAGCGTGTCATCACACCGAATTCGACTCCAGCTGGCGGAGTTTCGACGGCATTCAGGGCGGACTCGCCGTTGCACGGATGCTGCGAGTGGCTGCCGACGCGTCCGGAGCCGAACCTCTGGCAGTCACGGCGCACCTGGACCGCCCCGTCCCTCCGGGGCCGGCCGAGCTGACTGTCGACGATATGCGGGGCGGGCGGACCGTCAGTTGCCACGTCACGCTGACCGGTTCGGGATCCGCTCTCGTTCGGCTAGCCCGCGACACAGGAGGCACAACGATGTCCGCCCCTGTCGCCGAACCGACTCCGGCCGACCCGTCAACCCTGCCGCCGCTGGAGATCCCGGTGGATTTTGTGCCGTTCTCCCAGCACCTCGACATCCGGCCGATCAATTCCGCGAGGCCGTTCGCCGGTGGCGACTCCCCGGAATTCGACGTCTGGATCCGATTGCTCACAGACCTCGATTTCACGGCCCAAGAGCGCGCCGCGGTCCTTCTCGACGCGCTTCCGCCCGGATTGTTCGCGACACTGACGATGCCCGTGGCTATACCCACTATCGAGTTCACCGCGCATTTCACACCGGAGCACCTCACGGCAGATCCCCAATCACTGTCACCGTGGTATCGCCTACGCCACGGGACCGCCTGGGCGACAGACACTCTCTGTGTTGACGAATCCGAACTATTCGACTCGACCGGACGGCTCGCTGCTCGGGCTCGCCAGCTTCGTCGAATTCTGGGTTGAACTCCCAATTGAGTTCAGCCCTACTACCCCTGGAGGTCGCGACGACGGAACGCAACAAGCGATGCTGTCGAAAGCACTACTGCCACAACGATCATTGCCAGCAGCGGTAGAACTGTCACTGGCTCGGCGGGGGCACCCGGCACGTGGGTGAAGGGTGACAGATCCAGCACTAACTGTGGAAGCTTCAGCAACGTTCCGAGTTGCCCGAGCACGATGCATGCCGCCAAGATTCCCCAGGAGAGCGCCGACGCGTACGTCGGAAACAGTCCGAAAGCCAACGACACCAACCCCACGACTACAAGCACCGCGGGTAGATAGGCCAAGGCGGCGCCAGTCATCCGGAGTGTGTTGCCGCCGACGTCATCCGTGACGAGCCCGAAGGCAAATCCGGTGAAGGCACCCATCAAGACGTGCGCGAGGATCACCCCACCCACAACCACACCCAGGTGGGAAAGCATCCACCTCCACCGCGACAAAGAGGTTGCCAGCAACGGTTCGAGCCGTCCCGATGTTTCCTCACCCCGCATCCGGAGAAGACTCTGGACCGAATATGCCGCGATGACAATCGAGGTGAGACCGAGCGCAGTGGCCAAGTACGAATCCACCAGATCCGTACCGCCGCCACCGAGTTTCTCGAACATCTCCGCGGTTTGCTGCGACGATCCCACCATCGCGTCGATCTCGTTGCCCACAGCGCCGTAGGCGAACCCGAGAATGACAACGGCAAAGATCCACCAGAACATCGTCATTCGCTGCATGCGCCACGCCAGGCCCCAAGCCGACGGCAACCACGATGCTGCGGTCGGCGGGCCGGGCCGGGGCTGTACGAGCCCCGCTCCCTGATCACGATGGCTGATGAGAACAAACGCCACCATCACGTGCACAACCGCAAATCCGATCAGCAACAACAGGATCCACCAGGCGTCGTCGTCGAAAGGTCTGATCTGTTGCGCCCATCCGATCGGCGAAAGCCACGACAACCAACCGCTCACCACGCGAGTTCCGTCGTCGACGACCGTACTGTTCACGTCGCCGATCGCGCGCAGCATGAAGGCAACACCGATCGCGGCACCCGCCAGACCGTTGGCCGTACGAGCACCGTCGGTGATCTGCGCAGTCACCGCCGCCACGCCGGCAAACGCGATTCCGGCCCCACCTATCGAGGCACCCAACGCGAGCGAACCAAACACCGGCAAACCGACGGCGATCGATCCCAGCGCAATTCCCAATGTCAGAACCAGGTTTGCACCGACCGTGACAATCAGTGCGGACGTCAGAAGCGCTCGCCGACCCACCACCGCAGCACCGATCATCTCGGCACGGCCGGTCTCCTCGTTCTGTCGTGTATGACGAACCACCGCAAGGGTGCTCATCAATGCCGCCACCAACGCGAACACGAGCACCGACTGACTGGCGACTATCGCGCCCTGCGAATCGCCGGACACGATTCCGTTGGTCGCCAGCGCCACCGGCGATACCGCAGAACTGACTGCGATGTTTCGTAACTCCTCGGGGGTCGAGTACAGCCCGGTCACACTGGCGACAACCAGCAGCATGAACAGGACGATCGAGATGACCCACACGGAAAGCTGAATTCGGTCCCGTCGCAAAGCCAACCGGACCAGTCGGCGCGTGCCGGTGAATTGACTTGCCGAGGCCGGTACCGGTGGAGCGGCCTCGACAACAACGGTCATGGCCGTACACCGGTCTCGGCTCGCAGGTGGACCGAAGTCTCCCTGGCGCGCTCGTCACCGTAATGACGCAAGAAGAGTTCTTCGAGTGTCGGCGGAGTGGAAGTGAGCGCCACGATTCCGAATCCGACCAAGTACGTCATGAGTGGTCCGAGTTGCGCGCTGTCGACTTCGCAGGTGACGTGGTTACCGTCGATCACCGCGTCGTGGACCCCGCCGAGCCCGTCGAGTCCGTCGAGTCCGCCGATCTGGCGCTGTGTCTCCGCCGAGATGGACGTGCGCGTGAGATGCCTGAGTTCGGACAGCGTTCCCTCTTCCACCGTCCGCCCGTCGCGGATGATGCTCACGCGATCGCACAGCGCTTCGACCTCGGCGAGGATGTGGCTCGACAGCAGGACCGTCTTTCCGGCGTGAGCCACCTCTTCGACGCAGTCCTGAAACACCGCTTCCATCAACGGGTCGAGCCCCGATGTCGGTTCGTCGAGTACGTAAAGGTCGACGTCGGACGAAAACGCCGCCACGAGTGCAACCTTCTGCCGATTACCTTTCGAGTACGTCCGCGCCTTCTTGGTCGGGTCAAGTTCGAAGCGATCGAGCAACTCGCTGCGGCGTTTTCGGTCCAAGCCACCGCGCAGACCCGCCAACAGATCGATAGCCTCCCCGCCGGTGAGGTTGGGCCACAGATTCACGTCGCCAGGCACGTAAGCGAGACGTCGATGCAAGGTAACAGCGTCTCGCCACGGATCGCCGCCGAGAACAGTTGCGTCTCCGGAGTCCGAGCGGAGCAGGCCGAGGAGCACCCGAATAGTGGTCGACTTTCCAGAGCCGTTCGGTCCCAGGAATCCGTGCACTTCACCTGCTGAGACTTCGAGGTCGAGGCCGTCCAGCGCGCGGGTGGTACCGAAGGTCTTGACGAGGCTTTTCACTGAAATTGCCGCACCCATGAATTTGACCGTACGCCGATTTCACAAATGTGTGAAGATAGAAAAGAAGAAAGATCGAAGGGTTCCGATGACCGACATCAGCCGCACCGTTGCACCGGACGAGAGCCGACATTTTGTCGAGCGACTCTCACTCGTTCTGAGCGACATGGGTTTTCCGCCGATGCCTGCACGCGTCTGGGCCGCGTTGATGACCAGCGAGACACCCTCGTCCACGCCAGGAGATCTCGGATCCCGATTGGGAGTGAGCCCCGCCGCCATTTCCGGAGCAGTCAGATACCTCCAGCAAGTCGGATTGATCGAGCGAGTGGCCGTCCCCGGATCGAGGCGTCAGCACTACTGCGTCAGCGTCGAGATGTGGGCCGACGCGTTTGTCACGAAACAATCGTCCCTCTACCAGGTCTCGGCAGTTGCGGACGAGGGCATTCGGGTCCTCGGTGAAGGCACTACGGCCGGCGATCGTATGGAAGATCTGCGCGACTTCTTCGACTTCATGGCCGCGGAAATGCCGCGCATGCTCGCGGACTGGCGCTCCCAGCGAAAAGACCGGACACCTGGAAGGTAACTTCAGGTTTACCCGCATTTTCGGTGGGGTACCTCAATTCTCGTTCCAGCATGATGAGGTGCGCTGTACCCGAGGAGTTGTTGATGAAGCTGTCGATCAGGGGCGCGAAGACTTCACCGACGCCACCCTCCGCACGAACCGCTTCACCCGAAACCTGTGAACAATCGATTTCCTTGAACCGCAACGCCGCCGGGGCATTCGCCGGCGATCATCACGCACTGTCGAAACTCCTGGCCCGATTGCACCCTCGCGTCGTTCTCTACTATCGCGCCAGGCTTCTCGGGACGCCTGTCGCAACATTCGCCGACGATCTCGCCCATCAATGCACCCTGGACGTCGTCACACGAATGTCCGAAACGATCTCGGCCGACACACGAATCGAGAACTTCGCCTACGAGTTGGCCTCGCAACGGATTGCGTCAATTCCCCAGTCACGCAACATCGACGGACAATTCAAATGCCCACGTCGCCTCACCGACGACCAACGTGAGGTCCTGGTATTGCGAATCGCAGTGGGTCTGACTGCCGAGATGACCGCGTCGACTCTGCGCACAACTCGATCGAGCGTGCTCCTCGTACAGCATCAGGCGCTGCGCGCCTGGGCGGTCTCCGAGCGGAGCTAGATCAGACCTTGCTTACTCGCGGCGTAGACGGCCTCTGCTCGCCGACTCACCTCGAGTTTGCGCATGATGTTGCTGACGTGGAACTTGACCGTGGTCGGCGAGATGAACAGTCGCTCACCGATCTTGATGTTGGACAAGCCGTTTGCGAGCAGTCTCAGTACTTCGAGTTCACGATCGGTCAATCGTTCTTTGGATGACGACTGCCCGTTGAGCGATCGGACGACAGCCGATGCGCTGCGAGAATCGAACGCACTCTCACCCCGCGAGACCGCCCTGATCGCACGCACCAATTCGGTGGTGTCGACGTCTTTGACGACATAGCCGCGAGCACCCGCGTGTACCGCTCGCACCACCAGTTGATCGTCGAGAAAGGTGGTGAGAACCAACAGTCCGAGCCCGGGATGCGCCGTAGACAACTGGCCACAAAGGGTCAGTCCCTCGTAGTCGGAACTGGCGGAGAGTTTCAGATCCATCAAGACGATGTCCGGACCCACCTTGTCGACCACGGCAAGCGCCTCGGCGAGAGACGAAGCCTCCCCCACGATCTCGAGGTCGCTTTCGCGCTCGAGAACCGAGCGGAGCCCTTGCCGCAAAATTGCATGGTCGTCGACCAGGACGATTCGAACCAATCCCTGAACCGGCGATGCTCCGCGGGTGATGACGGGACGCGCAGTGGTCATGATTCCTCGCTCTCGATTTCAGTGGTGGAGCAAAGATTGTCGACATCCGCCTGGAGCGGAAGTGCCTGTGGCAGTGGTAGTGGCAGTCGCACGAGAATCTGAATTCCACCGATCCGCGCGCGCCGAACTTCGAGCGCACCACCCAACTCGAGAGTTCGTGTCTGCATGTTCGCCAGTCCGCGATGACGGCCGTCGACGTCGTTGGTGGCTGCGAGTTTGAGGATCAGACGCATCCGCGCAGGGTCGCCGTCACCGTCGTCGGAAACCGACAGCAGCACCGTATCCGCTCGATAGGTCAACCGCAGGACCGCTCGACTCGCATGGGCATGCACCGCAACATTGAACAGCGCCTCCCCCGCGATCCGCAGAAGAGCGTGTTCGGCATCGCCTGGAAGCTCGGTCGGGGTGCCGCCGACGCGAACGCTGACCGCCAACTCGTCCGGCATGTGAACCACGCCGAGCTGCTCGAGCATCTCGGGCAGCGACGTCCGGTCCGCGTCCGAGGAATGATTGAGCGCGTAGATCGCCGAGCGAAGCTGCTCGACCGCCCGCCTGGTCAAATCCTTTGCCAAGTCCAGTCTTTCACTGCGTTCCGCCTCCGGGATGTCGCTCCGGCAGACCTCGATCTGCATGCCGGCCGACAACACCGCCTGTGTCACGCTGTCGTGAAGTTCGCGGGCGATCCGGTGCCGTTCGTCGTCGACCACCTGGTGCCGGTGAGCCACTCCGAGTTGACGCTGCGTGGACTCCAATTCACTGTTGCGCACCGCGAGGTCGGCTGCAGTGCGGTTGGCCTCCGCATATGCGTCTTCGGCTCGTTCGAGCAGTAGTTGTCCGCGCTGATAGAGCGCCGAGTTCTGCAGAGCCACGGCAGTCTGGCTGGCCAGAATGCTGAGCACAGCACCGTCCGTCGTGTCGAGCGTCCGGTTGGCCGGCGTCCAGGCCGCAAAGGCGCCGACCACACCGCCGCCGAGCACGATCGGCACAAACGCGTAGTGAGCGTCGATCACCGAGTTGGATTCGATTCTTCCGCAGCGGATGTCGTCGAGGCATTCGACTACATCCTCCGGAAGTGGTGGCCCCTCCACGTTGTCGACCAGAAATGGGGTGGCGTCCGGGCCGAGAACCAATCGCCGTGGTCCGGCGTCGGGCAATGTTCCGTCGGCCAAGGCGAAGACTATCCAGTTGGCACTCAGATGAGCACGGGCAGCTTCCGCCACCGCACAGACGAGGGTTTCCGGCCCCTCGACGGTCCGCACCAAAGCCCGCGAGATCAATTCCAACGCATGTACGACGCGTTCGAGACGCTCGGCAGCGCCGCGGTACTGCGGATAAAACGAACTCTTACCCGAACGTAAACCGGTGAGCCGCGACAGGTCCGCGGTCATCGTCTGCACCGCTTCACCCTGYACCGCATCACCCTGCACCGCATCACACTGTCCCTCTTCACAACGCACCTCGGAACAACGCCACCATCTGCTCCTGCGTCGCTTCCCTGGGATTGGTGGACATGCAGGCGTCGAGCAACGCGAAGCTGGCAAGTCGACTGAGGTCTCCCTCGCGAACACCCAACTCCCCCAGCCCCTTCGGAACCCCAACCTCCCGGGCGAGACGTTCGACCCGGTCGGCCACCGCCAGCGCTGCTTCCTCCGGGGTGCCGTGCTGTTCAGGAAGGCTCAGTGCCGCAGCGATGGCGACAAAGGGGGCAGCGTCCGTCGTGGAATTGAATCGGATGACGTGGGGCAACAGAATTCCGTTGATGACGCCATGTGGCAGATCAAGCATGCCGCCCACCTGATGGCTCATGGCGTGCGCGGCTCCGAGTATCGCGTTGGTGAACGCCAACCCGGCCTCGAGACTCGCCTGCGCCATCACCGATCGAGCTTCCATCTCCATCGGGTCCTGGATCGTGTTCACCAGATTCTCCGTCACGAGGCCGACCGCGCGGAGCGCGTGATGATCGGTCAACGGATTGTGCGCCAGTGAGACGAAGGCTTCGATTCCGTGCGTCAGTGCGTCCAATCCCGTTGCAGCATTGAGCCACTCGGGCATCGTCGTGAGCAACCGCGGATCGATGACCGTCACATCTGGCACGAGGGCACGGCCGATGATGGTGATCTTGGTGCCGCGGGTCGTGTCCGTGACGATGCAGAACTGCGACACGTCAGCGCCCGTTCCGGACGTGGTGGGAACCATCACCAACGGCGGGATCGGTTTTGTCGCCTGATCGACACCCTCGTAGTCGAGTATGTTGCCGCCGTTGGCAGCGAGGACGGCTACACCTTTAGCCGCGTCGATGACGGAACCGCCACCGAGCGCGATGATGACGTCGCACTCGCCTTCCTGGTACACCTCGAAACCGGCCGCGATCTCGAAGTCCTTGGGGTTGGGCGTCAGCCCTGACCACACTGTCGCGGTCAAGCCCTGCTCCGTGAGATGGTCCTCGAGTTCGCTGACCCACCCCGCGTCGATCAAGCCGGGATCGGTGACCAGAAACGGGCGGAACCCGCCGAACCGCAGAGTCGCGTGTGCTGCCTCGACCAGGGAACCGATACCGAAGACGATCTCGGGGGCGTGAAATTTGACCAGTCGAGCAGCAGTGCCGCGGCGATGAACACCGTGGTTCACAGCATCCGGATATGCCACGGACACGACCCCACTCTCCTCTCGCGCGGCACCGAGATCACCGCTTCGCGAATTCCCAGCTCGCTCGCCCGAGCACCAACTGGTGTGATCCACCTTACAAGTGCTGGCCCCGAGCCTACGCGGACAGCAGTCGGGGCACACCCACCGAAGGAGAGGCACTTACCTACCCGTTCGGGCAGGTAGTCGTCGCCGGAAAATAGATGGCGCGGCAATCAGATCCCGTTGTACTTTCGGTTCTGGCCAGAGCGGCCCGTAGTACCGATCCAGAAGGTGTTTATGACCCAGCCCGCGCCGAGCGCGCCTCTCGCCCCTGCACTGCCGGCAACCTCGAGGGTCACTTGCTGATCCCCGAAACGACGGACTGACAGCCGCGAGGCCCACTCGGCCTGCTCCTACCTGCTTTGTTCACTCAGCTAGGAGTTCTCCAGTGCCTCAATCACACAATTCCATCTCGAAAACCGACACCTTCTCGTGCATTCAGTGCGGACTCACCGTCATGACGTACGGCCCCGATGGTGATCGCCGAAACCACTGCCCCAGTTGCCTGCATTCCCGACACCTGTTCGACCAGGTGGAAGGTGGACCGTCGGACTGCGGAATGCGGATGGCCCCCATTTCGATCGCGGTGCTGCGAAGCGGCGATTGGATGATCATCCACCGCTGCGCACAGTGCCTCGAACTCACCTCCAACCCCGTCAGCCGTGACGACAACCAGTTGTTGTTGATGAGGATGGCGGTGCGGCCGCTCGCACAACCACCCTTCCCGCTCGAAGCCTTCGGCGACTTGTGAGGGGTGAGAAAGCAGATGCCACGTAGGAATCCCAGCACCCGCGCGCGGCGGGCACCGCAACGGACCAAGCACGTATTGCACGGAATCGGCGGCGAACAAGGATCGAGCTTCCGTTGTCTCACATGCCGTTTGGACATTTCCACTGCGGCCCCGGGTACCGCACATCGGAACCATTGCCCGAACTGTCTGGCCAGCCGCCACGTCGATGGTCGTGTTCCGGGTGACCGGGCACAACAGTGCAGAGGTGCCATGGCGGCGCTGTCCCTGTCGGTCCGGCAAGACGGTGAGTGGATGCTCGTTCACCAGTGCATCGAGTGCAATACGTTGAAAGTCAACAGGATCGCCGGCGACGACAACGCCCTGGTCTTGCTGCGGTTGGCGCTACGCCCGTTGGCGGATCCTCGACTGAGCTCGCACGCGTTGCTAGCGCTCTGATCGATGCGTAATCGCGCGGTCCTGCGCGCGATTACGCCGGACGAACACCACGAACACGATCCCGGCAAGCAAGCCGACCGCCGTCGGTCCGAGGACCAGTCCCGAATACAGCCACGGAGCAGGTTCTGCCGGAAAGAGGTCCATGAATATGGGCCCGGTGTATGTCGGCTCGGCAAACGGCTCCCGATAGGACCCGCCGGTGAGAATGTGAGGTGATGCCAACGAGTTCCACCACCACTGAAACACGCCGAGCGCCACCAACCCACACACGGCGCCGAGCACTGTCAGCGCCGCGATCGGCCGCCAGATCGATCCCCTGATTTCGGACATGAGATCAAACTAGTTCACGACGGATCGCGCAGTGACATCGGTGAAGTGCAGTGACATCAGCGAAGTGCGTGCCCCAGTTCAGCGGCCTTTGCCATCAGTTGCGCGGCATCTCGGGCAACAACAACCTCGTCGCAGATCTCCGAATACTCCGGCATCGCGCACGATGCCTGGTTCCAGTAACGCTGAGGTTCAGGCGTGATCCAGGCCAGACGGTGAACCTTTCGGCGGAGTTCCTCGAGCTTGTCCACCTGTGGGGGCAACCCGTTGCACCGACCGTCGCCCACGATGATGACAGACGTCCGTGAGTTCAAGGCGTTTCCGTGCTCGTCCAACAATTCTGTGAGCACCCGCCCGTAATCGCTGCTGGCTTCCAGATCCAGACCCGGGTGCGCGAGTACCGCAGCCAGTGCGCCGTCACCGCTACTGGCGAGAAGGGTGTCGGTCACGTCGACCGGACGATCGACGAATGCGAGGACTTCACAACGATCTGCCCGGCGATGCATTGCCTGAGCCAACCGCAGAGTGAACGCGGTGATCGGGCGCACGGACAGCGACACGTCTGCGATGAGAAGTAGTCGAACACGATCGGGGCGAGGAGCTTTCACGACCAGATGGAAGGGAATTCCGTCGGTGCGCAGACTCGAACGCACCGTGCGTCGCATGTCGAGATGCCCACGAGAGCGCTCCCGAGGACGAGGCCTGGACGGTCCTCTCATCCGCCGAAGCACCTCGTGGCACGCGAGTTCGATGTCGTTGTGCGTTGCGCCCGCAGCAGATTCGCTGTCGGGCGCATCGGGAGCGCTTTCGGCGAGTGCAGCGGCCGAGAGTGCTTGCACGAACGCTTCGACCGCCTCGACGAGCCGGTTCAGTTGCGCCTGCGTCAGCGGCCCGTCGTCGGAGACGTCCGCATACGCTTTGCTCGGGTCGTATGCATCCAGCCAGGCGAGGATCGACGTCGGATCGTCCCAGGACAACGAACCGACTACTGCTGCAGCAACACTGGTGCTCAAGTCACCGACCACTGCCGATGCGGCACGGTCCACGTCGACCGTGTAACTGACTCCGCGTCGACCGGTCTCCGAACCGGTATCCACCGACAGTTCCGCATCGCTGGACGTCATCGACACATCGTCGTCGTCCTTGTGCGGGTTGAACCCCTTCTCCGCTTCCGGAGTGTCGAAGTAGTCGCCGACCTCGGCCGCGCGCTCGTTGTACTCGGCATACCGGCCTACTTCTTGATCCTCGTCGATCCCCAGCGCGGTGGGCAGACCGTCCGCCACCTCGGCGCGCGAAGCCATCCGCTCGGCGTGCGCTTTGCCTGCGGCCGGCCGGAACAGCGCGTCGAACGCCCGATCGAAACCGGCCTGTTCGTGAGAATACTTGGCGCACACTGCCCGAAGACATGCGCGCAACGTCTCACGATCCGAAGCTCCGACCATCGCGAGTACACGCCGAACCTCGATGACCTCGGCCGGTGACGCGGAAACCCCGGCTGCCCTCAGCAATCGGCCGAAACTCGCGGACACCACGTCGAGAACAAACGACGGTTGCCACACGGCGAGGCCACCGAGCGTCGTCATCGCGTCGAACGGATTCCGCTGCCGCCGCGGATTCCCTGTTGATGGGGGTCACGTCCACCCGTGCCCCGGAACACGGCCGTCGTCGTGTTGGCGGGTTTGCTTGCCACCGTGGATCGCTCGATCGGCTCACCACCGTCACGCGACGGCGATTCGAGAAGCTTTCCGCCGAATCGTTCCTTGGCCAGCGTCACATCCGACGAGTACTTGAGCAACGCCGTGAGCAGGATGTCGCGCACCTTGGCGTCGGAAGCGGTGTCGAATCCGCTGGCGGAGAGCACAGTTGCCGCTCTGGCCGCGTCGATGACCTCCGAGATGGACGGGCTCTTGCGCAGCGGGAGATCACGCAAGATGCGAGCCAATTCGACAACCTCGGTGGCCGTAGCCGTATCCACCTCCGGCGCTCGGGCCGTGACGATCTCGCGTTCACGCTCCGACGTCGGATAGCCGAGATGATAATGCAGACAACGACGCTTGAGCGCGGGTGAGAGCTCGCGGGTGTCGTTGGACGTCAGGATGACCCAGGGCTGCGAGCGGGCAACGAACGTACCGACCTCGGGAATGGTGATCTGCTGTTCGGCGAGAATCTCCAGGAGCAGTGCTTCCATCGATTCCTCGGTGCGGTCCACCTCGTCGACCAGAAGCACTACCGGATCGGGTGAGAGGATCGCTTCGAGCAGCGGCCGCACAGACAGGAAGTTCTCGGAGTACAAACCGAAATCCTGATCGGCCAAAAACTTCGACGCTTCGGCGACGCTGTCGAATTCGGAAACCTGATCGCTGATCCGGTCGCGGAGCATCTGCACGTGCAGGAGTTGCTTCGCGTAGTCCCATTCGTAGAGGGCCCGATTGTCGTCGAGCCCTTCGTAGCACTGCAATCGCACCAGTTTGCGGCCCCCGATCGCAGCCAGAGACTTCGCCAGTTCCGTCTTGCCGACACCGGCCGGCCCTTCGAGCAGGAGCGGACGCCCCAGCGCCGTCGCCAGATGAACGACTACCGCGAACTCGTCATCGGCAATGTAGTCCTGCTCTCGCAGAGCATCTTTCACTTCGATTCCGCTGGAGAAACTGGGACCGGACATGGAATACCTTTCGATAGGGGCACAGCCCCTGTGCGCCTTTTTGGTAGTGCGGGCTACCAAAAAGGCGCACGGGGCCGGAGGCCCTGCTAGAAGTACGACTTGTTGATCGCGTGATCGACAACCGGGATCATCGACTCCACGGTGACCTCACGGGGGTTACCCGGGGTGCACCAGTCGTCCTGAATGTGCTCGGAGATGGCGCGCACCGTCTTCTCGTCACCCTTGATGACATCACCACGACCCTCGTACTTCTTGGTGTTCATCTGGTTCTTCGCGTACGAGTCTGTGCGAACCTGCCCGAAGTTGTCGGGGATACCGACGTCCTTGGCCAGACGGATGGCAGCCTCGACGGCAGCATCCGCGGCCTGAACCGTGGTGAGGTTGCGAGTGTCGACACCGAGTGCGCCGGCCAACTGGGCGTAGCGCTCGTAGCGCGAAGGCAGGTTGTACTCCCACACACGCGGCAACGCGATGGCGTTGTTCAAACCGTGGTGGCTGTCGAAGAATGCACTGACCGCGTGCGAGATCGAGTGAACGATGCCGAGGCCACCGGAGTTGAAGGCCTGTCCGGCAATGTACTGCGCGTTCATCATTCCCTCGCGCGCCTTGAGGTTACGCGGCTCGAAGACGGCCTCGCGCAAGTTCTTCGCGACCAACTCGACCGAGTAGATCGCGTTACCGAGCGAAGGCGCGAAATCGAGACGAGAAACGAAAGGCTCACTGCCGTGCGCGAGTACGTCGAAGCCGCAGTACGCGGTGAAATGCTGAGGGCAGGTGTAGTAGAGCAGCGGATCGTCGATCGCCAACGTGACGATGGTCGCCTCGTCGAAGCCCACCCACTTGTGCGGGTTGTTCATGTCCGAGGTGTCAGTGATGACGTACGCCCACGACGTCTCGGATCCCGTTCCAGCCGTGGTGGATACGGCGATGTGCGGCGGGTTCTCCTTGTTGGTGGACTTGGCGAAGCCCTCGAACTCGTTGATGTTGCGACCGTCGTGTGCGATCACGACGCGAGCACCCTTGGCGGCGTCGTGGCTCGAACCACCGCCGATCGAGATGATCGAGTCGCACTTCTCCTTCTGATAGAGAGCCGCGGCCTCCATGACGTTGTAGTCCTTGGGATTCGACTCGACCTTGTCGTAGAGCACGACCTCGACACCCTGGTACTCGATCTTGCCGACGAGTTCCTCGATGATGCCCGAACCGCGCAGACCGGTCGTCATCAGAAGGGTGCGCTTGAAGCCGAGATTCTTGGCCTCCACACCGATGATGTCGTGAGCGCCCACACCCATCAGGGCGCGCGGGAAGGGGTGGAACTCCTTGATCGGAAAGTCCCAGATCTGGTTGAGCTCGATAGCCATCGGTATCTCCTCATGGATGTGCACGAATGTGACTGCGGGAGGGATTCGAGCCGATTCTTTGTGACCGGCGTCTCACCTGGTTTCCACTGTGTACCGACAAACAGCCCGTGCACAGACTTCGGCAGCTCAACCGCCCGGACGCCGCCCGCGAACCGCCCGTTCGGGCAGGTCGTCGCCACCCCGGACCGCCAGGAAGGCCGGATCAGACTGCCGTGGTTCCCGCTGATCGGGAACGTGTTGCTCGGCGACTACGATCCCCAGTAGCTTTTCATCACTGCTAACATTGAACTAGAACACGTTCTAGATGTTGCACTTCACTGACCTGCGCTTTACCCAGCTTCACGAGAGGACTAGCTTCGCGATGACGACAGTCGAGGTACCGCACAGCTCGCGATCGGCGGTACTCACCGTGTCCGGAGTCATCGAAGAGACTTCCGACGCCCGGTCGCTGGTGTTCGAAATTCCCGCAGAACTGAAGGACAAGTTCGACTACAAGCCAGGTCAATTCCTGACCCTGCGCATCCCGAGTGATCAGACCGGCTCGGTCGCACGCTGCTACTCCCTGGCCAGTTCACCCTTCACCGACGACGCCCCCAAGGTGACCGTCAAGCGAACTGTCGACGGCTACGGCTCCAACTGGCTGTGCGACAAGCTCCAGGTCGGCGACACCATCGAAGTGCTGCCGCCGTCAGGTGTCTTCACGCCCAAGTCGCTCGATCACGACTTCCTGCTCTTCGGTGCAGGCAGCGGGATCACTCCGGTGATCTCGATTCTCAAGTCCGCCCTCACGCAGGGCAGCGGCAACGTCGTGCTGGTCTACGCGAATCGCGACGAGAAGTCCGTCATCTTCGGCGCCGAACTGCGCGAGCTGGCAGCGCAACACCCCGGCCGCCTCACCGTGGTCCACTGGATCGAAACCGTGCAGGGACTCCCCGCTGTCTCGCAACTGGCGACGCTCGCCAAGCCATTTGTCGCGTACGAGGCCTTCATGTGCGGTCCAGGCCCCTTCATGGACGCCGTCCACAAGGCACTGGCAGAAGCGGGCATGCCCCGCACGCAAGTTCACGCCGAGGTCTTCAATTCACTCGCCGGCGACCCGTTCCGTGACGTCGAGGTAGCCGAAGTCTCCGACGAGGAAGCTGCCGACGCCGCAACCGTCGAGGTCGAACTGGACGGTGAAACCCACACCCTCGTCTGGCCGCGCAAGCAGACGCTCGTCGACATCATGCTCGCCAAGGGTCTCGACGTTCCGTACTCCTGCCAGGAAGGTGAGTGCGGGTCGTGTGCCTGCACCGTCACCGAAGGCGAAGTTCAGATGGACAACTCCGAGATCCTCGACGCCGAGGACGTGGCGAACGGCTACATCCTCGGTTGCCAGGCGAAGCCGATCACCGATCGCCTGAAGATCGAGTTCTGAACTCTGCTTCGATGCATGACGGCCCCTGATTCCCTGCGGAATCGGGGGCTTTGTCATCTTCTGAGCCATCATCCGCGCCATCTTCCGAGTCCCGCCCCGTAATCCACTCCGGCGCCGTTGGGGGCAACCGCCACAGCGCAAGGATCAGCACCAGGGTCACGATCAGGAAGCCCTCACGAAGGACCAACCCCAGCGGCAGCAGGAGCGGCGACGTCTCGATGAACTGCTGCCCCATACTCGGCCCGCAATAGACGACGGCCAACCCCACAGCCGCCGCACCGAACTGCAGCGGCGATCGAAGCCGAAAGAGAACCGTGACGGCAGCAGGCACGAGATACACCCAGTGATGAATCCAGCTGATCGGCGAAAGGATCGGCGCACTCAATCCGATCACCAACGCCGCATCGACCCCACGACCGACGCGATATACATCTCGGGCGACCCAGAGCGCTACCGCCGCGCACAGCACGGTCAACGGCATCGCCAGAGACGCCGTCCATGTGCCCAGTGCCGCAAGTCCGCCCTGCAGTGAACTGTTACCGGCACTCGCGATCGCCTGCCCGCTCAAGTCCACCCGGTCACTGAGGTTCCAGACGACGTCCGACCAGAAGGTCCAGCTGACGGCCGGGTCCACCATTGCTGCGACGGCGGTCGCCGCGGCAAATCCGATCGAACTCCAGATCGCGAGTCGCCACTGCTTCGTGACGACGAAGTAGACGATGAACAGCGCCGGCGTCAGCTTGATCGCGGCTGCGACGCCGATCAAAAGTCCTCGTGGAAACCACCGGCCGAATCTCGAATCGCCTCTGCGGGTCACGTCGAGCAGTACGAGCACCATCAGCACCAGGTTCACCTGGCCGAAGGAGATGTGCGCGCTGACGATGGGTGTCACCGACACGGCCAGGACCAATGCCGCCATGACGAGCGGCCGCTTGGGGACGCGAGTGGAAGTGAACTTGGCGACTGTCCACACCACCGCCGCGATGCACAACGCCGACCACAGCAGATAGGCCGTCCACCAGTCGAAGAGAACAGTCGGCCAGAGGAAGATCACCGCGAACGGGGTGTAGGTGAAGGGCATGCCCTCGTCGACGATCAACGGGCCGACAAGGTTGCTCTCGTACATGTTCGAGCCTGCGGCAAATGCCTGGGCAGCGTAGCGGTAGACGAGAAAATCAACGGGTTCGACGGCCCGAACGGAGTACACGAGATAACACAGAGCTGCGACGCCGGCAGCGATCAGTGAACCGATCGTCACAATTCGAGACGCCTCGACACGGGTGGCGGGCATACCGAGAATCGTCCCACAACCTACCGAGCGGTACTTCGCTAGCGGGCCGCCCGGAAGTGCGCTCGCTCGTCTGCGGTCAGGTGTTCGCACGCGTAGCTCAGCGCCGTGCGTCCCATGTCTGCTGCATTCTCAGTAAGGAAGCCGGTCAACAAATCCCGATCCACCCGCTTGCCCACCTCACGGAGCATCCAGCCCATCGCTTTCTGGGTCAGGTCTCGTCGATCACCCAGCACCTGCGCGGCAAGCTCGAGCGTGGTCGACGCGTCGCCGCGAGTGATGAATCCGTACGTCGTCAGCAGCGCCACCCGTCGTCGCCACAGGTCACCCGAATCGGAAAGCTCGAAGATCAGCCGGCGATCTCGGTCGTACAGCCAGCCGCCGAGGATCTGTCCGGCGGACGAATCCACCAGATCCCAATTGTTGACCCGCCCGTCCTCGACAGCGGTCAGATAGAAGCCCGCGATGCGAGCGCGGCCCTCGTCGTCGAAAAATTTTGGGCGACTGACTTTTTCGAATTGAGCGACCAGGATCAGCAGCCCGGCCAATCGGTGCTCGTGAACGTCACTGTCGAGAAGGAGACGTATCTGAGGCAACGCGAGTCCGACGTGCTTCTTCACCACCGATCGCGTCTTCGGTACTCGCACGCCGATGAATACGTCACCCTCGCCGTACTCCCCCGGCGCTGTCTTGAAGAACCGCTGCAAGTGGACGGCATCCGCGGGATCCGCGAGGTCGGCCAACTGCTCGATCACGTCCGGGGCACTCGATTGCGTCACCCCAGAACCTTCTCACGGGTCGTCTGTGCGGACTCTTCGATTCTCTCAGCGTCCTCACACCGTGTGCCCTGCTCGGCCACAGGTCGGCAGACGACACTGGAGGACAGTCAGTGAAAGGACCACCCATGATCACCGCCGCTATCGCATTCACCACTCTCACCCTCATGGCACTCTCGGGACATATCGCGGCAAGCGCGCCGCGCGGGCTCGTGGCCATCCGGACGAATGGTCACAAATCTTGATATTCGAGACTCCGCATCGCCTCTAACTGCAACGCGAATGCAATTGGCGGAGAGTTGATCTCGATCTTCCGCGGGCGTGTACTACAGGTGGACACACTCTCGTCTTTGGAGGTCTCGTCATGAAGTCGTGGAATCGAATGCAAGATGCCGTCGCGGTGGTTCTCGGCGTCTTTGCGGCTCTCTCGCCGATGTGGCTCGACACCACCGATCGGGCAATGTGGTCACTCGTCGTCCTGGGTGTCCTGGTTGCACTGTCGGGTCTGGCGCACATGGCACGTCCGGACATGGCCATGGCGGATTACGCGATGGGTGTTTTCGGCGTCTTGATGTTCATTTCACCCTGGGTGATGAACTTCGACGCTCTGCGCGGTGCGTCGTGGACGGCCTGGGTTGTCGGGGTTCTGACCGTTGTGGTCGCGGTGAGTGCGATGCCGGTGATGAGTGCGCGGATGCATCACGGGGGTCACGGCGGCGTAGCCGCCCATTGACGGAGCGGCGTAGCTGCCCATTGATGAATGGCTGAATACAGGCTGGATCAGGCTTTGATCGCGCCCAACAACCGCCCGGCGTCGAAGGCTTCGGCGCTGGGCGGTAGTGCGCCCGGACGACCGCTCACGAACACCTCGACGGTTCCCGATCCTTCGCCCGCGGCACCGAGCCCGTCGATCCGCCGCAGAGTCTGTCGTGCAACGGCTTCGGCGCTGTCGAAGAGTGTGACGCCGGCGGGTAACCGTGCTGCGATCTCGTCGGCGAGCAGTGGGTAGTGGGTGCACCCGAGGACAACGCCGCTGACGTCGTCCGGCGTCCGGGCAACCGCGGAATCGATGGCAGCAAGTGCGGCTGCGCGATCACCGAGATCTATCGAATCGGCCAGGCCGTGGCACGGCACTCCGACGACCTTGGCGCCGTTGCCGAACTGCTCGATCAGATCGGCTTGGTACCGGCTGGCCGTCGTCGCGGCTGTAGCCCAGATCGCCACTGAATCGCACGCGGCAGCGGCGGGTTTGATCGCGGGCACCGTTCCGATGACCGGTACTTCCGGCCCGACCAGTTCTCGCACGTGTGGCAGCGCGGTGACGCTGGCGGTATTGCATGGAAGAACGATGACCTGAGCCCCACGATCGAGGCTCCGCCGCACCGCACCGAGTACCCGGTCGACGACCCACGGCTCAGGTTTGGGGCCCCAGGGGGCGCCGTCCGGATCCAGGGAGAGCACCAGATCGAGATCCGGGCGCAGGCGTCTGAGCCACGCAGAGGTAGGGAGCAAGCCCAGTCCCGAGTCGATGAGTGCAACGATCACCGCACAAATCTATCGCCTCGGAACCGGTCCTGCCTCATCCGTTCAGGCCGGTGTGGACTCCAACACGTCAGAGATGGGCGTGCCGGCTGCGATCTTGGCGCGCATCTTCATCACCGCTCCCGCGCTACCTCCGCCGACGACAGCTGCCAGCACACCGTCGCGCTCGTAGTAGGCGACGAACTTTCGGCCGTCGTCCTTGACGATGTGAACGGTGTCCGTGGGTGCGACGGTCCCCAACGCCTGGATCTTGACGTCGTACTGATCGCTCCAGAAGTAGGGAACCTGCGCCGGCGCATCGGGATCACCCGTTCCGGTGAGCGCTCCCGCCAGGATCTTGGCCTGGTCGCCCGCATTGGTCCAGTGTTCGACGCGCTTGCGTCGATCACCGATCTGCCAGGACGCGACGTCGCCGACGGCCCAGACGTGTTCGGTACTGGTGCGGCCGACGCCGTCGCAGAGCACTCCGTTGTCGAGTTCGATTCCCGAACCATCGAGCCATCCCGTGACCGGCACCGAACCGACTCCGATCGCCACCACGTCGACCGGGATCTCCGAACCGTCGCTCAAGGTCGCAGTGGCAACCGCTCCGTCGCCGGACAACGAGGTCAAGCCGGTGCCGACGCGGACATCGACGCCCTCGTTCCGATGCAGACGTTCGACGAGGGCGCCAACGGTGGGGCCGAGCACCGACGCCAGCGGTGTCGGCTGGGGTTCGAGCAACACGACGTCGACGCCGTGAGACTTCATGCTGGCGGCCAGTTCGCAGCCGATGAAGCCGGCCCCGACGATCAGCGCACGCTTGCCGGGAGCCAGCTCGGCGCGAAGGGCCAGCGCCTCCTCGATGGAGCGCAGAACGTGCACTCCGGACAGCTCCGGAAGGCCGGCAATGCGACGCGGAGTCAGTCCGGTCGCGATGACCAACTCGTCGTAGTCGAGGGTGGATCCGTCCGCGAACGCCACCGACTTTGCGGCAGTGTCCACCGAGGTCGCGGGCGAACCGAGCTTGAGATCCACCTTGTTCTCGACGTAGAACTCTGCCGGACGCAGCGTCGTCTCGTCCTTGTCGCCGCGGATCACTTCCTTCGACAGCGGCGGCCGGTCGTAGGGCAGATGTGTTTCCCCACCGGCGAGCGTCAATTCACCCTCGAAGCCTGCTCGTCGCAGTTCCTCGACGGTCCGCAGCCCCGACAACCCCGCACCCACGATCACTATCCGTGCCACCACGCACCACCCTGTCCGACCCACGTCACTAGCAGCGCTCACTATGAACGCCGTCACTATTTGCCCCCGACTCTGCCATACCAAATGCCGGAGTAGGTGTGGTGCATCCCGCATGGCCACCTACCAGTCACTACAGTTGGAGGTACTTCAGACGCACGCACTGACACATGAGCAGGGAGCCCCCATGACCAGCGATTCCAGTGAAAAGAACAGCGTCCGATTCGGCGCCGACGGTGGCGCGGAACTAGTCAGCACCCAGGGCAAGACGATCATCGCCGACGCCGTGGTCGCCAAGATCGCCGGTATCGCGACCCGCGAGATCAACGGCGTGTACGACGTCGGTGGGGGCACCGCGCGCGCGGTGGGGGCACTTCGCGACCGCATTCCGGGCGCCCGCGTCAACCACGCCCAGGGCGTGGCGGTGGAAGTGGGCGAGAAACAAGCCGCCATCGACATCGGCATTGTCGCCGAATACGGCGTCGCACTCCACGAATTGGCGGTAGGTATCCGCCGAAACGTCATTGCCGCAGTCGAAAGCATGACGGGTCTCGAGGTCACCGAGGTCAACATCACCGTCTTCGACGTCATGCTCTTCGAGGATGCAGAGAGTGGCGGCAGTACCGATCCGGAAGCCAAGCCGAGGGTTCAGTGAGTACCGCCGACGCCGGCCGCGAGATCGACGCGGCCGAGATCGTCGCCGACGCAGTTCTTGCGATCCCGGAAGTGGCAGATCTGCATGGCGGGCAATTCGGTGAGGTGGGGACCTACCTCCCCGGACGCCGAGTCACCGGCGTCGTCGTCGACGAAAACTCTTGTGCGGTACACATTTCCGTTCACTATCCGGCCGACGTTCGCGGCGTCGCCGAACGCGTCCGAGCGGTGGTGGCACGGTTGGTCGACGTACCGGTGAACGTGACAGTCGGAGACTTGTCGACAGCGGGATATCCACCCGAAAATTCCGAAGATGCAGTCACCGAGCTTTCCACCGTCACCGAGATCGCACCGAACATTCGAGAAGGGAACTGACATGAACAGCACTACCGTCGGACTGCTGGTCGGTCTGCTCCTCGCGCTCGCCGGAATCATGGGCGGATTCAGCGGATTCGTCTTCGCCGTCCTGCTCGGCGCCGCCGGAATGGCGATCGGAGCACACCGCGACGGACATCTCGATCTCGGCGCGATCCTCCGAAGCCGTGGCCGTGGCTGAGCCGACCACTCCGAACGCGGCAGACGATCCCGGTCTACGAGGTTCACTGGTCATCAAGGACCGGGCGATGGCCAAGATCGCCACGGCCGCAGCGGTGAACGTCCCGGGCGTGGTCCGCCAGTCCGGTGGCTTGACCCGCCTGACCGGGCGCGACCTTCCGCGAGCCGACATCTCGATGGGCAGCGACGCCGTGGCCATCAATCTGTTCCTCGCTGTGTCCTGGCCATGTTCGGTCACCGAACTGACCGGTCGCGTGCGGGCAGAAGTCGGACGCAGCGTCGAGTCGCTGACCGGCCTGCCCCTCCACGACATGAACGTCATGATCGCGGCAACCGAGGGTTCTGACGAATCCTGTGTTTCCGGCGTCGAAATCGCGGAAGGCCCCGCACAGGAGGCACTCTCGGATCCGATTCCACCTCGAGTTCCCTCCGCGAACCCCGCCGCCGCGGTGTCAGCCGTCGTCATCGCGTGCGGTCTACTCGCACTCGCTTTCGTGGTCTCGCGCGAATGGTTCATCAACCGCGGTACCTTCGATTCGGCGCCCTGGATCCGAAACTCCGTGGAGTGGACGTCGCGTCTGCACTGGCAACCGTGGCTGCTTCCGGTGGCCATCGCTGCCGTCGTCGCGGGCGTTGTCCTGATCATGTCCGCCCTCAAACGCCGGGCGAAAACCCATGTGCCGTTGGGTAACCCGAGCGCATCGACGGTATGGATGCGGCCGACGGACATTGCACGTCTGTGCAGTAGCCACGCAGCGGTCGTTCCCGGCGTCGACTCGGCCCACACCAGCGTCGACCGCAAACACATCAAGGTCCACATCGAATCCACCGGCGGCGATCGAACCGAACTGGCCGCGGCCGTCGACGCGGCAGTTCGGCCTCATCTCGCGATACTCCAGCAGCCACTGCAGCTTTCGGTAGTCGTGAGAGAAACGCCAGTACGACGAAAGGACGCCTCGTGAACCGCTGGATCTCCGCGGTCGATCGGACCATCGTCCTCATCGTCGGAATCGCACTCCTCGCGGCGGGCGCATACGCCATCGCGTGGGACGCGGGTGCCTCACTGATCAGGACCTGGGTGTCACGACTCGATCGTGAGGTCCTCTTCGGTCTTCCGGAGGAGCCTTGGTGGCACTGGGTGCTGTCGGGCACCTTCATCCTCTGCGTCTTCGCCGGTTTCGGGCTGTTGTACCTGAACCTTCGTCGACGCCGAACGAGCGCAGTCACATTGCGGCACAACGAGTCCGGCACAGACGTCAGTGTGGATCTGGGACCGGTCGCCGACGGCGTAGCGGCAGAACTCGCCCAGCTGAGCGGCGTGCGCAGCACCAGAAGCAAAGCGACGATCGATCGCGGACTGCCAACGCTGTCGATTGTCGTCACCGCAGACCCGGCGATCGATGTCGTCGGCTTCACCACTTCGGCCGAACACATCGCTCGTGCAACCAGGCGAAGCCTCGACGGCTCACCTGTCGCGGTACAGGTTCTGTTGCATCTCGACCGGGTAGAAGCCTCCAAGTAGAAGCACCCCGAACAACCGATCGCAGACCACCTGGCCATAGACACAGAAAAGGCGCTCACTCCCCGAAGGGAATGAGCGCCTTTCCTAGTGCTGTGAATCAGCTAGCGAGACAAGAGTCTCACTTGATGATCTTGGCAACCTTGCCGGCGCCGACCGTACGGCCGCCTTCGCGAATTGCGAAGCGCAGGCCCTCGTCCATGGCGACAGGCTGGATGAGCTTGACGGACATCTCGGTGTTGTCACCGGGCATGACCATCTCGGTGCCCTCAGGCAGCGTCACGACGCCCGTAACGTCCGTGGTACGGAAGTAGAACTGCGGGCGGTAGTTGTTGAAGAACGGGGTGTGGCGGCCGCCCTCGTCCTTCGACAGGATGTATGCCTGGCCCTCGAACTCCGTGTGGGGAGTCGTGGTGCCCGGCTTGACGACAACCTGTCCACGCTCGACATCTTCGCGCTTGATGCCACGAACGAGCAGTCCGACGTTGTCGCCGGCCTGGCCCGAGTCGAGCAGCTTGCGGAACATCTCGATACCCGTGACGGTGGTCTTGGTGGAGGTCTCCTTGATGCCGACGATCTCCACCTCCTCGTTCACGTTGACCGAGCCACGCTCGATACGACCGGTGACAACCGTGCCACGGCCGGTGATCGTGAAGACATCCTCGACGGGCATGAGGAAGGGCTTGTCCGTCTCGCGGACCGGGTCCGGGATGGACTCGTCGACTGCAGCCATCAGGTCGAGGATGGACTGCGTCCACTTCGGGTCACCCTCGAGTGCCTTGAGTGCCGAGATCGGAATGACGGGGGCTTCCTCGTCGAATTCCTGAGCGGCCAGCAGTTCGCGGACCTCCATCTCGACGAGCTCGAGGATCTCGTCATCGTCAACCATGTCGGCCTTGTTCAGGGCGACGAGGATGTAAGGAACGCCAACCTGGCGAGCGAGCAGGACATGCTCGCGCGTCTGGGGCATCGGGCCGTCGGTAGCTGCGACGACGAGGATAGCGCCGTCCATCTGAGCTGCGCCGGTGATCATGTTCTTGATGTAGTCGGCGTGACCCGGTGCATCGACGTGCGCGTAGTGGCGCTTTTCCGTCTGGTACTCAACATGCGAGATGTTGATCGTGATGCCACGAGCCTTTTCCTCGGGAGCCTTGTCGATCTGATCGAAGGCCGAAGCCTCGTTCAGGTCGGGGAATGCATCCGCGAGAACCTTGGTGATGGCCGCCGTCGTCGTGGTCTTGCCGTGGTCGACGTGACCAATGGTGCCGATGTTCACGTGCGGCTTCGTCCGCTCGAACTTCGCCTTCGCCACTTTGTGTCCTCCTGGACTGTTGTTGCTTGCCGTATGCAGCAGTGCGGTTGGTTGTTACTTGGTCGTGCTTCGTGCCGGAAGCAACCGAGGTCACTTGCCGGCGCGGGCTGGGGAGCTCGCTGTGCTTACTCGCCCGTCGCCTTGGCGATGATTTCCTTCGAGACGTTCGCGGGAACCTCTGCGTAGGAATCGAACACCATGGAGAAGTTCGCACGGCCCTGGGTCTTCGACCGCAGGTCACCGATGTAACCGAACATCTCCGAGAGCGGAACCAGCGCCTTCACGACACGGGCACCACTGCGTTCCTCCATGGCCTGGATCTGGCCACGGCGGGAGTTGAGGTCGCCGATCACGTCGCCCATGTACTCCTCGGGCGTTGTGACCTCGACAGCCATGAGCGGCTCGAGAATGACGGGGCCGGCCTTGCGGGCGGCTTCCTTCAGTGCCTGCGAACCGGCAACCTTGAACGCCATTTCCGAGGAGTCGACGTCGTGGTAAGCACCATCGAGCAGCGACAGCTTCAGGTTCACGAGCGGGTAGCCGGCGAGAACACCGTACTGCATCGCGTCCTGCGCACCAGCATCCACGGAGGGGATGTACTCGCGCGGGATACGTCCGCCGGAGACCTTGTTCTCGAACTCGTAGGTAGCACCGTCTTCGCCCACGAAAGGCTCCAGAGCGATGATGACCTTTGCGAACTGGCCCGAGCCACCCGTCTGCTTCTTGTGGGTGTAGTCGTGCTTCTCGACCTTCTTGGTGATGGTCTCGCGGTACGCAACCTGCGGCTTACCGACGTTCGCCTCGACCTTGAACTCGCGACGCATGCGGTCGACGAGGATGTCGAGGTGGAGCTCGCCCATACCGCCGATGACGGTCTGACCGGTCTCTTCGTCGAGTTCGACCGAGAAGGTCGGATCCTCTTCGGCCAGCTTCTGGATCGCGACGCCCAGCTTTTCCTGGTCGGACTTGGTCTTGGGCTCGATGGAGACCTGGATGACCGGCGCGGGGAACGACATCGACTCGAGGACGATGGGGCTCGCCTGATCGCACAAGGTGTCACCGGTGGTGGTGTCCTTGAGGCCGATCATTGCGTAGATGTGGCCGGCTACGGCCTCGTCTACCGGGTTCTCCTTGTTGGCGTGCATCTGGAAGAGCTTTCCGATGCGCTCCTTCTTGCCCTTGGTTGCGTTGAGCACCTGAGCGCCCGGATCGATACGACCCGAGTACACGCGGACGAAGGTCAGCTTGCCGAAGAACGGGTGAGCAGCGATCTTGAAGGCGAGAGCCGAGAACGGCTCTTCCTTGCTCGGCTTGCGAGTGATCTCTACTTCTTCGTCACCGAGCTTGTGGCCGACGACCTCGCCGATGTCCAGCGGGTTCGGCAGGTAATCGATGACTGCGTCGAGCATGGGCTGAACGCCCTTGTTCTTGAACGCGGAGCCACAGATGACCGGGTACAGCTCGGAAGCGACCGTCATCTTGCGGATGGCGCCCTTGATTTCCTCGACCGTGAGCTCTTCGCCGCCGAAGTACTTCTCCATGAGAGCTTCGTCGGACTCGGCAACGGTTTCGAGCAGCTTCTCGCGGTACTCTGCAGCCTTCTCGACGAGGTCCGCGGGGATCTCTTCGATGGTCGGCAGTGCACCGGTCGGAACTACGCCGCGCCAGGTGATGGCACGCATCTCGACCAGGTCGACGACGCCGTCGAAGTCGTCCTCAGCGCCGATGGGCAGCTGGAGAACGAGCGGCTTCGCGCCGAGACGGTCGATGATGGTCTGGACTGTGAAGTAGAAGTCCGCGCCCATCTTGTCCATCTTGTTGACGAAGCAGATGCGCGGAACGTCGTACTTGGCAGCCTGACGCCAAACCTGCTCGGACTGCGGCTCGACACCTTCCTTACCGTCGAAGACAGCAACTGCGCCGTCGAGCACGCGCAGCGACCGCTCCACCTCGACCGTGAAGTCGACGTGGCCGGGGGTGTCGATGATGTTGATCTGGTTGTTGTTCCAGAAGCAAGTCACGGCGGCAGACGTGATCGTGATGCCGCGTTCCTTCTCCTGCTCCATCCAGTCCGTCGTCGACGCACCGTCGTGCGTCTCACCGATCTTGTAATTGACACCGGTGTAGAACAGGATGCGCTCGGTGGTGGTGGTCTTGCCGGCATCGATGTGCGCCATGATGCCGATGTTGCGGACCTTGTTCAGGTCAGTCAGCACTTCCTGTGCCACAGGTTTCTTCCCCGCTCGTTGCTTGGTTTTCGGGTGTCGGCCGTATCCGGTGTGTTCCACCGTCAAGGCCATGGTCTTTCAATTATGTCTCTGCCGAGGCGAACCTGGCCACCTGCGTCCGGAAACCGGCGAGATGATCAGGTCGCCAACGGCGACAAGCGTCGGAGCCCCACCCGATGGCAGTTGCTCCGACGCTTTACATCACCAGCGGTAGTGGGCGAATGCCTTGTTGGCTTCGGCCATCTTGTGAGTGTCTTCGCGACGCTTCACAGCTGCACCGAGGCCATTGCTGGCATCGAGGAGCTCGTTGGCGAGACGCTCGACCATGGTCTTCTCACGACGTGCACGCGAGAAGGTGACCAGCCAGCGCAGTGCCAGCGTGGTGGAACGACCGGGACGAACCTCGACCGGCACCTGGTAGGTAGCGCCACCGACGCGGCGGCTACGAACCTCGAGTGCAGGCTTGACGTTGTCCAGGGCGCGCTTGAGAGTGACGACCGGATCGGTGCCGGTCTTCTCGCGTGCCTGCTCGAGAGCCTGGTACACGATTCGCTCTGCGGTGGACTTCTTGCCGTCCAGCAGGATCTTGTTGACGAGCTGCGTCACCAACGGGGAACCGTAAACCGGGTCGTTGATGAGCGGGCGCTTCGGAGCGGGGCCCTTACGTGGCATTAGCTCTTCTCCTTCTTGGCGCCGTAGCGGCTGCGTGCCTGCTTGCGACCCTTGACACCCTGGGTGTCCAGGGAGCCGCGGATGATCTTGTAACGGACACCCGGGAGGTCCTTCACACGACCGCCACGGACGAGCACCATGGAGTGCTCCTGAAGGTTGTGACCTTCACCGGGGATGTACGCGGTGACCTCGACCGAAGTCGTGAGGCGAACACGTGCGACCTTACGGAGCGCGGAGTTCGGCTTCTTGGGGGTGGTGGTGTACACGCGAGTGCACACGCCACGACGCTGCGGGCTGCCCTTGAGGGCTGCCGTCTTGACCTTGGCGGTCTTGTCGCGGCGACCCTTGCGGACCAGCTGGTTGATGGTTGGCATTTACCGGCTTTCTTGTGACGAACAGACTGCTCGAGCGAACTCGGGCCGTTCGAAAACGTGGCTGTTCTGAAATTAGGGATCTAGCAGTTGGAGCAAGAGAGCTGCTGCTCCTCACCCACCTCAGAGTCTGTACTCAGCACTTTCATGCCGCGCACTGCCCCCGAGGTCGGGCGTGTCGCATACCCCCACACAGGCAGCCGGATGCTCGTTCATCAGCAGTTTCTGCTCGAACGCGCGCACGGCAATACCTAGCTAGGCACACAGATCGGCCCGGGCATGCCGGACACGACCCATAACGATACCTGTCGGCGCGCCACGAGGTCAAAGCGAGGCCACGGTGATAGTGACCTCACGCTCTGACCAGACACTCTGGCTGCAAACTCAGACCACGCAGCCGGACCGGTCACGATCAGATGCTGCGGTTCAACGTCAACGCGCCGAGCTTTGCCGCAGCCTCGCACGGATCCGCGCCGCCCTGCGGCTCGGTGACCCACCAACCGAACACTCCCCCGGCCGGTGCGCTCGCGCTCACGCCGCAACTCTGCGGATCGGCCGGCTGGCGAACCTCGTAACCGCCACTGCCGTTGATGTCGATTTTCGCCACCACGTATCCCAGATGTTCGAATGCAGCGCGCTCGTGATCGAGGGTGCCCGTCTCGAACCAGTTGAAGGTGATCTTGATCGGACCCGCGGCCCCGATGCCGTCCCAACGGCAGATAGCGCCGAAGAACCCACGCCCGACGGCGTCGGCACCCACGGCACCGGCGATCTGCTCGTCGGTGACGGCCTCGCATTCTTGGAGGACGTTGGCGAATTCCTGGCTGTCACTACCGCCGTAGCTGCCCTCCGCACGGGGAGTCCCGATGACCACCGAGCCGCAGCCTGTCAGCAGAACCAGCGATCCAGCCAGGGCGAGCCCGATCCGTACGCGCTTCACGGCGCCCTCGAACTTCACTGTGCCCTCGAAACTGTTTTTTCCATCAGATCCCGCGCCACCGTGCATGGATCCGCGGTCGGTGGCAGCAAGCCGTAGGTGATCGACCAGTGCACGAAGTCTCCGCCGAACGCGATACCCAACTCGCACAGCGAACCTGCCGTGGACGCGATGAAGCCTTGATGACCGCCGATCGTGATGTCGGCGGCGGGACGTCCGAGCAGGTCGGACCCGGCCCGTTCGCGGCCGATCGGGCTACCGCGGTACCAGGAGAAACTGACGCTCGGACCGCTCGAACCAGCGACCTCCCACTGGCAACCGACGCCGTTGCGCGTCGTCGTCGCAAAAGCGCCGAGGTTGAAGGCATTGACAACTTCTTCGTCGGTCACCGAGCCGCATTCGGCGAACATCGGACCGGGATCGGTGGGTGCGAGCGCCGGCGAACTGGCGTCGTCCCCCGGCCGATCGGCGGACCCGTCGTCGGAGCTGCAGCCGACCACCGCCGAAAGCACGGCAGCCGAGACCAATACCGAAGTCCCGATCGAAGTGAGGGTGCGTGCGGCCATGGAGCCGACTGTACTTCTCGGTGGCCCCCGACACACGCCACGTGCGCACCTCGCTCATCGGTCGCCGCCACGCCGCTACCGATTCAGGGAGTCGGGACCGGTACCCGAACCAGCGTGGAATCCAATTGCGCCGCCCATTGTTTGACCACCTCGGTGCGTCGACGCGAGTCGTCGGTCAAGACGTCTGCCAGCCCCAGCCCGCGGGCCAAGTCCAGGGTCGCCTGTACCAAACGGTGCGTCACCGGATCGGAGTCGTCGACACCCAGACTCTCGACGGCCATGCAGTGCGCGATGCGCCCGAACCGTTCCTCGAGGGGCAACACGCGGGCCCGCAGGTCGGGGTCGGAGGCAGCGGCCGTCCACACCTGCAGTGCTGCTTTGAACAGAGTCCCGGTGTAGTACTCGACCAACCGCGAAATGACCGCCTCGGTTCGTCCGGCACCCACCGGAAGGTCGGTCGATTCCTTTCGTGCCTGATCCATCCTGGCGTCGAACATCACCTCGAGCGCCGCGGTGATGAGGTCCTCGCGGGTCGGGAAGTGATGCTGCATCGCACCGCGGGACACCCCGGCACGCTGGGCGACGACGCTCATCGTCGTTGCGCTCCATCCGAGTTCGGCGAGACACTCCACAGTCACTTCGAGCAGGTGGGAGCGCGTGACTCGACTTCGGTCCTGCTTGGGTTCTCGAGTCATCGCGCCGCCATCCTTTCTACCGCTGTGTTCCAGTGCGCAGTTCTACTGCGCCCAGGCTGCTGGACGCTTCTGCAAGAAAGACATCATGCCCTCACGAGCCTCGTCAGAGGAAAACAGCCGGGCCGACTGCGCGATCATCTCCTCGCCGTCACGGTCGAATCCGGCCAGGACCGAACGCGTCGTGATCCACTTCGATTCGGCAAGTCCCTGCGGTGAACATTGGCGCAAGGTGCCGAGCAAATCGGTGATCGACTCCCCCGTGTCCTGCGACGCGGCGGTGACGAGTCCGATGGATTCGGCCTCGTGCTGGCCGAACTTCTCTCCGGTGAGCAGGTATCGGCTCGCAGATCGCTGGTCGAGCCTCGGTAGGACCGTGAGCGAAATGATGGACGCTGCCAAACCCAACCGTGATTCCGTCACCGCGAAGGTGCTCGCCGGTCCGGCGACGACGATGTCGCACGCCCCGACAAGACCCATACCCCCGGCTCGGACGTGACCGTCGATGCGCCCGATCACCGGCTTGGGAAGCTCGAGAATGCTGCGCAAGAGCGTCAGCATTCCCCGCCCTCGTTCTTTGACGGCCTCTTCCGGTGACGCGGACGATCCGGAAGCCTCGCTGAGATCGGCTCCCGCACAGAATGTTCCACCGGTGTGGGTGAGCACCACCGCTCGAACTGCCGGATCGGCGGCCGCTGACGTCAACCCCGCTTGTAACTCCGTCACCAACCGCGTCGAAATCGCGTTGCGGTTGTGGGGTGAGTCGAGAGTGATCGTGGCAGCACCGCCCGATACGTCGTACCGTACGTATGGCTTGTCCTGATCCGTCATGAGTCTCCTCTTCAGTAGGACCGTTTAGTACGACCGCGGCAGACCGAGAGAGTGCTGCGAGACGAAGTTGAGGATCATCTCGCGGCTCACCGGCGCGACGCGGGCGATACGGGCCGCGCCGAGCATGGCGGCCAGTCCGTATTCCTTCGTCAGGCCTGCGCCGCCGTGCGTCTGGATCGCCTGATCGAGCGCCTTGATGCTGGCTTCGGCGGCGGCGTACTTTGCCATGTTCGCGGCTTCGGCAGCACCGAAATCGTCGCCGCTGTCGTAGAGCACCGCGGCCTTCTGCATCATCAGCTTGGCGAGCTCGAGTTCGATCTTCACCTGCGCGAGTGGATGCGAAATACCTTGGTGCGCACCGATCGGCGTCTTCCACACCGTGCGCTCGTTGGCGAACTTCACCGCAGCGTTCAGGGCGTAACGGCCCATGCCGATGGCCATCGACGCACCCAGGATGCGCTCGGGGTTGAGGCCGGCGAACAACTGCATCAGGGCGGCATCGGCTTCGCCGACCAGAGCGTCGGCCGGCAGCCGTACATCGTCGAGGAACAAGATGAACTGGTGGTCCGGCTCGATGATGTCCATCTCCATCTGCGTCTTCACGAATCCGGGAGAATCCGTGGGGACGATGAACAGAGCGGGCTTGAGCTTGCCGGTCTTGGAGTCCTCGGTGCGCGCGACGATGAGGACCGCGTCAGCCTGATCGACACCCGAGATGTAGATCTTGTTGCCGCTCAGGATCCAGTCGTCGCCATCCCTGCGTGCCGTCGTGGTGATCTGATGAGAGTTGGAACCGGCGTCGGCCTCGGTGATTCCGAACGCCATGACCTTGGAGCCGTCGGCGAGGCTGGGTAGCCACTGCTGCTTCTGCTCCGCCGTGCCGTACTTGCCGATGATGGTGCCGCAGATGGCCGGGGATACGACAACCAGGAGCAGACCGGCACCCTGCGCCGCCAATTCCTCCTGCACCAGCGCGAGTTCGTAGATACCGGCACCGCCCCCGCCGTATTCCTCCGGCAGGTTGACGCCCAGGAATCCGAGTTTGCCCGCCTCGTTCCACAATTCGGTGAGCGGCTCACCCTTGCGCGCCTTGGGCAGCACGTAGTCGACGTAGTTGAAGCGCTCACCCAGTTTGGAAACGGATGCCCGCAGTTCCTTCTGCTCTTCGGTTTCGATGAAACTCATCATGCTTCCTCTTCTGTAGCGGGTTCTTCCACACGTGCGAGTACCGATCCGACTTCGACCTGCTGGCCGACGGCGACCGGAAGTTCTACCAGGACACCGGCAGTCGGCGCGGTGACGGTGTGTTCCATCTTCATGGCCTCTAGCCACAGAATCGGCTGGCCGGCAGTGACGGTGTCACCGAGTGCGGCGCCGAGGCGGATAACCGATCCCGGCATCGGAGCGAGCAACGAACCGGCGGCGACTTCCGCCGACGGATCCACGAAGCGCGGTGCTGCCGTCAACGCGACGGGCCCCAGCGAGGAGTCGACAAAAATCTCACTCTCGTATGCCGCCACGTCAAACGAACGCCGTACTCCGCCCTGCTCGAGCACTACCCGTGCAGCAGTTGCCGATACCAGGCTCACGTCGTCGAAGCCTTCTGCGTTCAACACGCCGCTTCGGCTCAGGGAGTAGCGGACGTCGTAGTCGCCCGACGCAGTGGAGTAGCTCTTGCTCTGCGGCTGCGACGGGAGGTTGCGCCACCCGCTGGGCAAGCGGCCGATGACACGCGCCGACGACCGGTTGTGCGCGGCATCGGCAAGTGCCGCCGCCAGCGCCGAAAGCCTTTCGGCGTCGGTGTCGGCCAGAGGCGTTGACAACTTCTCGAGGTCATGGGTCTCGAAGAACGCCGTATCGGTGTCCCCGGCAATGAAGGCCGGGTGAGCCAGGACATTGACGAGCAGGTCACGGTTGGTGCGCAGGCCGTGAATCCTGGTGCGCGCCAGCGTCGACGCGAGCAGCCGGGCAGCTGCGGTCCGCGTCGGCGCGTACGAGATGATCTTGGCCAACATCGGGTCGTAGTGGACGCCGACAACACTGCCGTCGACGACGCCGGAGTCGAGGCGAACGCCCTGCTCACGCAGAACACTGAATTCTTGTGGGTCACCGGGCAACTCGATGTGGTGAACGGTTCCGCTCTGCGGTTGCCAGTTCTTGGCGGGGTCCTCGGCGTACAGGCGCACCTCGATGGAATGTCCGCGAATCTCCGGCTGCTCGTCCGGAAGCACTTCACCTGAAGCGACCTGCAATTGCAGTTCCACCAGATCGAGTCCGGTCGTGCACTCGGTGACGGGATGCTCCACCTGCAGGCGAGTGTTCATCTCCAGAAAAAAGAAGTCACCCTTTTCGTCTGCCAGGAATTCAACGGTTCCTGCTCCTTCGTAGCCGATGGCGTTGGCTGCGAGCCGCGAGGCGTCGAAGAGCTTGTCGCGCATGGCGGGGATGCGCTGCACGAGCGGCGACGGTGCCTCTTCGACCACCTTCTGATGCCGACGCTGGATCGAGCACTCGCGCTCCCCCACCGCCCACACCCCACCGTGGCGGTCGGCCATGACCTGGACCTCGATGTGCCGACCGGTCTCGAGGTAGCGCTCGCAGAAGACAGTCGGGTCGCCGAAGGCGGACTGCGCCTCACGCCGCGCCGCTTCCAGTTCGCCTTCCAGCGAAGACAATTCACGAACGACACGCATTCCGCGTCCGCCGCCGCCCGCCGACGCCTTGATCAGCACTGGCAAATGAGCGTCGGTCACCGCAGCGGGATCGAGTTCGGACAGCACCGGAACTCCGGCGGCGTCCATGATCTTCTTGGACTCGACCTTCGACCCCATGAGCTCGATGGATTCGACGGGTGGGCCGATCCACGTCAGCCCCGCGTCGATGACGCTGCGCGCGAACTCCGCGTTCTCGGAGAGGAATCCGTATCCGGGGTGAATCGCGTCGGCGCCCGAAGCCTTCGCGGCGGCGATGATCAACTCGCCCCGCAGGTAGGTCTCGGCAGGCGTGTTACCCGGCAGGCGAACCGAGGCGTCGGCTTCGGCGACGTGAGGGCTGTCGGCATCCGCGTCGGAAAATACCGCAACCGTGCCGATTCCGTTCTTCCGACAGGTTGCGAAGACACGGCGGGCGATTTCGCCACGATTGGCGACCAGTACTGAAGTGATTGTCACGGCGTGCCTCACATACGGAAGACGCCGAAGTTCTCGGTGCCTTCGATCGGGGCGGTGGCAATGGCCGACAGGCACATTCCCACCACGGTGCGGGTGTCTCGGGGATCGATGACGCCGTCGTCGTACAGACGCCCGGACAGGAACATCGGAAGTGACTCGGCCTCGATCTGGTTCTCGATCATCGCGCGCATGCCGGCATCAGCCTGCTCGTCGAAAACCTGGCCGCGGGCCTCGGCAGCAGCGCGTCCCACGATGGAGATGACGCCGGCGAGCTGCGCACCGCCCATGACGGCGGACTTGGAACTGGGCCAGGCAAAGAGGAATCTCGGATCGAATGCCCGTCCGCACATGCCGTAGTGACCGGCGCCGTACGACGCTCCGAGCAGGATCGAGATGTGCGGAACCTTGGAGTTGGCTACCGCATTGATCATCATCGATCCGTGCTTGATCATGCCGCCCTCCTCGTATTCCTTACCCACCATGTAGCCGGTGGTGTTGTGCAGGAACAGCAACGGCGTGTTGGAGCGGTTGGCGAGCTGGATGAACTGCGTGGCCTTCTGGGACTCTTCGCTGAAGAGCACTCCACGTGCGTTGGCCAGGATGCCGATCGGGTAGCCGTTGAGCTCGGCCCAGCCGGTCACGAGGGAGGAACCGTAGAGCGGCTTGAACTCGTCGAAGTCGGAACCGTCGACGATACGGGCGATGACCTCACGCGGATCGAACGGAATCTTCAGGTCGGCCGGAACGATGCCGAGCAACTCTTCCGGATCCTCGAGTGGTTCGATGATTTCGGCGCGAGGCGCCGGCCCCTTCTTGGTCCAGTTGAGTCGCTTGACGATCGAGCGACCGATGCGGATCGCGTCCTGCTCGTCGGCTGCGAAGTAGTCGGCCAGTCCCGACTTGCGGGCGTGCATTTCGGCGCCGCCGAGTGCCTCGTCGTCGGATTCCTCACCGGTGGCCATCTTGACCAGCGGCGGGCCTGCGAGGAACACCTTGGAGCGTTCCTTGATCATCACGACGTGGTCGGACATGCCTGGGATGTACGCGCCGCCGGCAGTCGAGTTGCCGAAGACCAGTGCGATGGTGGGGATACCGGCGGCGGAGAGCTGTGTGAGGTCACGGAACATACGCCCGCCCGGGATGAACACCTCCTTCTGCGTCGGCAGGTCTGCACCGCCGGACTCGACCAGCGAGATCACCGGGAGGCGATTTTGCATGGCGATGTCGTTGGCGCGGAATCCCTTACGCAGCGTCCACGGATTGCTGGTGCCGCCGCGCACGGTGGGATCGTTGGCGACGATCAGGCATTCGACACCTTCGACAACGCCGATACCGACCACGGTGCTGGCGCCGACCGGGAAGTCACTCCCCCACGCAGCGAGGGGACACAGCTCGAGGAACGGCGAATCCTGATCGAGCAGGAGTTCGATCCGCTCGCGCGCCAGAAGCTTTCCCCGCTTGTGGTGCCGCTCGGTGTACTTCTCGCCGCCACCGGCAAGCGCCTTGGCGTGCTCGACCTCGATCTCGGCGAGCTTGGTGTTCATGGTCGATGTTGCGGTCTGATACACCTCGGAATTGGTGTCCAGCGTTGACCGGATGACACTCATGACTGATACCCCAATCGCTTGGCCGCGAGGCCGGTGAGGATTTCGGTGGTTCCGCCACCGATTCCCAGAATTCGCATGTCCCGGTACTGCCTCTCCACTTCACTTTCCTGCATGTATCCGAGGCCGCCGAACAGCTGAACGGCTTGGTTCGCAACCCATTCGCCCGTCTCGACTGCCGTGTTCTTGGCGAAGCACACCTCGGCGATCAGATCGCCGTCACCGGCCATGTGCCGTTCGATCACCGAATGCGTGTACACCTTGGCGACGTCGATCTTGCGGGCCATCTCGGTGACGGTGTTCTGCACGGCCTGCCGACTGATGAGGGGTCGACCGAAAGTCTCGCGGGCGCGGCACCATTCGAGGGTCAGCTCCAGGCAACGTTCTGCACTGGCATACGCCTGGGCGGCGAGCGCGACCCGCTCGGAGACAAATGCCTGGGCGATCTGCGCGAAGCCGCTGTTCTCTGCGCCGACCAGATTCTCCACCGGAACCCGGGCGTCGACAAAGGACAGTTCCGCTGTATCCGACGCGCGCCAGCCCATCTTCTCGAGTTTGCGCGAGACGGTGAATCCCGTTGTGCCCTTCTCGATCACGAGCAGTGAGACACCACCCGCGCCGGGGCCACCGGTGCGCACTGCGGTGACGACGAAGTCCGCTCGAACGCCGGAGGTGATGAACGTCTTGGCGCCGTTCACGACGTAATGATCGCCGTCGCGCTTGGCTGTGGTTGTCAGATGCCCGACGTCGCTGCCTCCGCCGGGCTCGGTGATGGCGAGCGAGCCGATCTTGTCGCCGCGCAGGGTCGGCTTGACCCACTTCTCGATCTGCGCCTCGTCGCCGGCCGCAATCAGGTGCGGCACCGCGATGCCGCAGGTGAAGAGCGATGCGAACAGACCGCCCGACGCACCTGCCTGATGCATCTCCTCACAGATCACGATGGAGTCGACGGCATCGCCACCCTCACCGCCAGCCGATTCGGGAGCACTGGCCCCGAGGAGCCCGAGAGCGCCTGCCTTGCGGTGTAATTCGCGCGGAATCTCGCCGTCACGCTCCCACTGCGTCAGGTGCGGCAGAATCTCCTGGTTCACGAATCCGCGTACGGTCTCGCGAAGCGCAAGCCTTTCCGGTGTGGTCCACACGGTCACCGTGAATCCTCTTTCTCGTCAGTTGTGGGGAGTAGCGAAATCGGGATGTCGATATGGCGCGAGCGCAGCCACTCACCAATTCCCTTGGCCTGCGGATCGAACCGCGCCTGCGAGGCAACACCCTGACCGAGGATTCCCTCGATCACGAAGTTGACGGCACGAAGGTGCGGAAGCTGGTAGCGAGTGACGTTCAGGTCTGCTGCTTCCGGTAGTAGTTCCTTGAGCATTTCGACGGTCAGAGTGTGCGCCAACCACTGCCACTGATCGTCCGTGCGAACCCAGACGCCGACGTTGGCATTTCCACCCTTGTCGCCACTACGGGCACCGGCGATCGTGCCGAGTGGCACCGAAAGCGAAGACTGTGGCGGCAACGGCTCCGGACGCTCAGGTTCGTCGACAGGTTCGAGGTCCTGCGTCAGCGTCGACGGAGCGATGTCCACGCGAGTGCCGTCTGGCAGTACGGCCACATGAGGCACCGATCCCGCGCCGACGTAGCCGGGGGTGAACACTCCGTACGGTTGTCCGTTGCTCGGCGGCGCGGTCAGCGAGAAGCCTGGGTAACTGGCGAGTGCCATTTCCACCGCAACCGCGGAGAAGGGGCGACCGATCACCTTGGGGTCGGAATCGCGAACCACGCAGCGCAGCAACGCACTCGCTGTTTCCTCGGTGTCGGAATCCGGGTGATCTGTGCGAGCGAGAGTCCAGACCAGTTCGGCGGGCTTCTTCGTCAGCCAGGATTCGAGTTGAGTCTTCGCCAGATCGGCCTTGGCCTCGATGTCGAGACCCGTGAGGATGAACGTGGCCTCGTTGCGGAACCCGGCCAGCGTGTTGAGTGAGACCTTGTACTGCGGCGGCGGAGCCTCGCCCGTGACTCCGCTGATCAGCACCCGATCCGGGCCTTCCTGGGTGAGCACCGCGTTGTCGATACGGGTGGTCACGTCCGGGCCTGCGTAGCGTCCACCCGTGATCTCGTACAGCAGCTGCGCCGTCACGGTGCCGACGCTCACCTCGCCGTCCGTACCGGCATGCTTGGTGATGACCGAAGATCCGTCCGCGTTGATCTCGGCGATCGGGAAGCCAGGACGGCCCAGATTCGGAATCTCGGTGAAGAACGCGTAGTTGCCGCCGGTGGCCTGGGTTCCGCACTCGATGACGTGGCCCGCCGCGACAGCACCGGCCAGCTGATCGAAATCATCTCGCTTCCAACCGAAATGGTGAGCGGCGGGACCGACGATCACCGAAGCGTCGGTGACACGTCCGGTGACCACGACATCGGCGTCGGCCGACAATGCTTCGACGATGCCCCAGGCGCCGAGGTACGCGTTGGCCGTCAGCGGGGAGCCGAGTCCGAGTTCGTCTGCCCGAGAGACCAGATCGTCGCCCTCGACGTGGGCGATCTTCGCGTTCAACCCCAGCCTGGTGTTGACCTCGCGCAGCGCGTCGGCCAGTCCAGCCGGGTTGAGACCGCCGGCATTCGCGACGATCTTCACGCCCTTGTCGAGCGCAAGTCCGAGGGTGTCTTCCACCTGTCGCAGGAACGTCTTCGCGTAGCCGAGTGACGGGTCCTTCATCCGGTCCCGTCCGAGGATCAACATCGTCAGTTCGGCAAGGTAGTCGCCGGTCAGGTAGTCGAGTTCGCCGCCCTCGAGCATCTCGCGCATCGCCGAGACGCGGTCGCCGTAGAAACCGGAGCAGTTACCGATCCGTACCGAACTCATTTATCCACCTTCGCTTCTCGTGCGGCTCGTCCCTCGCCGCTGGGTCCGGCAAATGCCTGCGCGAACCCGAGCCACTCGTCCGCGTCGGCACCAACGGCAACCAGATCGAGATCGGCGCGATTGGCACGCTGAGTGACCAGCAAACAGAAGTCCAATGCGGGCCCGGTCACCTTCTGCGGTGCATCTTCCGGCCCCCAGGTCCAGAGCGAACCGTCCGGCGCCGTCAACTCAACCCGGAAATCGTCGGCGGGCGGCGTCTTCTCGTTGACCGAGTACGCAAAGTTCCGCGTACGGACACCCAGATGAGCGATGTTCTTGATGCGCGCCGTCGGGGCTCGCTCGACGCCGAGCGCGTCGGCAACGTCCTGCCCGTGCGCCCACGTCTCCATCAATCGCGCAGTTGCCATGGACACTCCGCCCATAGGCGGGCCGTACCAAGGAAACTTGGTACCGGACGGGGCGGCGGTGAGAGCCTCGACGAGAGCGGTGCGCCCCGCTCGCCAATCGGCGAGCAACTCCGCCGGCGGGCGGGCCGCCTGCTCGGCAGCACCGTCGTCGACAAATCCCGCCGGATTCACGAACGCCGCCTTCAACTGCTCCGCAAACCCGTCCGGGTCGGTGATCGCCAGGATCGCAGCACTGTCCGTCCAGTGCAGGTGCCCGATCTGATGCGCGACGCTCCACCCTTCCGCCGGCGTCATTGTCGCCCACTTCTCCTCGGGCAGATCCGCAACCAGGGCGTCGAGGCTCTCGCCTTCGGCCCGCAAGTCATCGATGAACGTCTGAAGTTCGGCCATGCGACCAGCATCACACCCGGGTCCATAAAAATCAAGCACGAATGATTGTTATTGAGAAATCTTGTGGTGAGAGACTGAGCTCAACTGCCATCGACTACCAGGAGCACCCATGAGCGACGCCGTACTGATCTCGCGAACCGGCGATGTGGTCACGTGGACCCTCAATCGCCCGGACACCCGCAACGCGATCTCCGAGATCGACATGATCGAGGCCCTCGAAGACGCGGTCACCGCAGTCAACCGAGATCAGAGTGTGCGAGCGGTCATCCTCACGGGGGCCGGGTCGGCTTTCTCCTCCGGCGGCAACGTCAAACACATGCGAGACAAGGAAGGCATGTTCGGTGGTGCTCCCGGCGAGATCCGCCAGGGCTACCGGCACGGCATCCAGCGCATTCCGCTCGCGCTGTACACATGTGAGGTGCCGACCATCGCAGCCGTCAACGGCCCGGCCATCGGAGCGGGCTGCGACCTCTCCCTCATGTGTGACCTCCGCATCGCCTCGACCGCCGCAGTCTTCGCCGAGAGCTTCGTCAAGGTGGGACTCATCCCCGGCGACGGCGGAGCCTGGCTGCTCCCCCGCGCGATCGGCAACGCCCGCGCCGCCGAGATGGCGTTCACCGGCGAACCCATCGATGCTGCGAAGGCACTCGACTGGGGTCTGGTCTCGCAGATCACCGAACCCGAGGAATTGCTTTCCGCAGCGCACGCTTTGGCAGCTCGAGTAGCCGCCAATCCCCCGCAGGTACTCCGCATGACCAAGAAACTCCTCCGCGAAGGCCAGCACCAGAGCCTCGAGAGCCTGCTCGAACTCTCGGCCGCCATGCAGTCGATCGCCCACCACACCCGAGATCACCACGAAGCCGTCGCCGCGATGCTCGAGCGTCGAAGTCCCGAGTTCACCGGAGAATGAAGGCGGGCAGTCAGCTACTGCCGGTCGGCGCGGTCCTCACCTCGATACTGTCGCTCCAGTTCGGAGCGGCATTCGCGACGACATTGTTCTCGCAGATCGGGCCCGCCGGAGCCACGACGCTTCGGCTGACGATCGCTGCGATCATCCTCGGCGTCATCGTCCGTCCGCGATGGAGCAGGTGGTCGAACCGGCAACGCAAAGGCATCTTCGCGCTGGGCATCGCCCTCGCCGTGATGAACGGCGCCTTCTACCTCGCCCTCGACACGGTGCCCATCGGCACCGCCGTCACCATCGAGTTCCTCGGACCGCTCACCCTGGCCGCAGTTCTGTCTCGTCGGTGGGCCGACGGAGCGTGGGTACTGCTCGCCTTCGGCGGAGTGTTGCTGCTCGGGTTAGGCGATCACGGCGAATCCGGATTGGACCCGATCGGGGTGATGTTCGCGTTGATCGCCGCGACTGCGTGGGCCGGCTACATCGTGGCCGGTTCCCACCTGGCCGCGACGCTCCCGAGCGCCGACGGGTTGGCAGGCGCAAGCATCGTCGCAGCCGTATTGACGCTCCCCTTCGGCGTTGTCTCGGGCGGAAGCGAACTGCTGGATCCGAAGATGCTCGCCGCAGGCGCCGCCGTCGCCATCCTCTCGTCCGTCATCCCGTACAGCTTGGAAATGTGGGCGCTGCGCTCCTTGGCCAAGAAGGTCTTCGCGGTCCTCATCGCCCTCGAACCGGCAGCGGCCGCACTGGCCGGAGTCCTCGTGATCGGGCAAACGCTCGACGCTTTCACACTCGTCGCCATCGGACTGGTGGTGACCGCGGGTGTCGGGACGGTAGTCATGAATCGAAAGTCCACACCGAAATAGTCCAGGTACCGTCAGAGCACGTCATTCCAACGCACAGGAGAACCATGACCAACCCGATCATCGCCACCGTTCTCGGTAACACCCCGCAGATCGACGAAAGTGCATTCATCGCACCCAACGCCACCGTTGTCGGCGCTGTGACCATCGCTGCGGGAGCCAGCATCTGGTACGGCGCGGTTATCCGCGGCGACGCCGAATCGATCTCCATCGGCGCTGACACCAACATTCAGGACAACTGCACCGTGCACGCCGACCCGACGTTCCCCGCAGTGCTGGGCGAGCGAATCTCGGTCGGCCACAACGCAGTGCTGCACGGGTGCACCGTCGAAGACGACGTTCTCGTCGGTATGGGTGCCGTGGTGCTCAACGGCGCACACATCGGTTCGGGATCACTGATTGCAGCCGGTGCGGTCGTGTCTCAGGGGATGCAAATCCCGCCTGGATCACTGGTCGCCGGCGTGCCCGCCAAGGTCAAACGTGAACTCTCCGAAGGCGAAAAGGCCGGTATCACCGCCAACGGCGCCGGCTACATCATGCTCGCGAAGGCTCACCAGGACATCGAACAGGCCTGATCGAGACGATGCTCGCGGCTGGCAGCAGCAACAGCAGCGACTAGCCTCGGGGCCGCAACGTACTGTTCGGCAACTCGGGTGCCGGGAGCGCCGGGCCGTCGTATCCCGGCACGACGCCGAAACGCTGGTCCGGGACGCTGCCGTCGAATCCGGAGGCCAGCTCGGCCTGCCACTTGCGTCGATACTCGACGATCTCTTCGTGGGTACGACCCATGAAGTTCCACCACATGATGACCTGCTCGCCCAACGGTTTCCCGCCGAGCAGTAGCAGTCGAGCCGGTTCGGATCCCGGATTGCGCAAAGTCAGTTTTCCGAAACCTGGTGCTTGATAACCCAACTCGGCCCAGCCGACGGTGGTACCACGCAGAACAACCGATCCTTGATCGACGATCACGCCGTGCTCATGTGAACGATCGACATCGAGGGCGATCTCGGCCCCAGGATCGAGAATCACCTCGGCACCGAGTAATTCGGTGAAGGTAGACACCGGAGACGTTTCACCGGCGAGCGAGCCGAGGAACACACTGAGCGTGACACCATCGGTGGTCACCGGCTCCGGTCGATAGTGAACGAACGCGGGTGCGGTATCGCGCGCCGCATCCGGCAGCGCCACCCACAACTGCATCCCGTGCAGAACCTTCGTATTCGGCGTCGACACCTCGGAGTGCGCGATCCCACTCCCGGCCGTCATCAAATTCAGTTCACCCGGCCGCACCATCGCATGGGAACCGATGCTGTCACGGTGCTCGATCTCTCCGGTGAACAGCCAACTCACCGTTTGCAATCCGGTATGCGGATGCGGCGGCACATGCATGCCCGGTCCTGAGCCGACGTCATCCGGACCGTAATGATCGGCAAAACACCATGCCCCGATCAGCGAACGCTCGCGTTGCGGAAGGGTGCGACGCACTCGCATCGCCCGCGGGCCACCGAGCGGTACGTCGCGCGGGGTGAGAATCTGAATCTCGCTCTCCACCGGATGGCCTTCGCATTCCTGCTCGACGGGCTGCGCTTCGAGGTTGCTCATATCGTCCATCCTGCCTCTAGTCATGACTGCGCGAGACGCAGACGCGTGCACAATTCGGCCAACATTCGAAGTTCATCCGCGTCCAGGGCCGGTCCGACGTGGCGACGAATGCTCGCCGCATGACGGCGACCCACTGATTTCTGCAGCGCTGCACCCGCTTCGGTGAGCTGCACGATCGTTCCGCGGCGATCCTGTGGATCAACACTTCTCGATACCAGACCTTCGCCCTCCAACCGTTCTACCAGGCGGCTGAGCGACGGCTGGCTCAACAGGATCTCGCGATTCAGATCATGCAGGCGAAGTGAACTACTCGGTGTGAGGCTCAATGTGAACAGCACGTCGTACTCGCGCATCGACACCTGATCCCAGACGTCGTCGGCAGAGAGCCGCCGCAGTACCGACACCTGGGCGCGAAACAAGGCTTCCCAGGCGTCGGTGGCGAGTTCGGTGGTGCTGACCGGAACCTCAGGCGGTTGCTCGTCAGGCAGTGACACTGCTTGCCTCACGAGCCGCCTTCATCGACGCGTGAGTGGGCGGGTTGTCCGGCACATGTGCGGGCCGCCTGGCCGCGAACTCACGGCGCAGAACCGGAACAACTTCCTCACCGAGCAGATCGAGCTGCTCGAGCACCGTCTTGAGCGGCAGCCCGGCGTGATCCATCAGGAACAGCTGGCGCTGGTAGTCACCGAAGAAATCGGCAAACGCCAACGTCTTTTCGATGGCCTGCTCAGGGGAACCGACGGTCAGCGGCGTCTGTTCGGTGAACTCTTCGAGTGAGGGCCCGTGGCCGTACACCGGAGCATTGTCGAAATACGGACGGAATTCCTTGACCGCGTCCTGACTGTTCTTGCGCATGAAGACCTGACCACCGAGACCGACAATCGCCTGATCCGCGGAGCCGTGGCCGTAATGCTCGTAACGCTGGCGGTAGAGATTGATCAGCTCGATGTAGTGCTCTTTCGGCCAGAAGATGTTGTTCGCGAAGAATCCGTCGCCGTGATACGCCGCGATCTCCGCGATCTCGGGGCTGCGGATCGAACCGTGCCACACGAACGGCGCGACGCCGTCCAGCGGGCGCGGGGTGGACGTGAATCCCTGCAGCGGTGTGCGGTACTCCCCTTGCCAGTTCACGACCTCCTCGTCCCAGAGCCGGCGAAGAAGTTGATAGTTCTCGAGCGCCAACGGGATACCGGCGCGAATGTCCTTGCCGAACCACGGGTACACCGGCGCGGTGTTTCCGCGTCCCATCATCAGATCGACACGCCCCTCAGCGAGGTGTTGAAGCATCGCGTAGTCCTCGGCGATCTTCACCGGGTCGTTGGTGGTGATCAGCGTCGTGGACGTGGAGAGCGTGATCTTCTCGGTCTGGGCCGCGATGTATCCGAGCATCGTGGTCGGAGATGACGGCACGAACGGCTTGTTGTGGTGCTCGCCGGTCGCGAAGACGTCGAGACCGACTTCCTCGGCGTGCTTGGCGATGGTCGTCATGGCCTTGATGCGCTCGTGCTCTGTCGGGGTCTTACCCGTCGTGGGATCAGTGGTGACGTCACCGACCGTGAAGATTCCGAACTGCATGGTTGCTCCTCCGCGAACTAGATCCATGCGTTTGCATGTAACTGATCAAACATTCAACCATCCAGCTGTATTCCACGGCAAAAAGATGAGGGCGGCACACAAGATGTGTGCCGCCCTCATCTGGACGAACGATCTACCGAAAAGCGGTCAGTGCATAACGATCGGCGTTGCCGTCTCGCCCTCGGCCACCGGCCTGGTGGTCTTGCTCCGCGGCAGGAAGAACGCCGGGATGAGGGTCAGGACGATCAGCACAGTGGCAACGAGGAAGGTGTTGCCGAAAGCGTCCGACGCCGCACTGAGAATCGAATTCGCAGCAGACTCCTGCGGACTTCCCGGCTCGGTCGGAATGTGCGACGCCGCACCGACCATCGTCGTATCGAGGCCACGATCGAGAAGCTGGTTGGTCAAGACCACCGACATCACGGCGGTACCGATCGAACCTGCGGTCTGCTGAACGATGTTCATCAGAGTGGAGCCGCGAGCGATCTGCTCGTTGGAGAGCGTCACGATAGCTGCGGTCATCAGCGGCATCATGGTGCAACCCATACCGAGGCCCATGACGAACAAGGCGCCCATCAGCAGCCACGTCGGGGAATCCGAGGCAACCTGTGTGAACACACCCAAACCGATGAGAATCAGCGGCAAACCGGTCAGGACGATCTTGCCCGGGCCGATCTTGTCGACCAGTCGACCAGCGATCGGCATGGTGACCATAGCGCCCAGACCCTGTGGAGCCATCAACAATCCGGCCGCGAGCGTGGTGTGCCCGCCGACCTGAATGAAGTAGCTCGGGAACAGCAACCCGGCGCCCATGAACGCGACGATGAACAGCGACGTCGTGATGACGGCGGTGGTCAACTGACGGTTCTTGAATAGGTGCAGGTCGATCAGCGGGTGATCCTTGTTGAGCGCGTGGAACACGAAGGCGATGATCAGTGCCAGACCGATACCGGCCGACACCAGAACCCGAGCGGACGCGACGGTTCCCACCTCAGGGATGGACGACACACCGAACAGGAACAGCGCCAGGCCGGGCGACAGCAGGATCATGCCGAGGAAGTCGAAGGACTCCGAAGGCTTCGCCTTGTCGGACGGCAGAATGATGAACGCAGCAGCCAGAGCGATGATGCCGATCGGCAAGTTGATCAGGAAGATCCAGTGCCAGCTCGCGGCCTCGATCAGCCAACCACCGAGAATCGGGCCGCCGATGGGACCGAGCAGCATCGGGATACCGAGAACTGCCATGACACGACCGACACGGTCCGGACCGGCGGCCCGGGTCATGATCGTCATACCGAGCGGCATCAACATGCCGCCGCCGAGACCCTGGAGCACGCGGAAGCCGATGAGCGAGGTGATGTCCCACGCCATCGCACAAGCGACCGAACCGAGCACGAACAGCACCAGGGCCGTCATGTACAGGCGCTTGGTGCCGAAACGGTCGGCAGCCCAACCGGTAACCGGAATGACCGTCGCCAAGGCGAGCGTGTAGGCCGTCATCGTCCACGCGACGGTGGCGTACGAAGTTTCGAAGTCCTCGGCAAAAGTGGTGAGCGCGACGCTCACCACGGTTACGTCGAGAATCGACATGATGGCGCCGAGCACCACCACGGAAGCGATCTTGAGGACCGCCCCGTCAAGTTTGTCGGACGCCGGTGCCGGCGCGTTCGGCGATGTCATCGCGAAGTCTCCTGGTTAAGTGCTCGCAGATAGTCACCCGCGAGAATGGGCTTGAGAGCCTCGAACAAACGAATCCGCTCTGGCTCAGGAACACGCGACGCGAATTCGCGAAGCTGGCCGCGCTTGCACTCGATGTGGTTGGTCGTCACCTTACGACCGGCCTCCGACAAGGAAACCCGCTTGACGCGTCGGTCCCGCTCGTCTTCACGGCGATCGACCAGACCCATGTTCACGAGCTGATCGATGTTCCGCCCCGTAGCTGCCACCGAGAGCCGAAGCTCGTCGGCAACCTCGTTGATCGGGATCGCCGCATCACGTTGTGCAAGTACGAACAGCACACGCACCTGAGAGAACGAGAGATCCAGTTCGATCAACGCATCGATCGACTCCGAATCACCGGCGCTCATCAGGCGAGTGAACAACTCGTCGAGTGCTCCATACAGGTCATCAGAATCGGAAGCGATCACCTGGCAAATGGTAGTGCGGTTGCAACTATTGCCCAAATGAAAACATGTTGCAACTTATTATTTGGTGAGCACCATCACGTTGCGAAGAATCATTCCTGCAGCAAGATGGCCTTTCCGAGAACTTTGCCGCTTTCGAGATCAGCCAGGGCAACTGCTGCGTCGGCAAGCGGATACCGTGCCTTGACCAGCGGACGCAAGCCGTTCCGGACGTGTTCTACCAGCGATGCATGCACCTCGGCTACCGCTTCGGGATTGGTGCGCGTGAACTCGCCCCACGCCGCGCCGACAATGCTGATGTTGCGGAACAGCACCCGGTTCACCTTGACCTGAGGAATGCCGCCGCCGGCAAAACCGATAACCACAAGACGCCCCTCCGGCGCCAGAACCCGGACCGCGTCGTCGAACGCATCCCCGCCTACCGGATCTACCACGATCTGAGCGCCGACGCCGTCGGTCAGTTCCCGAATCCGCTCTCCCCATCCCGGAGCCAGCGCGACAACCTCGTCGGCACCGAGCTCACGCAAGAAGTCCTCGACGCCTTCGCGTCGCACTACGGCAATCACCCGAGCCCCGTGTGCCTTGGCCAGCTGGATGGTTGCCGTTCCGACTCCGCCCGCAGCGCCGAGCACGACGACCGTCTCCCCCGCGACGATCTTCGCGCGACGAGCCAGCGCGAACTCCATCGTCTGATAGTTGATGATCAGAGAGGCCGCCTCGTCGAAGGCGAGTCCGTCCGGAATTCGGAGTACCTGCGCCGGGTTGACGGCAATCCGCTCTGCATAGCCGCCCAGATACGCGGCCGCGAGAACACGATCGCCCGGAGCGAAACCCGACCCTTCCGGCGCGGAGACCACGACGCCCGAGATCTCCGCGCCGGGAATGAACGGCGGTTCCGGGCGGATCTGATACTTGCCGTAGGTGATGAGTAGGTCCGGAAAGCAGACGCCACTGGCCTTCACATCGATGAGAACAAGACCTTCGGCTGCGGGCTCGGGAACCTCCTGCGCGACAATTCCTTCGGGACCGGACAGTTCCGTAACCACCATGGCGCGCACAGAAAGCTCCTCTTCGGGACATCTGAAGTCTGGACCGGTAACCCGGTTTTCTCGACTTTAACCCGGTACTCACGTCAGATCATCGTTCGCTCCCGATGTGCAGACGTTCGAGTCCGTCGAGAATCAGATCAAGACCGAAAGCGAATTCGGCGGCGTAGCTGTATCCCGGAGCTAGGACGTGCTCGGTGGTCAGCTCGGCCAGGTGCGGATACTGACCGCTCTCGAACGAGCCCATGATCGCCTTCGCCAGTTCCGTCGTTTCCTGCGCTGTTTCGAACGGCAAGCTCACCTCTTGCAGCACGAAGCCGTAGATGTACGCATCCATGATCGAAAAGGCATGCGCAGCAAGGGCGACCGGAAAGTCGGCAGCGCGTAGTGTTCCGATGACGGCGTCGTGGTGGCGCAGGGTCGCGGGGCCAGGCGTCGTTCGGGACTCCATCAACGGAGTTGCCCACGGGTGCCTCCCCAGCACCTCCCGAGTCGATACCGCTCGCGCGTGAACTTCCGTTCGCCACGGCAGTCCCGGCGTCGGAAGATCGATCTCCGCAAAGACCGCGTCGACCATTCCGTCGAGCAGATCCCCCTTGTCCGAAACATGGTTGTACAGAGACATCGCCTCGACGCCCAGTTCGGTCCCCAGCTTCCGCATGGTCATCGAATCGATTCCGACGGAATCTGCAAGCGCCACGGCAGCGCGTACAACGTCATCTCGGGTCAATCGTGTGCGCTTCTCCACATTGACAGAACTTACACCGTAAGTGCAATACTTACGGCGTAAGCATTCGACGAACGGAGACTCGCATGCCGCAGGAACTGATGACCGCCGTCGTACAGGATCGCTACGGCGAAGCCGACGTTCTCTACCTCGACCACATTCCGCGCCCCACTGTCGCCGACAACGAAGTGCTGATTCGCGTCGAGGCCGCGTCCGTCGACCGCGGGGCATGGCATCTCATGGCCGGACTGCCATATCCGTTGCGCCTCGCGGGATTTGGACTGCGCAGACCTGAGAACCGGGTCCGCGGACTGGACGTGTCCGGCCGAGTCGAGGCCGTCGGCAGTTCGGTGACCCGCGTGGCAGTCGGCCAGGAGGTATACGGGATCGCGGTCGGTTCGTTTGCGGAGTACGCGTGCGCACTCGAGACGAAGATTGCCGCAAAACCTGCCCGGTTGTCGTTCGCACAAGCAGCAGCGGTGCCGGTCTCCGGCCTCACAGCGCTGCAAGCCGTGCGCGACCACGGCCGCGTGCAGGCCGGGCAATCCGTCCTCGTTCTCGGTGCATCCGGTGGCGTCGGGATCTACGCGGTGCAGGTGGCGAAAGCCATGGGCGCGCTCGTCACCGGCGTATGCAGCACCTCGAAAACCGATACCGTCCGCTCCCTCGGTGCCGACGAGGTTCTCGACTACCGCGTCGAAGACGCCACCGACGGATCGCATCGGTACGACGTCATCATCGACACCGGCGGCAACCGCCGACTGCGAGATCTTCGACGGGCGCTCACACGCACCGGAAGGCTCGTGATCGTGGGCGGCGAGAACGGCGGACGGTGGCTCGGCGGAATCGATCGCCAAATCCGCGCACTGTGGCTGTCTCCGTTCGTATCTCAGAAGCTCGGGTCTTTGATGGCTTCGGAGAACGCCGAGGATCTGGAGGTGCTGACGGCAATGATCGACGCACGTGTCATCACCCCGGTGATCGACTCCGTTCATCCCCTTGCCGACACCGCCGTCGCCGTGGCACGAATGGTCGACGGTTCCGGCTGCGGAAAGCAGATAATCGCCACTCGCTGAAAAGCCTGACAGAATCGGCTCACTCCAGCGAACAGGAATCTCACGTGAACCCAGATCTCACGCTCGCGCCGCAGCCAGACAGAGGACCGATCTTCGTCAAGTCCCGCCCGGTCCGCACCGGCGACATCGACGTCGCCAAGCAGGTCAGGCTCGACGCCGTCGCCCGTTATCTGCAGGACATCGGCAACGACAACATCGAAGCCGCCGGCGCCATCGACACTCATCCGCTCTGGATAGTGCGTCGTTCGGTCGTCGATGTCGTACGCCCGGCGATCTGGCCGGAAGAGTTGACGATGACTCGCTGGTGCTCCGGCTTCTCCACGAGATGGGCGAACATGCGCGTGCGCTTCGACGGCAGCAACGGCGCACTGATGGAAACCGAAGGCTTCTGGATCAACATCAGCGCCGAGTCAGGCATGCCCACCAGGATGAGCGACGACTTCATGCGGCCGTTGGAAGAATCCACCGACGAGCATCGCCTGAAGTGGAAGCGTGTCCTCGCCGAGAACGCACCGGAGGCAGACGACGCGGGTGTTCTGGACACGCCGTTCGCTCTGCGCGCCACGGATATCGACCCGTTCGACCACGTCAACAACGCCGTCTACTGGCAGGCAGTCGAAGAGGTCCTCAGCGCGCGCACCGAACTGCGTACAGTTCCGCATCGAGCACTGATCGAGTACCTCTCCCCCATCGTCTCCAGCGACGACGTCGTCCTGCGCAGCCGCGTCGACGACAAGACCGTCACGGTCTGGTTCCTGGTCGGCGAAGCGCTCCGCGCAGTTGCGCAGGTGAGCGCCCTCTAACGCAGTTTCTGGGTCGCGACAGCCGCGACACCGAACACCAACGCAAGAAGAATCGCGGCCCAGAAACCGAAGAGCCACCACACCACGCCGAACACGACGACTGCCGGGGCAACGGTGATGAAAGCGATGGTGGGGCTTTCGCGTACCACCTCGAGTGCAGTTCGGGCATTAGTTCGATCGAGCTTCTTACCGGCCATCGAAAACCTCCTTCAAGGTCCTGACCATCCAGAGTAACCGGACTGACGGGCACAAAGCGGATACCGTGAACGCATGGCCGACCACCGCACCCTCGTCCTCATGCGACACGGCAAGTCCAGCTACCCCGAGGGCATCCGTGATCACGAGCGTCCGCTCGCCGAACGGGGCCTGCGCGAGGCCCGCATCGGCGGCGAATGGATCCGCGAAAACGTCCCGCCCGTAGACGCCGTTCTGTGCTCCACCTCCCGGCGCACCGTCGAAACCCTTGCCTCGACGGGAATCGAAGCTCCCGCCGGATTCGAGAAGTCCATCTACGGCGGCTCACCCGCAGACGTCATTGCAGCTGCGCGAACCACGTCCGACCACGTCAAGACGCTCCTGATCGTCGGACACGAACCCGGAATTCCCTGGACTGCACTCGATCTCGCATCGAACGAAAACTCCGAAGCAGCCCAACGTATCCGCGACAAGTTCCCGACTTCGGCGATCGCCGTCCTCTCCGTACCGGTGCCGTGGACCGAACTCGACGACTCCGTCGCCACTCTGCTCGAGTTTCACGTGCCTCGTTAGATCGACCACACCGCTAAAGCACCTCACGTAGCAGTCGGTCCGAAAGTGCAAGCGCGTCACGGTCGTACGTCGACGTCGACGCCAGCACTTCGTCGGCACCGGTCCGCTCGGCGAGATCGTGAAGCTGTTGTTTCACCTCGACAGGTGTGCCGTGCAGCGCCGACGCCATGAACGACTCGATACGCCTGGCATTTCGATCACTGCGCGGGGCGCGCCTGATCCCGTCCAGCGACGCGAGCGGCGGAAACTCCCCCGTCCGTGACGATTCTGCGAGCGCGTATGCCTCCGGGATCAGCAACTCACGCGCCGCGTCGGTGGTATCGGCAACCGCCACTTCGAGAGAAACCACCACATAGGGTTCGGGATGAGCGTCGGTGGCCCGGAAAGCTCGGCGGTACTCGTCCAATGCATCCACCCGGTCGGTGCTCCCGATTCCGAGTATCGGCCCACCCACGACCACCGGAAGCCCCAGTTGCGCTGCCACTTTCAAACCTGTACGCGTCGCGAGTACGAAGATCGGCACCCCGGTCTCCGACGCCGGCCGTGCCGTCACTGCCGCGGATCCGTCCAGATAGCGCCTCACCTCATCGAGATCTGACGCAAACGTGTCCGGAACATCCTTGCTGCGTCGTAGTGCCTGACGAACAGGCTCCGTGAATCCCAGCGATCGGCCGAGGCCGAGATCGATTCGCCCCGGGTACAGAGCCTCCAGCATCAAGAACTGCTCGGCGACGATCAGCGGTTGGTGATTCGGCAGCATGACCCCACCGCTCCCGAGTCTGATATCGCGCGTATGCGCGCCGATCGCGGCAAGCAGTACTGCCGGCGACCCGCTCCCGATCCCGGGCACCGCGTGATGCTCGGCCACCCAGAACCGGTGGTAGCCGAGAGCGTCGGCGTGCGCGGCGCGTTCGACGGAATGCGTCAGAGCTGCGGAGTCGGGGTATCCGCTCCTGGTTCGGGATCGGTCGAGAAGTGAGAGAAGCACTCTCGGAGCAACAAGGAATTCGGAAAGTTTCATCCGGGCGCCTAATGAGGACCGTTTCTGACCGCAATACCCGCAACACTGGACCTGTCGCCGGAATCCACCATCACATGAAGGGCACGTCATGGACATCAAGCTCGAACTGGTCGCCATTCCCGTCACCGACATCGACCGCGCCAAGGACTTCTACGTCCGCCTCGGCTTCAACGCCGACCACGATCACACGGTCAGCGAGGACCTGCGCTTCGTCCAGCTGACCCCACCCGGTTCGGCCTGCTCGATCTGCATCGGCAAGGGAATCACCGACGCCGAGCCCGGTTCCGTCGTCGGCATGCAGGTAGTGGTCAAGGACATCGAAGAGGCTGAGCGCGAGTTCAAGAGCCGCGGCATCGACATCAGCCCGATCGACGACCAGGCCTGGGGGCGGTTCATCTACTTCGCCGACCCCGACGGCAACAAGTGGGCTGTCCAGGAGATCGTCATCCCGGACCTCAGCGGCAGCAACTCCTGAAACGAGCGACATGAAAAATCCCCCCACCTCTTTCGAGGTGGGGGGATTTTCTACGAACTAACGCTTAGCGGTAGTCGTTGCTGAAGCCGTAGTCGTCCAGCGGAACTGCAGCACCGGTGTTCTGGCCGAAGCCGTCCGGGCTGTAGTACTGGTCGTCGTACGACGGCACTGCGTAAGCAGCGGCGCGTGCCTCTTCGGTGGGCTGAACCTGGATGTTGCGGTAACGGTTGATACCGGTACCGGCAGGGATCAGCTTACCGATGATGACATTTTCCTTCAGACCGATCAGCTTGTCCGAGCGGCAGTTGATAGCCGCGTCGGTCAAGACACGAGTGGTCTCCTGGAACGATGCCGCGGACAGCCACGAATCCGTCGCGAGCGACGCCTTCGTGATACCCATGAGCACCGGACGGCCGGCTGCGGGCTCGCCACCCTCGGCGACAACGCGGCGGTTTGCCGACTCGAACTCGGCGCGCTCGGTGAGCGAACCGGGCAGGAACTCGGTGGCACCGGAATCGATGATCGTCACGCGACGAAGCATCTGGCGCACGATGACCTCGATGTGCTTGTCGTGGATCGACACACCCTGGCTCCGGTACACCTCCTGGACCTCGTTGACCAAGTGGATCTGAACCTGACGCGGACCCATGACTCGCAGGACCTCGTGGGGATCGGCAGCACCTTCCATGAGCTGCTGTCCGACCTCGACGTGGTCACCGTCAGCCAAGAGGCTTTCGCGACCATCGGCATGCTTGAAGACGCGCAGACGCTGACGCTTGCTGAGCTTGTCGTAGACAACCTCTTCGCCGCCGTCGTCCGGAACGATGGTGATCTTGTAGAAACGATCGCCGTCTTCGAGCTGTACCCGACCGGTGACGTCCGCGATAGGAGCCTTGCCCTTGGGCACACGTGCCTCGAACAGCTCCTGGACACGCGGCAGACCGCCGGTGATGTCATCTCCTGCGACACCACCCTGGTGGAAGGTACGCATGGTCAGCTGGGTACCGGGCTCACCGATCGACTGTGCGGCGACGATACCGACAGCCTCACCGATGTCGACCAGCTTGCCGGTGGCCATCGAACGGCCGTAGCAAGTGGCGCAAACGCCGGTGCCGGTGGTGCAGGTCAGGACCGAGCGGACCTTGACCGTCGTGATGCCGGCTTCGAGCAGAGCATCGATCGCGGGGTCACCGAGATCGTGGCCACGCTCGACGATGACGGTGCCGTTCGCGTCGACTGCATCGGCCGCCAAGGTACGGGCGTACGTGCTGGTCTCCACGTGAGCATCGCGGATCATCGTGCCGTCGGCCTGCTTCTCGGCGATCGTGGTGACGATGCCGCGCTCTGTTCCACAGTCGACCTCGCGGACGATGACGTCCTGCGAAACGTCCACCAGACGACGGGTCAGGTAACCCGAGTCGGCGGTGCGGAGTGCGGTATCGGCCAGACCCTTACGAGCACCGTGCGTGTTGATGAAGTACTCGAGAACGGTCAGGCCTTCCTTGAAGGAAGACTTGATCGGACGCGGGATGAACTCACCCTTCGGGTTTGTCACCAGACCCTTCATACCGGCGAGCGAGCGAACCTGAGTCATGTTGCCGGCTGCGCCGGACTTCACGATCATCGGGATCGGGTTGCTGTCGGGGAAGTGAGCCTCCATGGCCTTGCCGACCTTGTCGGTCGCTTCCTGCCAAATGGTGACCAGAGCGCTGTTGCGCTCCTTCTTGTCCAGAGCACCACGCTGGTACTGCTTCTCGATCTTGTCGGCCTGAGCCTCGAAGTCCTCGATGATGGCAGGCTTCTCCGGCGGCACGAGCACGTCGGAAATCGAGACCGTGACACCCGAACGGGTGGCCCAGTAGAACCCGACGTCCTTGAGCTTGTCGACGGTCTGAGCAACCACGATCATCGGGTACCGCTCGGCGAGATCGTTGATGATCGTCGCCTGGCGCTTCTTCGGCATCTGCTCGTTGACGAACGGGTAGTCCGCCGGAAGCAGCTCGTTGAAGAGCACACGGCCGAGTGTCGTGGTGGCGGTCCAGCCGTCACCGTATTTCCAGCCCTCGGGGAACAGTTCGTTCTCGAGGTCGCGCGGCGGACGCTGCTGCGTCAGACGCACCTTGATCTGAGCCTGAACCGAGAGCGCGCCGCGGTCGACTGCCATCTGAGCCTCGGCGGGCGAGGAGTACACGCCCTGCTCTGCCTCGTCGTTGGTCGGAGCAACGAGCTCACCGGTGACACCCTCGTCGAGACGGGTCAGGTGGAACAGACCCGTGACCATGTCCAGACGCGGCATGGCGAGCGGGCGACCCGAAGCAGGCGAGAGGATGTTGTTCGAGGACAGCATCAGGATGCGGGCCTCGGCCTGAGCCTCTGCCGACAGCGGGAGGTGAACAGCCATCTGGTCACCGTCGAAGTCGGCGTTGAAGGCCTCACACACCAGCGGGTGGAGCTGAATGGCCTTGCCCTCGACGAGCTGCGGCTCGAATGCCTGGATACCCAGACGGTGCAGCGTAGGTGCACGGTTGAGCAGCACGGGGTGCTCGGCGATGACCTCTTCGAGGACGTCCCACACCTGGACGCGCTTGCGCTCGACCATGCGCTTGGCCGACTTGATGTTCTGCGCGTGGTTGAGATCGACCAGACGCTTCATCACGAACGGCTTGAACAGCTCGAGAGCCATCAGCTTGGGCAGACCACACTGGTGCAGCTTGAGCTGAGGACCGACGACGATCACGGAACGACCCGAGTAGTCGACGCGCTTACCGAGCAGGTTCTGACGGAAACGACCCTGCTTGCCCTTGAGCAGATCGCTCAGGGACTTCAGCGGGCGGTTACCCGGTCCGGTGACCGGACGTCCACGACGACCGTTGTCGAACAGGGCGTCGACCGACTCCTGCAGCATCCGCTTCTCGTTGTTGACGATGATCTCGGGAGCACCGAGGTCGATCAGTCGCTTGAGGCGGTTGTTGCGGTTGATGACGCGGCGGTACAGGTCGTTGAGGTCGGACGTCGCGAAACGTCCACCGTCGAGCTGAACCATCGGGCGAAGCTCCGGCGGGATCACCGGAACAGCGTTGAGGACCATGCCCATCGGCGAGTTGCCGTTGGTCTGGAATGCCGCAACCACCTTGAGGCGCTTGAGTGCACGCAGCTTCTTCTGGCCCTTGCCGCTGCGGATGGTCTCACGGAGAGACTCTGCCTCGGCGTCGAGGTCGAAGTTCTGCATCAAGATCTGGATGGACTCTGCGCCCATCGCACCCGTGAAGTACTCGCCGTAACGGTCGACCAGCTCGCGGTACAGGAGCTCGTCGATGATGAGCTGCTTGACGCTCAGCTTGGTGAAGGTGGTCCAGATCTCGTCGAGACGATCCAGCTCACGCTGCGCGCGGTCACGGAGCTGACGCATTTCGCGCTCGCCGCCGTCCTTGACCTTGCGGCGGACATCGGACTTAGCGCCCTCTGCCTCGAGCTCGGCGATGTCGGCTTCGAGCTTCTGCGCACGTGCCTCGAGATCGGCGTCGCGCTGATCTGCGACGGTCTTCTTCTCGACCTGCATCTCGGCTTCGAGGGTGGACAGCTCGTTGTGACGGAGCTCCTCGTCGACGCCGACGATGACGTAGGCAGCGAAGTAGATGATCTTTTCGAGATCCTTCGGAGCCAGGTCGAGCAGGTAACCGAGACGGCTCGGAACACCCTTGAAGTACCAGATGTGCGTGACCGGTGCGGCCAGTTCGATGTGACCCATACGCTCACGACGAACCTTGGCGCGAGTGACCTCGACGCCACAGCGCTCACAGATGATGCCCTTGAAGCGGACACGCTTGTACTTACCGCAGTAGCACTCCCAGTCCCGGGTGGGGCCGAAGATCTTCTCGCAGAAGAGGCCGTCCTTCTCGGGCTTGAGCGTGCGGTAGTTGATGGTCTCCGGCTTCTTGACCTCGCCGTAGGACCAATTGCGGATGTCCTCTGCACTGGCCAAGCCAATGCGGAGTTCATCGAAGAAGTTGACGTCGAGCACGTAACTTCCTTTCCCCGTTGGGGTTACGGTTGCCGGTCACCCGGCAACCTGACTGCCAATTCAAATGTGAACTACGCCCCCGGGCCGCTCTTTCAAGAGCAACCCGGGGACCGAAACCTAGTTCGCGAGGTCGTCGACCGTCGCAGCTTCGTTCCTGGACAGGTTGATGCCCAGGTTCGCTGCGGCCCGCTCCAAGTCCTCGTCGTCGCCGTCCGCCATCGTGATGGCCGCGCCGTCCGAGGACAGCACCTCCACGTTGAGGCAGAGCGACTGGAGCTCCTTGAGGAGCACCTTGAACGACTCGGGGATGCCGGGTTCGGGGATGTTCTCGCCCTTGACGATGGCTTCGTACACCTTGACTCGACCGACCACGTCGTCCGACTTGATGGTCAGCAGTTCCTGCAGCGTGTAAGCCGCGCCGTAGGCCTGCATCGCCCAGCACTCCATCTCACCGAAGCGCTGGCCACCGAACTGGGCCTTACCACCGAGAGGCTGCTGCGTGATCATCGAGTACGGACCGGTCGAACGAGCGTGGATCTTGTCGTCGACCAAGTGGTGCAGCTTGATGATGTACATGTAACCGACCGAGACCGGGTACGGGAACGGCTCGCCGGAGCGGCCGTCGAACAAGGTGGCCTTTCCGTCGGGTCCGACCATCTGCTCGCCGTCACGGTTCGGCAGCGTCGCGCCGAGGAGACCGGTGAGCTCGTCTTCCTTCGCACCGTCGAACACCGGGGTGGCGATGTTCGAGTCGGCCGGAGCGGACAGCATCTCTTCCGGCAGGGTCGCAGCCCAGTCGGGACGAGTGCCGTCGGACGCGATCTGAATGTTCCAGCCGGTCTTGCCGATCCACCCGAGGTGGGTCTCCAAGACCTGACCGATGTTCATACGACGCGGGACACCGTGCGTGTTCAAGATGATGTCGACAGGCGTGCCGTCCGAGAGGAACGGCATGTCTTCCTGCGGCAGGATCTTGCCGATGACGCCCTTGTTACCGTGGCGGCCGGCGAGCTTGTCGCCGTCCTGGATCTTGCGCTTCTGTGCCACGTAGACGCGGACCAACTCGTTGACACCGGGAGGCAGATCGTCGTCTTCGTCACGTGAGAACACGCGGATTCCGATGACCTTGCCGGTCTCACCGTGAGGAACCTTGAGGGACGTGTCACGAACCTCGCGAGCCTTCTCACCGAAGATGGCGCGAAGGAGGCGCTCTTCGGGGGTCAGCTCGGTCTCGCCCTTCGGCGTGACCTTTCCGACCAGCACGTCGCCGTCACGAACCTCGGCACCGATACGGATGATGCCGCGCTCGTCGAGGTCGGCAAGGACCTCGTCGGAGACGTTCGGGATGTCGCGAGTGATTTCCTCGGCACCGAGCTTGGTGTCGCGGGCATCGATCTCGTGCTCCTCGATGTGAATCGAGGTCAGGACGTCCTCTTCCACGAGACGCTGCGACAGAATGATCGCGTCCTCGTAGTTGTGGCCTTCCCACGGCATGATCGCGACGAGCAAGTTCTTGCCCAGCGCCATCTCACCGTTCTCGGTGCAAGGGCCGTCGGCCAGAACCTGGCCGGCCTCGACACGCTGTCCCTCGTCCACGATCGGACGCTGGTTGGCGCACGTGCCCTGGTTGGAACGCGCGAACTTGCGCATCCGGTACGTCTTGCGGCTTCCGTCGTCAGCCATCACCGTGACGTAGTCCGCGGAGATCTCCTCCACGACACCGGTCTTCTCGGTGATGATGACGTCGCCGGCATCCACAGCTGCACGCAGCTCCATGCCGGTTCCGACGAGAGGTGCCTCGCTGCGAACCAGCGGGACAGCCTGACGCTGCATGTTCGCGCCCATCAGGGCACGGTTTGCATCGTCGTGCTCGAGGAACGGAATCATCGCGGTTGCGACGGACACCATCTGACGCGGCGAAACGTCCATGTAGTCGATGTCGGAGGACGCGACGAACTCGACCTCGCCACCCTTACGGCGGACGAGAATCTTCGAGTCGGTGAAGCGACCCTCGCGGTCGATGGCCGAGTTGGCCTGCGCGACTACGTGGCGGTCTTCTTCGTCAGCGGTCAGGTAGTCGACCTCGTCGGTCACCTGTCCGTCGACGACGCGACGGTACGGGGTCTCGATGAAACCGAACGGGTTGACGCGGGCGTAGACCGACAGCGAACCGATCAGGCCGATGTTCGGGCCTTCCGGGGTCTCGATCGGGCACATGCGGCCGTAGTGCGACGGGTGAACGTCGCGAACCTCGAGGCCGGCGCGCTCACGGGACAGACCACCCGGGCCGAGGGCGGACAGACGACGCTTGTGCGTCAGCCCCGACAGCGGGTTGTTCTGGTCCATGAACTGCGACAGCTGGGAGGTTCCGAAGAACTCCCTGATCGCAGCGACGACGGGACGGATGTTGATCAGCGTCTGAGGCGTGATTGCCTCGACGTCCTGCGTGGTCATACGCTCACGAACCACACGCTCCATGCGGGACAGGCCCACGCGGATCTGGTTCTGAATGAGCTCGCCGACGGTACGCAGACGACGGTTGCCGAAGTGGTCGATGTCGTCGACCTCGACGGGAACCTCGACGCCGCCAGGAGCCGTCATCGAGGTGTCACCTGCGTGCAGACGCACGAGGTACTCGACGGTGGCGACGATGTCTTCTTCGGTGAGCGTGGATGCAACGATCGGCTGACCCGCGTTCAGGCCGAGCTTCTTGTTGATCTTGTAACGACCCACGCGAGCGAGGTCGTAGCGCTTGTCCTTGAAGAACAGGTTCTCCAGCAGGGTCTGCGCGCTCTCCTTGGTGGGGGGCTCGCCCGGACGCAGCTTGCGGTAGATGTCGAGCAACGCCTCATCGGTGCCGGCGGTGTTGTCCTTCTCCAGCGTGGCCATGAGGATCTCGGAGAAGCCGAAGCGCTCCGTGATCTGCTCGGTGGTCCAGCCGAGTGCCTTGAGCAGGACGGTGACAGGCTGACGACGCTTGCGGTCGATACGGACACCAACGGTGTCGCGCTTGTCGACGTCGAACTCGAGCCATGCGCCGCGACCCGGGATCACCTTGACGCTGTGCAGATCCTTCTCGGTGCTCTTGTCGACGCTCATGTCGAAGTACACACCGGGGGAACGCACGAGCTGCGAGACGACCACACGCTCGGTGCCGTTGATGATGAAGGTGCCCTTGTCGGTCATCATCGGGAAATCTCCCATGAAGACCGTCTGGCTCTTGATCTCACCAGTGTTGTTGTTGATGAACTCCGCGGTGACGAACAACGGCGCCGCGTAGGTCATGTCCTTGTCTTTGCACTCGTCCGTCGAGGCCTTGACCTCGTCGAATCGAGGGTCGGAGAAGGACAGCGACATAGTGCCGTTGAAATCCTCGATCGGAGAAAGCTCCGCGAGGATGTCCTCGAGACCACCGGACACTGCATTGTCGCCGAGTGCCGCTGCTCGTTCACGCCAACTCTGCGCGCCGATCAGCCACTCGAACGAATCTGTCTGTACGTCAAGAAGCCCGGGAACTTCGAGGGGTTCGCGAACTTTCGCGAACGAAACCCTCTTCGGGGCTCCGGGGATTCCGGAAACTGCCTTGGTCTGGCTAGAGACTGCCAAGATGCGTCCTTCCAGCACCTCACGCGGGCCGCTCCGTGCTGTTGCGACCGCCGCTGTATCTGCTTCGAATTTCGCTGGTTACAACCCGAACGAAACCCGTCGCAGAAAGCAAGAAGTACTTGACTTCGCAGCGGTTGAGACGAGGGGTGGACAGGAGGCAGCCAGCGCAACGTCCAAAAGTACACCCTTACTCTGGAAATGTCGAGTCGGGTGTAACTGAGGGTCGAATTCAGATACTGACGTGAGACTGCCGATCACTCGTCCGTGCATGTTCACCGATCAGAGTGGACCTTGCAGACGGCTCCGTCAAGGGCGAGAGCGCGTGTCGCAGCATTCGAACATTTGTGACGCGCATTCGAACACCGCCACCGGAAGTGTAGCCAGCAACGGCGTCACATACGAAAAATCTGGACCGACATCGTGCGTCGGTCCAGATCTTCGCGCTGGTACGCAGGTGCTACTGGTCGCGAATCTCCGAGCTACTGGTCGCGAATCTCCGAGCTACTGGTCGCGAATCTCCGAGATCAGCCAGTTTCCGTCCTGCTTCTCCAGACTCACGATGACCATTCCGGAGCGAGAGTCTGCCGCCACGCCGTTCTGCGTCGAGCTGACGTTCAGTTGGGCGAGCAACTGCGCCCGGTCCTTCTCGAGTCGTGTGATCCCGATCAGCGGGACATCAGCGGTCGTTGCCGTCTGAGTTTGTTCGACGCCGGCCTTCTGCGTGTCCTTGTACTGGGTCAGCTGATCGCGCATCGACTGGTTCAGGCCCTGGACACCCTTGTCGAAATCGGCGTCGAACGTGTCGGGAGAGAACGTGAAGACTGCAGCCAACGCCGACGGCGTCACACGAAGAACCTCAGCCGTGGCGCCTTCGTCCACCCAGGCGATGTCGTCCGTCTTCGCGCCGACTTTGAAGAAGGCGATGCCGGCGAGGATCGCGACGATGACCGCTGCGGCCCCCAGGATCGCGACCAGGCGCCAACCGGCCTTGGATTGTGTAGGTGTTGTCGCCGACTCCCCCGCGCCCGTCTCCGGGGTAGCAGGGGCCTTGGGCTCGTCTGCGACGGTTTTCGCCGGTTTGGTCAGATCGGGGCCTGGTGTGGATTCCGGCGCGTCGGTTTCCGTCTTCGACGGCTCGATGTCTCCGGACTCGGCCTTCGTGAGCGTCGGCTTCGCAACCTTCGGCTTCGCAACCTTCGGCTTCGCAACCTCCGGCTTCGCAGCCTCCTGTGTCTCTTCTTCCGGCTGTTCGATCGCGGGCTCGACCGGGTCCGAGTCGGACGTCCCCGCGGGGACGTTGAGCGAACGAGCGCTTCCAGCGATCTTCGGCCGACGGTTCTGAGGGGAGGACGGTCCGCCGGTACGACGTTTGGGTGGCATTACGCGCTTCTCCTTCGAGGGATGTCGGTGTGCAGGTTCGACGAACTACTGGCCACCGGAATCACCACCCTCGGTTGTCGGTGCAGGAGCACCGGATGCAGGTGCTTCGGTCCCCGAACCGGGTGCGGGCGTTGCGTCAGGAGCAGGCGTGGAGCCGTCGGCAGCCGGCAGAGTGCCCGAGCCGAGATCGAGCCGCGATCCGATCGGATCAGCGGACTGCGCCTTCCAGACCCCGTCGACCTCGACCATGCCCAGCCGCATGCCGAGCTGATTCTTGACGAACTGGTTGCCCTGGGTCGTGGTGACTCGAACGACGACCAGTGCCGTGGCGGTCCGGTCATCGGTATTGAGCTCGGTCAGCGCGGACTGCACAACTTCGGTGTCAGCCTTCGAACCCGAGTTCCGCAACTCGTCGGTGATGGAATCCTGAACGGTCTGCAGATACGTCGTCATCTCGTCACCGGTCACCGAAGAACGCATGTTCTCGATCGACTGGTCGAGATTTGCCGAATCCGCGTTGTTGAGGTTGATCGCGACTTGCTGCGCACCGATCAGCGCGTCGTCACGCATCTCGGCGGTGGTGCGGTCGGTGGTGAGCGCCCGAACGTACGGGACGCCGAACACACCGAGCGCAACCACTGCCGCCAGAAGCAAGACACCGACCGCAATCAGAGACGCTGTCAGCCCCTTCGGTCTACCGGTTGTCGGCGCTCCCGATTCGACTTGCTCGGGCCCGCCGGACTGCGGGGAACTGTTTCTCTGAATCACACTCACTACCCTACTTACCTGTTTTGCCCAGCCTCTGGCCGCGAATCGTCAACTGCCACAACTCAGTAGCCTGAACTGCACAAACTCGACCACATTCGGATCGGTCTACTTCGGTGTCACTCCGAGCAACGGCGCCAACTGCGTCGCGATCGGGTTGAGGTTCAACTTGTCCGGATCGACCTTCGGCTTGAAGTCCCAAGGCTGGATCGTGTCGGGATCGGCGTACACCACGCGGTTGGCACTGCGGACGCCCGTCTCGCTGCCCAGCGGCGTCTCACACGACGCCGCGGTGTTGAGCGGGAAATCCTGCTGGGTGTCGTCGAAGTTGGGATTCTGACGTTTCATCTCGTCCAGGATCGCCATGGTGCCTTCGTAACCCACCGTGCACGAGAGCGGATTATTGGTCTCGAGCACCAAGCCCTGATGGACCGTTCCGTCGCCGGGAGCAACCGTCGGTGCGGCAGCGGCCAGGCCGGGAAGGAAGATCAGGAACGGCTGCAGCGCGATCGTTCGGGGTGCAAGCGTCTTGGTGGTCGCGGCAAGATTGGTCAGGTCAGTCGTCAGGCTCGGGCCCGCCTCGTTGATGAGGGCACCGATCTGATCGCTGGCCGGGATGCCGTTGTCGATCAAGCGACGGATGTCCGGATCGCTGGTCCGCAACTGCGCCGTGACAGCATCGAGATCGGTACTGAACTGCTTGATCGCGGAGGACTGATCCGACTGCGTCGTCAGTACCGTCTCACTGTTCCGAATCAGCGCGAGCGTCTGAGGCAGAGTGTCGAGCCCGGACTGCGAGAGACCGGACAGCGAATCGGCCAGGACCTGAATGTCCTCGCCCTTGCCGTTGAATGCGGCACCGAGTTCGACGGCGACGGTGTGGAGCGCGTCGACCGGCACGGACTTGACCAAGCCGTTGGCACTGGTCAGCACATCCTCGATCGGGATCGGAGTTGTGGTGTCCCCCACCGCGATCACCGAGCCGTCCGCGAGGAACGGTCCCTGATCGGTATCGGGCTGAAGGTCGACGTACTGCTCACCGATGGCGGAGCGGTTGGCCACGACTGCACGGGCCGACGCGGGAATCTCCGGAGCACTGTTGTCGATCTTCAGGTCGACCTGAATTCCGTCCTCGGTCAACGACATGTCGCCCACTCGCCCGACCGGCACACCGCGATACGTCACCTCGGCGTTGGTGAAAATTCCACCGGACGTGGCCAATTCGGTCTTGACCGTGTACTGACCGAACCCCATGAGGTTGTCCAGACGCACGTACTTGGCGCCGACGTAGATGAGACCCAGGAGCGCGACCACCACGAAGCCGACGAGCTGCCATCTGACCAGAGCTGATCTCACTGTCCATCACCACCGATTCCGAACTGTTCCAGCATTCCCTGGATGGGGTTGAGTGGGTCCGCTGCCGGAGCCGGTGTTGCCGGGTCGCCGGCCGTGGTGGCGGGTAGACCGGCGACGACGGGGATCTGCGGCAGGATCGGAGCGATCGGCAGCAGCGACACCGTCGGCCAACCCGGCCGCGGTCCGTTTCCGTTGTAGTACGGGTTGGACGGATCTACCACCGGCTTGGGATTGCCGAACTTCGGCTGACGGTATTCCGGTTCACCCTGTCCGACACCGAGACCCGAGAGAGTGTTGCCGATCTGCAAGTCGACGCTCAGGAAGAGGTTCACGGAACCACCCTGCGCAATCTTCTCGACACCGTCCGGGAACGGGAACGTCGGAAGGAAAGGAAGTGCCCCGACGAAGTCGTCACCGGAGTCTGCGAGCGCCTGCAGCGTTGGACGCAGAGCCTGAAGATCAGCGATCAGATCGTCCTTGGACTGCGTGAGGACGTCGGTTCCCACTGTTCCGAGTCGATCCACCTGAGCAAGCATCTGCGTCAGCTGCGGGCGCTGCTCGTTGAGAACCTGTGTCGCAACGGGGAGTTCCTCGAGAATCTTCCCGATCTTCTCGTTCTGATCGTTGACGCGGGTCGAGAGCACATCCAGGCCGTCGAGCGCGCGGGTGATGTCGTCACGCTGTTCGTTGAGTCCACCGATGAGTGTGTTCGCCTGCTCCAGAAGACTTCTCGTCTTGCCCTCGCGACCGTCGAATGCGGCCCCGAGTTCTTCGACGATGGGTTGCAACTGGCCCACACCGCCGCCGTTGAGCAGCAGCGACAATGCGCCGAGAACCTGCTCGATCTCCGTGGCGTGGCGAGTGCGATCGAGCGGAATCAGGTCTCCGTCGGCCAGCTTCGCAGAGTCCGGTCCGGACGGCGGGGCCGACAACTGGATGAACTTCTCGCCGAGCAGGTTGGTCTGCTCGACCGCGGCAATTGCGTTGGCGGGTAGATCAACCGACGAGTCGAGGATGATTCCGACGTCCGCGGTCCATCCGTCCGGGCCGACCGACACGTCGTCGACTCGACCGACCGGAACACCGTCGACCTTCACAGCGGACTGCGGAACAAGGTCCAAGACATCGTCGAACTGAATGGTCAAGTGCATCGGATCGGAACCCACATCGGGACCGCCGGGAAGCGGAACCGCGTAGATTCCCTCGGACGAGCAGGCTGTTGCCGAGATCAGGACGGCGCACAGTCCGGCGCCGACTATCAATGAACGCTTCACTCGCCCTCCCCGTTTCCACTGGTCAGTCGCGGTGACACGACGCCGGGCACAGTGCCCGGAACTACCTGCATCTGTCGTTCGGAACCGGCAAGGATGCCGAAGGGAAGGTTCAGGCCTGCAGCCTGATTGGCTGCGTCGGTCATCGCCGCGACGTTTGCGCACTGGTCGATAGCCGGTTGCATCTGCCTTCCCAATGCCTCGAACCGAGGATCACCGGGCAACAGCTTGCCGAGGTCCATCAACTTGCAGAGCACGCCGGCCGGGTTCTGAAGATCAGGGAACGCCAGACGTGAAGCCAGCACACCTGATTCGGCGTCGTACGAGTTGACCAGGTTGGAGATCGCCAACGGAAGCATGGTGAGCGTGTTGGCCAGGGCTTCCTTGTTGTTCGCCAATGTCTGTGTCGGTTCGACGAGACCCTCGGTTGTCTGGACCAGTTGATCACGGTTGTCTGCCACGAACTTCGCGACGTCGCCGAGAGCAATCGAGAGCTGGTTCAGAGCGGCACCGAGATCGTCGCGCTCACCTGCCAAGAATCCGGTCAGGTCCGACAACTGAGTGTTGAACTGGCGCACCTGCTGATCGTTGGCCGCGAGAGCGCCCACGAAAGTATCCAGGTTCTTGATGGTGAGCGAGATGTTGTCACGCGAATCGTTGAGCGTCCGTGCGGCATCCGAGAGGTTGGTGATGCTGTCTCCCAACGCTTCACCGTTGCCCTCGAGGTTGGCCGCACCTGTCTCTACGAAATCGGACAGTGCTCCGTTCTTGTTGGCACCTTCAGGACCGAGCGCCGACGCGAGTTCGTCGATGCTGGAGTACAACTGGTCGACCTCGACGGGCGTCGCCGTCTTCTCGATAGGAATGACTGCACCGCTGGCCATCTTGTCGCCGCCGGTGAAGACCGGTGTCAGCTGGATGTAGCGGTCGGCAACCACCGAAGGCGTGATCTGAGCGGCACTGGCACCGGCGGGGATGTCGATCCCACGATCGACGCGCAACTCGACCTTGACCTGATCTCCCTGAGGTTCGACGGATTCGACGGTGCCGACCTTGACACCGAGAACACGAACGTCGGAACCGTCGTAGATACCCACCGACTTGTCGAAGTAGGCGGTGATCTTGGTGGTACCGGCGCGAGTGAACACCCACCACAGCGCGCCACCGATTACGAGTAACCCGATCAGAACAGCGGCGATGATCGCGACCGAGCGCTTCTTGGAGCCGCTTCCGGCTTCGGCAGTATCAGCCATCAGTTGCCTCCCAACGTACGAACGGGGTCACGGTAGCCCGGAATATCCGGCAGACCCGGCGGAAGGAGGTTCACGACGACCTGGTCGAACCAACGGCCGTTGCCGACCACGTTGGCGTACAAGCGAATGAAGGGTTCGTAGAGCTTCAGTGCCTTGTCCAAGTTCTCGTTGTTGGCCTTCAAGATGTCGATGACGCCGTTGAGCTGCGTCAGCGCCGGCCCGATTGCCGCCTCGTTGTCGCGAACGAGACCGGTGAGCTGCTGAGAGACGCGCTGAGTTCCGGTGAGCAGCTGCGAAATCGCTTGCTGGCGATTGTTGAGCTCCTGCACCAGAAGTCCGCCGTCTCGGATCAGCTGGGTGAACTCCTTGTTGCGATCCGCAAGAATCTGCGACGTCTTCCCGGTGGCGGCGAAGAGCTTCTGCAGGTCCTGATCGCGGCTCGCAATCGTCTGCGACAGCCGGCTGACACCGTCGAGCGAAGCGCGGACATCGCCAGGTGTCTCGGAGAATGCCTGGGACAACGTCTCCATGCTCTTCGCCAACTGGTCGGTGTCGATGTCGCCGACGGTGTCCGCCGCTGCCGAGAAGGCCTGAACGACGTCGTACGGAGAGGTGGTGCGCTCGAGCGGAATCCGGTCCTTGGGATCGAGGTTGTCGGTTCCGCGCGGATCGAGTGCGAGGTACTTCTGTCCCAGAATCGTCTTGATCTGAATGGACGCAGAGGTTTGATCTCCCACCCACGCGTCACTGACCTTGAAGTCGACGAGAACACGGTCACCGTCGAGATCGACGGAAGTGACCTTGCCGACCTTCACGCCGGCGATACGAACCTCGTTGCCAGGCTTGAGACCCGCAGCTTCGGAGAACTCGGCGGAGTAGGACGAGCCGGCTCCCACGAACGGAAGCGAATCGAGGAAGAACGCGGACAAAGTGGCCAACAGCACCACGAAGATACCGATGGCTCCGGCCATTGCCGGACTGCGACGTTTACTCATCGACCTTGCAACTCCCTCATACCGTCTTGAGTGCATCGCGTGGCCGCGTTGGTGTAAATCGGCTGATTGACCGTCGGCAGGCCGGTGGGCAGATTCAGCGAGGCAGACTGTCCTGGACCGGCAACGATGTCGATTCCGCACAGGTAGAACTGGAACCAGGAACCGTAACTCGCTACGCGAGCGAGCTTGTCGAGCTTGACCGGCAAGGTCTCGAGCACCGCGTTCACGTCGTCACTACGACGGTTGAGCGTGGTCGCCAGCGTGTTGAGCGCCGTGATCGAGCCCTGAATCGACGGCCGCGTCGGCTCGAGCAGATCTGCAGTGGCATCGGTCAACCCGGCGAGTGAGGTGACGGCCGAACCGACGACACCGCGCTCGTTGGCCAACCCGGTGACGAGTTGCTGGGTATTGACGATCAGCGAATCGAGGTTCTTGTCGTTCGCGTTGACTGTGTCGAGAACGTCGTTGAGGTTCTTGATCACCGCCCCGATGACGGCGTCCTTGTCCGCGACGGTGTTGGTCAAACTCGCTGTGTTGCGGACGAGTTCGCTGATGGTGCCCGACTCCCCCTGGAAGACCTGGATGATCTGGTAGGACAGCTTGTTGACGTCGTCAGCGCTCAGGGTGGTGAACAGCGGCTTGAAGCCGTTGAACAGCGTCGTGAGATTTACTGCCGGGCGAGTCTGCGCCAACGGCAGGGTGTCGCCGCCGGTGATCTTCTGGCCCTGGCTGCCTTCACCTTGCGAGAGCGAAATGTATCGCTGCCCGACCAGGTTGCGGAACCGGATCGTGGCGATGGAACTGGCAGGCAACCAATCGCGGTCGGACACCGAGAACTGCACCTCGGCCTGGTTGTCGTTGACGATCGCGATCTTCTCGACCTGTCCGACACGAACACCGGCGATGCGCACCTCGTCACCCTCGTTCAACGAGGTGACGTCGGAGAACACTGCGTTGAACTTGGTGCCTCCGCCGCCGCCGAGGTTGGCGATGCTGGCGGCCAGCAATCCTGTCGCCAGGACGGTGACCACCACGAAGATGATGAGCTTTGTCAGTGGAGCTGCGAGTCCTCTCATTGGACGCTCACCTCCGCACCGGAAAATGCCGGAGCACTGACCATCGTGGTCCACGCCGGAACATCGTCCGGCGCAACACCGTTGGCCTGTCCGTAGATCACCTTCAACGTATCCTCTTCGAGTTTCGAGCCCGCGTAGCCGGCCTGCTGAGCAGGACCGCTGTTGTTGGTCGAGAACAACTGAGGTCCGGAGCCCTCGGGTGCAGGCAGGAATTCCATGGTGGCGGGACCGGGATTGCGGGAAGGAACCTGGTAGGAACCGTCACCGTACGAACCACCGGGGTACTGCGGGAACGGACGACCTGGCTCGGTGACGTTGTCGTAGCAAACCGGGCCGCGGTTGTCGACGAGCCGTGGCTCGTCCTGGTTGGGCAGGTAGCGACCCTTGGGGTTCACGATCTGAATACTCGCACGCACACCAGGATTGGGCGCGTCGGTGGACAGGATCTTGGCAGCTTCCGGGGCGGTGTCCGAGAAGCCCTTGAACGTGCACCCGAACGTCGGTGAGTACTGAGCGAGAAGCTGGAGAGCTTCCTTCGAATCCGCAGCGAGCGTGATGATCGAGGACGAGTTCGCTTCGAGGAAGGCTGCGGTGTCCGACGATGTCACGGTGAGCGACGCCAGCAGAGTCCGCAACTGGTCCTGCTTCTGAACCACCGTGTTACCCGTGGTCCGCAGATTGTCGAGAGCGTTGATCAGATCGGGCGCAGCGTCCGAGTATGTCTGGGAGAAGTCCGCGAACTTGCGCAGATCCTCTTGAACCGCGGGCAGTTCGGTATTGACGCCGCGGAAGATCTCCTCGAGACGATCGACCGTCAGACCGAGCTCAGCGCCGCGCCCCGTCAGACCCTGCGCGAGAGAACCGAGAGTGTTCGCCAGATCCTGCGGCGGAATCGCCTGCAGAAGTGGGAGAAGTCCGTCCAGAACGTCGCCGACCTCGACAGCGTTTCCGCTCTTGTCCTGCTGGATCACCGTTCCCGCGGAAATCGGAGCAGCGGTGGTTCCCTCCGGAATGATCAGGGAGACGTATCGCTCACCGAAAAGCGTCTTCGGGAGCAGACGTGCCGTCACGTTCGACGGAATCAGATCAGCCTTGTCCGGTTCGATCGCGAGGACCGAGGTGACCTGGCCGTCTTTTGTCGACGCGGATCGCACCTCGCCGACCAGCAGACCACGAACCTTGACGTCCGCGTTGGGTGGCAATGCATTTCCGACGGTGTCGGTGACGAGGTCGATCTTCACGACGTCCTTGAACGTCTTGTTGAAGGTTCCGATGGTGAAGGCCAGGAACAGTGCCAACACCACGAAGAACACGAGTCCGAGCACACGGCGGCGCAGGACTGACGGAGCCTCGATCATCCGGCCACCCTCACTGTCGTCGTGGTGCCCCAGATTGCGAGGCTGAGGAAGAAGTCGAGAACGGCGATCGTGACGATTGCCGCGCGAACAGCGCGGCCGACGGCCACGCCGACGCCTGCGGGACCACCCGAGGCATGGAACCCGTAGTAGCAGTGGATCAGAATCAGCACGAAGGCGAAGACCAGGACTTTCGCAAACGAATACAGCACGTCCTGCGGTGGCAGGAACAGATTGAAGTAGTGGTCGTACGAGCCCGTCGACTGCCCGTTGAACACGGTACTGATCACTCGCGACGCGAGGTACGCCGCAAGCAGACCCACGATGTACAGCGGGATGACGGCGACGAAGCCGGCGATCATGCGGGTCGTGACCAGGAACGGCACTGATGGAACTGCCATGACCTCCAGTGCGTCGATCTCTTCGGAGATTCGCATGGCACCGAGTTGAGCGGTGAAACCACAACCCACCGTCGCCGAGAGCGCAAGAGCCGCAACGATCGGAGCGATCTCACGGGTGTTGACGTATGCGGACAGGAAGCCGGTCAGGACCGAGCTACCCAACTGCTCCAGAGCGGCGAAGCCCTGCAGACCGACGACGACACCGGTGAATCCCGACATCATCGCGATGACACCGATCGTTCCGCCGATGACTGCGAGCGCACCGCTACCGAAGGTCACTTCGGCGAGCAGCCGAAGCGTCTCCTTCCGGTACCGATGCAGGGTGCGCGGGGTCCATGCGATGGCGCGCGCGTAGAACGACATCTGCTCGCCCGCGCGGTCCAACGCGTTCACTGGAATTCTGGCAATTTTGCGGCTCTTCAGCAGGAACTGATCGCCGCGGCCTCGTGCGATGGTCATTTAGGTCAAGATCCCTTCGCCGGCACGATCTGGAGGTACACCATCGTCAGAATCAGATTGGCGAAGAACAACAGCAGGAACGTGATGACGACGGCCTGGTTCACCGCCTCACCGACGCCCTTCGGGCCACCGGATGGGTGGAGTCCCTTGTACGCGGAGATCACACCGGCGATGACACCGAACACCGCGGCTTTGATCTCACCGCTCCAAATGTCCGGTAGCTGCGCAAAAGCTGAGAACGACGAGATGTAGGCACCGGGGTTACCGCCCTGCAGGATCACGTTGAAGAAGTAACCACCCGCGATACCGACTACGGACACCAGTCCGTTGAGCAGCACAGCGATCAGCACCATCGCGAGTACACGCGGAACCACCAGGCGCTGAATCGGATTGATTCCGAGGACTTCCATCGCGTCGATCTCTTCGCGAATGGTTCGTGAACCGAGGTCGGCCGTCACGGCCGATCCGGCCGCACCGGCGACCAACAATGCTGTCACCAGAGGGCTACCCTGCTGGATCACCGCCAGGACGCTGGCAGCGCCGGTGAACGATTCTGCACCCAACTGCTTGATCAGCGAACCGGTCTGCAGTGAGACGACGGCGCCGAAAGGAATGGCTACCAATGCCGTCGGCAAAATTGTCACGCTGGCGATGAACCAGGCCTGCTCGATGAACTCACGGAACTGAAATGGACGCCGGAACGTATTCCTGACGACGTCGACAAACAGTTCGACGATGTTTCCGGCCTGAGTTAATGCTCCGTTGACCGGACTCAGAACCGAGTTGCGGGTAACCCCCATCCGATATGCCTACCCTTGCCCGTGTGTCGTGTTTCCGTAGGGATCGCCCTCGTATGCAGGAATGACCTGCGTGTCTTGCGAGTTGTCGTTCCACTCCCCCTGATAGCCGCTCGCGTCGGCGTACTGGGGAGCGTACTGCCCAGTTCCGTCAACCTCGTCGAGGCTGTCCTGAATTGCCGCCTGAGCGTTAGCTGGGAGGGTGTGCATGATCTGGCGGACGCGCTCCTGGCGACGACGAACAGCCTGACGCTCCGGGTTTCCGGGGGTGGCCTTCATCTGCGGCACGATGCCCTCGACGTCGTCGACACCACCGGCGTGGTGACCGGCGTCGACGAGCGCCTGCTCGTGCGCCATCTGAGCCTCGTCCTTTTCCTCCGACATACCGATCGGACCGATCATCGTTCCGTTGAGGAACTGCTTGACGACGGGCTCGTCAGAGGTGAGCAGCACCTCACGAGGACCGAACATCACCAACTGACGACGGAAGAGCATGCCGATGTTGTCCGGCACCGTGCGTGCGAGATTGATGTTGTGCGAGACGATCAGAATCGTCGCGTCCGACTGGGCGTTGATGTCGATCAGCGTCTGGCTGATGTACGTCGTACGCACCGGATCGAGACCGGAGTCAGGCTCGTCGACGAGGATGATCTCGGGATCGAGAACGAGTGCACGCGCAAGACCGGCACGCTTGCGCATACCGCCGGAGATCTCACCGGGAAGCTTGTCCTCGGCGCCGACCAGACCCGTGAGATCGAGCTTTTCCATCACGATCTTGCGGATATCGGATTCCGACTTCTTGGTGTGCTCACGAAGCGGGAATGCGATGTTGTCGTACAAGTTCATCGAGCCGAACAGTGCGCCGTCCTGGAACAGAACGCCGAACAGCTTGCGGATCTCGTAGAGCTCCTTGGAGGAGCACTGCAGGATGTCCGTGCCGTCGATGACAATGGAGCCTTGTTCAGGGCGGAGCAGTCCGATCAGGGACTTCAGGAACACCGACTTACCGGTACCCGAAGGCCCGAGCAGTGCGCTGACCTCACCCGCGGGAAGTGTCAACGACACGTCCTGCCAAATCCTCTGCGACCCGAAAGACTTTGTCAGTCCTTGTACCGCTACCTCGACTCCCACCATTACCTCCGCGACGTCCGTTGCATGCATGCACCCGTGTGGGTTGGGTCACTCTATCGCATGGGAGTGGTACCCGTGACTGCGAATACTACTAACGAGTAGGGAAGAAGCATAATTCAGGTCACAGCCTAGTTCGGGCACCCCTCCCACCTGCATGGATTCCGACATATCACCCGCGAAAAAAGTTCAAAAAAAGAGGGCCACTCCCCGTGGGGAGTGGCCCTCTTCGTTACTACTCGCGAAGAGCAGCGGGAAAACCGTCTTACTTGATGACGATCTTTGCGCCGGCAGCTTCGAGCTTTTCCTTGGCAGCCTCTGCGGCGTCCTTGGCAACCTTCTCGAGGATGGCCTTCGGAGCGCTCTCGACGAGGTCCTTGGCTTCCTTCAGGCCGAGGCCGGAAACGACCTCACGGACGACCTTGATGACCTGGATCTTCTTGTCGCCAGCCGACTCGAGGACGACGTCGAACTCGTCCTGCTCTTCAGCAGCTTCTGCGCCGGCAGCCGGTGCGCCTGCAGCGGCGACGGCGACGGGAGCAGCAGCGGTGACCTCGAAGGTCTCCTCGAATGCCTTAACGAACTCCGAGAGCTCGAGGAGGGTGAGCTCCTTGAACTGGTCCAACAACTCTTCGGTGCTGAGCTTCGCCATTGTGGCGGTCCTTCCTGTAAGTCCCATGTCGCTGATCCGCGACCGGGCGGGGTTATAGCAGTGATGCGCGGGTGCGGATCAGCTTTCGGCTTCGGCCTCGGCCGGAGCCTCGGTGGCAGCCTCTGCGGGGGCCTCTGCGGCTCCGCCTTCTGCGGCCTTCTTCTCCTGCAGGGCAGCGGCCAAACGGGCCATCTGCGAAGCGGGAGCATTGAACAGGCCTGCGGCCTTTGCCAAGTTGCCCTTCATCGCGCCGGCAAGCTTTGCCAACAGGATTTCGCGGGATTCGAGATCCGCGATCTTGTTGACCTCTTCCACGGACAGCGCAGCGCCGTCCATGTAGCCGCCCTTGATGATGAGCGCCTTGTTGTCCTTAGCGAAGTTCTTCAGAGCCTTCGCAGCGTCGACCGGTTCGCCCTTGATGAATGCAATGGCGGTCGGACCAACGAACAGGTCATCAAGGCCCTCGATGCCAGCCTCTGCGGCGGCACGCTTGACCAGGGTGTTCTTGGCGACGGAGTAGGTGGCACCTTCTCCGAGAGCGCGTCGCAGTGTCGTGATGTTGCCAACCGAAAGGCCACGGTATTCCGTGACCACAGCGGCGGTCGAACCCTTGAACTGCTCGGTGATTTCCGCAACTGCGGAAACCTTCTCAGGCTTTGCCATACTTCGCCTCCTCTCGTGACAGTCGTTGTCCCACTCAGGAACCGCTGCACCTCATCGGGGTGAACCCGAGAAGACACAGTCCGCGACATGCAAAACGCCCCGGCGCAAGCGCACGGGGCGTACAGAGGAAACATGAAGAAGAGGCTTACGAATCAGCGTAACGATGCAACGCAAAGCAGTGCATAACCAGGCAAACTGTAGAACCACTACATCAAGCTATCCCCCTACCTCGTTCACCTACGTGGGCCGCCGGGCACTCCCGGACTTTCAACCACACTCATTACTGAGTGCAATCACCAACGGTCTTGGGTAGAACATGATTTTGGGGTGAAGTTCATATCCAGCACTGAACTCCGCGTCGAAGACTACCTGACTACTCGCTGCATAACCAAATCGGGTTCTTCAAGCACCCGGTTTCTTCAAGCACCCGGTTTCTTCAAGCACCCGGTTTCTTCAAGCACCGATGGCCCTGGCGATCTTGTGTTCGATCTCTGCCCGAGCTCGGTCCGGCAGCACCAGCAGCCCGTCGAGTTCCTTGTGAGCCTTCCGATACGCACTCTGACGTTCCTGTGGCGTCGCGCCATCGTCCATGGCCAGGCGCAGCAGACGTTGCGCCCTTACCAGGCGCTCTTGTTCGTCGAGGGTGAATCCGCTCCGTCGGCGACGCTTCGCCTCCGCTTCCGCGATCTCGAAGGCGATCGAGTAAGTGTGCACCGCCTCGCGGTACTCGGTTTGCGCCTGCTGGTTACCGATCATCGTCTCCGGATTGCCTGGACGGAGCAGATCGGCACGATATTTGGCTCGATGAAAATCGGCCGTCAAAGGCTCACGCATGTCCGTCATCATCGGAGTGTCGAGCAGTGTGACCGGATCGAGCTCGTACGAGAACCATCGGGCGTCGACCGCATCGTGCTGCTCGATGGCCTTGGCCAGCTCTCGGCGTTGTGTTTCTTCGTCGGCGTGATGTTGTGCGTTGGCCTGCGCGATGGCGACCTTGGTCTCCTGCTTGAGCCGGAAGCGCTCTTGCCGGCGCTCGATCCGCCTTTCGTTGGCAACCGCGACACCTTTCAGCGCCCCACCGATGGTGCCGCCGAAAACGAAGATCAGCCACCAAAAGTTTCCGAGGAACTGGAACGCTTCGTGCATACCCCGATGATGCCACCGTTGGATCGATACCACCTTTGGAGGCCGGCAGGGAGTGATCCCTGCCGGCCTTCTTGTTCGTATGCGGACTGCTTACGCGTCTGCAGCATCCTCGAGGAGGTTGCGAGTACGGTTCGGATCCACCGGGATGCCCGGACCGGTGGTGGTCGAGACCGTGATCTTCTTCACGTAGCGACCCTTGGCCGACGAGGGCTTCGCACGCAGGATCTCGTCCAGGGCTGCGCCGTAGTTCTCCACCAGCTTCTCATCGTCGAACGATGCCTTGCCGATGACGAAGTGCAGGTTGGCCTGCTTGTCGACGCGGAAGTTGATCTTTCCGCCCTTGATGTCGTTGACAGCCTTGGTGACATCCGCCGTGACGGTGCCCGTCTTCGGGTTCGGCATCAGGCCACGCGGTCCGAGGACACGGGCGATGCGGCCGACCTTGGCCATCTGATCAGGAGTCGCGATTGCGGCGTCGAAATCGACCCATCCACCCTGGATGCGCTCGATCAGGTCTTCTGCACCGACTACGTCAGCGCCTGCAGCCTCGGCTTCTGCTGCCTTCTCGCCAACAGCGAACACGATGACGCGAGCGGTCTTACCGGTGCCGTGGGGCAGGTTGACCGTTCCGCGGACCATCTGGTCAGCCTTACGGGGGTCGACGCCCAGACGAACTGCAACCTCAACGGTTGCATCCATCTTGGTGGACGACGTCTCCTTGGCGAGCTTTGCAGCCTGAAGCGGGCTGTAGAGCTTGTCTGCGTCGATCTTCTCAGCGGCGGCGAGGTACGCCTTGCTGCGCTTTGCCATTTGTTCTGTCCTTACTTATCACTGCAGCGAATTACCTGTGCAGTGGTGAATGGTTCAGTTGTGGTCGGGGCCTGGCCGGCCCTCCCACGTAGTGCTGTGGAGCGGACTATTAGCCCTGGACCGTGATGCCCATGGAACGAGCGGTGCCGGCGATGATCTTCGCGGCCTGCTCGATGTCATTGGCATTGAGGTCTTCAGCCTTGGTCTTCGCGATTTCGCGCACCTGATCCATGGTCACCGAGGCAACCTTGGTCTTGTGCGGTTCGCCGGAGCCCTTGGCGACGCCGGCTGCCTTGAGGAGCAGCTTGGCGGCGGGAGGGGTCTTCAGCTTGAAATCGAAGGTCCGGTCTTCGTAGACCGAGATCTCGACCGGCACAACGTTGCCGCGCTGGGACTCAGTCGCCGCGTTGTAGGCCTTGCAGAACTCCATGATGTTCACGCCGTGCTGACCGAGCGCGGGACCCACGGGAGGTGCAGGGTTAGCCTGACCTGCCTGGATCTGCAGCTTGATGAGCCCGGCGAGCTTCTTCTTCTTTGGGGGCATCTCTAGTTCCTAGTTTCTAGCTTGGGTGTGTGTCTTGCGTCGAACAAATTGCAAGTTTTGGGGTGGTCAGATCTTCGCGACCTGGTTGAAGTTGAGCTCAACCGGGGTTTCACGACCGAAGATCGACACGAGAACCTTGAGCTTCTGCTGCTCGCCGTTGACCTCGCTGATGCTGGCCGGAAGGGTTGCGAACGGGCCGTCCATGACGGTGACCGACTCGCCGACCTCGAAGTCGACCTCGATGAGGGGCTTGCCGAAGGACTCGGACGGTGCCTCGCCTGCTGCGACGGCGGCCGCTGCAGCCTGCTGCTTCTTCTGCTCCTGCTGCGGGAGCAGGAACTTGACGACCTCGTTGAGGGTCAGCGGCGAGGGACGCGACGTGGCACCGACAAAACCGGTGACGCCAGGCGTGTTGCGCACTGCGCCCCACGACTCGTCGTTGAGCTCCATGCGAACGAGGATGTATCCGGGCAGAACCTTGCGATTGACCTGCTTGCGCTGGCCGTTCTTGATCTCGGTGACCTCTTCGGTGGGAACTTCCACCTGGAAGATGTAGTCACCGACGTCGAGGTTCTGAACGCGAGTCTCGAGGTTGGTCTTGACCTTGTTCTCGTAACCGGCGTACGAGTGGATGACGTACCAGTCACCCGGGGCGCGACGCAGCGCAGCCTTGAGTTCGGCAACGGGATCCTCGACCTCGAGCTCGGCGGCGGGAGCGGCCTCGTCGGAGTTCTCGGCATCGTCGGAGATGACGTCCTCGGTCGCTGCAGCGTCTGCATCAGTGCCTTCGGCAACGTCTGCATCGGTGCCTTCGGCAACCACGACGTCTACTTCGGCTGCCGCCTCGGCAGAAACACGCTCTTCGGCCAAAGCCTCATTCGTGTCGTTCTCGGGGGTGCTCACTGGGGCACTCGCTTCCTCTCGTTACTCGGACCCGGGTCGGGTCTTGTCGCGCTCGCAGGCAAAGACGCCCGACTGCTACGGCGATCAGCCGAACAGCCAGGTGACACCCTTGATCACAGCGATATCGACGCCGCTGATGAAAGCGACCATGAAGACCACGAACGTCAGCACGACGCTGGTGTAGGTGATCATCTGCTTGCGGTTCGGCCAGATGACCTTACGGAGTTCTGCGATGACCTCGCGGAAGAATTTGCGCAGGCGCTTGAAGATGTTGTCCTTCTTCGCCTTGGGCTTCTTGCCGGGGTTCGTTGCAGTCGGCTTGGCCGAAGATGTCCGGGATGCCGTCCGGGCCGGAGTCTTCACGGTGGACGCGCTGACCGAGGCGCCGCGTGCAGCGCGCTTGCCGGTCGGCTTGTTGGAAACCCCACTGGATGCGGAGGGAGCCTTCTCGGCACCGTCCTTGTCCAACGACAGATCGGAACGCGTAGTCGCGTCAGCTGCAGTGTCGTCGACACCGGTCGAATCGGCAGACGTTGAAGTCTCCGCATCCGAAGTGTCGGCGTCGCGCTTGGCGCGCTCCTCGCTCACGTCGTTCCTCTCAGTCGCTGGCATCCGGGGGCAGGGGCGACAGGACTTGAACCTGCAACCTGCGGTTTTGGAGACCGCTGCTCTGCCAGTTGAGCTACGCCCCTTTGGTTAACATCGACAGGTGAACCCTGCCTGAATCAACCGTTCTGCGATCACACAACATACGCGCTACCCGAGGTGAATGTCTTGCAACATTCAGGGCAGCGCGCAGCGCTGAGGAATCCCAGAAATCTCAGTGTACTTCAAAGCCCCGGAACAAACACAATCCGCCCTGCGATCAGGCTAGACGGACCGTGGCGGTGGCACGACCGAAGATCTTCTTACCTTCGGACTTGGCCACGATTGCCAGTACTGCGGTCTTGCTTTCTTCGTCGATCGACTTCACCTTGGCGGTGAACTCGATCTCGGCAGCCTTGTCGGCTGCCACGATCACCGGGCTCGTGAACCGTACGTTGTACTCGGTCACTGCACCCGGATCTCCCAGCCATTCGGTGACGTAACCGGCACCGATGCCCATGGAGAGCATGCCGTGCGCGACGACGTCCGGCAAGCCGGCAAGTCGTGCGACCTCGTCACTGAAGTGAATCGGATTGGGATCTCCCGAAACACCCGCGTAGTTGGCGAGGTTTCCACGCGTCAGGGTGACGGACTTCTCGGGGAGAAGTTCGCCGACACTCACGTCGGAAAATTTACGAAGCGACATGCATCATCACGTCCTTGACTGCGTGGGCGATGTTCTCGTCCACTTCCCCACCCGTTCGAGCAACGAGCGTTGTCCACGTGGTGACAACTGCTTCGTCGTTCTGATCGGTGATGATGTTCTTGGTCACGATGATGTCGCTACCTGCGGCCTGCCTGAACGAATCCAGGAAAACGTCGCAGAAGAGTCGGTCACCGACCTGCATGGGCTTGTGCAGCACCAGTCGCTGATCGGTCTGAAGAATCTGACTCAAGTCGTAGCCGGTGACGATCTCTTCGAACAGACGTCGCTGAGCAATGGCACCCACGATGGCGACGAACGTAATGGGAGCAATCAGGCCGTCGTATCCGAGGCCTTTGGCTGCCGATTCGTCGTAGTGCGCAGGATGCGCGTCCTGGACGGCGCGAGCGAACTCGCGCACCTTCTCGCGTCCGACCTCGTAGAAGTCTTCGACACGATAGTGGTGACCGACCATCTGGACGGCATGAGCGGCCGGGTCCGTAGGGACCTCGGCCGCTGCCTGGTTCTCTTGCAAATCTGTCACGCGGTGAGACTCTCTTCTAGCTAGGACCCGAAGACGCAGGCCCAGAGAGGGTCTTCCGCGAAAATCGTCGTCCTGTTAAGGACTTACTACTTCGACTCGCGATGCGACTGGTGGGTTCCGCAGTTGGGGCAGAACTTCTTGAGCTCCAGGCGATCGGGGTCGTTGCGCCGATTCTTCTTGGTGATGTAGTTGCGGTGCTTGCATACCTCGCAGGCCAAGGTGATCTTGGGCCGAACGTCGGTCGAGGAGGCCACGGGATGCCTTCTTTCGGGTGTATCTGATTACGAGCAATCAGGGTGGATCATGCATATTGTGTAGCGGTGACCGGACTTGAACCGGCGACGCAACGATTATGAGTCGTTTGCTCTACCAACTGAGCTACACCGCCTCGGTGTCGAGTGTCGCGCGGAAAGCACGGCACCACAATCCAGCGAGCCCCCTAACGGAATCGAACCGTTGACCTTTTCCTTACCATGGAAACGCTCTACCGACTGAGCTAAGGGGGCGTGGCTCAGGAGTGCGTTGCCGCTCTCTTGAAGCCTCCGAAAGATTACACACGAACGAGCGCCAGCACCAAATCCGCTGGTCATCGGGGCAAAAATGGTGCCGGAGCCCATTGTTGCACCGATCGGGGCCGCTGGCGAGGGCTTTGCGGGAACCAACTTGACCCCGCACTCCCCCGAAGCCATCCCCAGAAGCACTCCCGAGGCCCCTGAGCCGCAGCCGACGCCGGCGTCACCAACGCGCACCCGACCTCGGAACAAGCACAAAAAAAGTCAGCCCCGACTCTCGTAAAGAGAATCGGGGCTGACTTGGTGTGGCAGATGTAGGATTCGAACCTACGTAGGCATAAGCCGACGGATTTACAGTCCGCTCCCATTGGCCGCTCGGGCAATCTGCCGTGCTTGCACCAGGCTTCGATCCGGCGCATTCGCAAGTATATCGCGACGTGCGGCGGCCGAAAACGGCTTCCTCGGTGCGGTGAGAAGAATACAACGAACACACCCCCATTTTGCAAACCGGGTGGTAACGGGCGGTGCCGACCCGATAACGTCGAGGTGTCCACCGGTATGGAAGGTGGGCAGAACTCGATGTTCGTGAACTACCGGAAAGCGGGAGTGTGAAGTGGCTGATTCGTCCTTCGACGTGGTGAGCAAGGTTGACCGTCAAGAGGTGGACAACGCCCTGCATCAGGCTGCCAAGGAGTTGACCACGCGTTTCGACTTCCGAAACACGGGAGCGTCGATCGAGTGGTCTGGTGAAGAGACGATCACGTTGAACGCCGACACCGAGGAGCGACTGCTGGCCGCCCTCGACGTGTTCAAGGAAAAGTTGATCCGTCGTGACATCTCGTTGAAGGCATTCGATGCCGGCGAGCCGGCGCAGTCCGGAAAGATCTACAAGCTGTCCGGAACCTTGGTCCAGGGCATCAGCAGCGAGAACGCGAAGAAGATCACCAAGAAGATTCGCGACGAGGGCCCCAAGGGCGTCAAGGCGCAGATCCAGGGCGAAGAGCTTCGTGTGAGCAGCAAGAAGCGCGACGACCTCCAGGGCGTCATCTCCCTGCTCAAGGGTGAGGACTTCGGGATCGCCCTGCAGTTCGTGAACTACCGGTAGTAGGGGCTGCGCCCCTGTGCGCGGTTAAGGAGTCCTGGGACTGCCTAACCGCGCACAGGGGCCGAAGGCCTTACATCCCGGCCATCTTCTCCAAACGCTCGATACGATCCGCCATGGGCGGATGCGTCGAGAACAGCTTGCTCACCTTGTCCCCCGCTCTGAAGGGGTTGGCAATCATCAGGTGTGACTGCGCCGCGAGCTTGGGCTCAGGCGGCAACGGCGCGGCTGCCACGCCCGACTCGAGCTTGCGCAGCGCCGACGCCAACGCCAGCGGGTCACCGGTGAGTTCGGCTCCCGATTGATCAGCCTGATACTCGCGAGAGCGCGAGACGGCCAGCTTGACCACGGTTGCCGCGATCGGTCCCAGTAGGGAGACGAGCAGCAAGGCGATCGGATTACTTCCCTGCCCATTCCCTCGGCCACCGAAGATGCTCGCGTACATCGCGAAGTTGGCCAGGCCAGAGATGACGCTGGCCATCGCGCCGGCCACGGACGAGATCAAAATGTCCCGGTTGTAGACGTGGGAGAGTTCGTGCCCGAGTACGGCGCGCAGTTCGCGTTCGTTCAGGATCTGCATGATGCCGCTGGTCACGCACACCGCGGCGTGCCGAGGGCTACGACCGGTGGCAAACGCGTTCGGGGCGTTCGTGGGGCTGACGTACAGCCTGGGCATCGGTTGGTGCGCCGTCGTGGCGAGTTCGCGCACGATCCGGTAGATCGCCGGTGCCTCGACCTCGGTGATGGGCTGGGCGCGCATCGATCGAAGCGCCAGCTTGTCGCTGTTGAAGTACACGTAGGCATTCATGCCGACGGCAAACAGAACGGATCCCCACAGAAGGAACGGGCTGTTGAACAGCGAGCCGATGAAGACGATCAGCGCTGACATCCCCACCAACAACCCGAATGTCTTCGCACCGTTCGCGTAGCCGTGCAAACTGCTCACCTCTTGCCTCGCTGGAGCCGAAGGCTCACTCGAACTCCCCGGTGTATGCACCGGTTCTGTTCAGTCAACGAAGGACAGGGTCATCAGGGTTCCCACCCAGGGTCGTCAGGGTTTCACCCCAGGTGTGTCAGCCGACTCGTTCGATCGTGTAGTCGACGAGACGCACGAGCGCTTCGTTCGCCGGTCCCTGCGGGAGCTCGGCCAACTGGGCCTTTGCCGAGACTGCGTACTCGCCCAGCTTTGCCTTCGCCTTGACCATGCCCGGCGAACGCTCGAGCAGTTCGAGAGCTTCTTCTACCAAAGCGTCTTCGGTGACCGGGCCCACGAGCAGCTCCCGCAGGCGATCTGCGTCGGCTCCTTCTTCGCGGAACGCGTACAGGACGGGCAGGGTGTGGACACCCTCGCGCAGGTCGGTGCCCGGAGTCTTGCCGGACTGCGCCGATACGGAGGAGATGTCGATGATGTCGTCGGAGATCTGGAACGCGGTGCCGACGGCGTCACCCAGGCGCTCGAGGCGCTCGATGTGAGCTGCGTCGGCGCCGGAGAAGGTGCCGCCGAATCGTCCGGATGCAGCGATGAGCGAACCGGTCTTCTCCCACACGACCTTGAGGTAATGCTCGACCGGATCCTGTTCCTTCTTGACGCCGATCGTCTCGCGCATCTGGCCGGTGACCAGCTCGGCGAAGGTTTCGGCGATGATCCGAACGGCTTCGGGTCCGAGCGTCGATACCAGGCGTGATGCGTGCGCGAACAGATAGTCGCCGGCCAGGATCGCCACGCTGTTTCCCCAGCGGGCGTTGGCGCTGGGTGCTCCGCGCCGCATGGAGGCCTCGTCCATGACGTCGTCGTGATAGAGCGTCGCCAGGTGAACGAGTTCGGTGACAGTCGCTGCGGTGATGATCGACGGATCGTTCGGCACCGGTCCGAGTTGCGCGGTCAGGATCGTGAACAACGGACGGAAGCGCTTTCCCCCGGCTCGCGCGAGATGCAGCGCGGCCTCGGTGAGGAAGTCTTCGCCGTCGGACAGCTCGCTGACCAACAACTCCTCGACATCGGAGAGTCCACCACGCACTACTGCGGCGAGCTGTTCGTCGCCCAGGTCGATGCCTGCAACGACGGTGCTCGATGCGGTTGCGTCGGCAGCAGTCTTTTCGGTGCTCACGATGTCAGTACCCATTCCTGTCGTCAGTGACGGCTCGGTTCCCACGGTAGTGAACCTAGCGGTTCGCACTCGGGACGGCCTCGCCACGGTGGCGATCGCGAGCCTGGGAAGATGTGAGTGTGTCTGTAGAAGAGCAGTCCCCCGTCGTCGATTCGCTTCCGACCGAAACCGACATTGTGGTCATCGGCGCAGGTCCCGCGGGTTCTTCGGCCGCGGCTTGGGCCGCCCGCAGCGGCCGAGACGTCGTGCTGGTGGACGCTGCCGTGTTCCCGCGAGACAAGACTTGTGGTGATGGACTCACTCCGCGCGCCGTAGCCGAACTGGATCTCCTCGGCCTCGGCGAGTGGGTTCGGTCACATACGACGAACAAGGGCTTGCGGTTGTCCGGCTTCGGACAAGAACTCGAACTCGAGTGGCCGGGGACGTCGTTCCCGCCGATCGGCAGTGCGATCCCTCGGACCGAACTCGACGACGCCATTCGCCGGTGCGCCGTCGAATCCGGCGCGGTCATGGTCGAGGGCACCAAGGCCGTCGACGTCGAACTCGACGGTGATCGAGTAGCCGCCGTCGTACTCGCCGGCCCCTCGGGACGCAGCACTCTTCGTTGCCGGACGCTGATCATCGCCGACGGCGTTCGCTCGACGCTCGGCAAGAAGCTGGGACGGCAGTGGCACCGGGACACCGCGTACGGCGTCGCGGCACGCGCTTACGTCGCGACGCCGCGCAGCGCCGACCCGTGGATCACCTCGCATCTGGAACTGCGGGACGCCGAGGGCACGTTGCAGGCGGGGTACGGCTGGATCTTCCCGCTCGGCACCGGCGAGGTGAACATCGGCGTCGGGACACTGGCGACGTCCAAGCGCCCGGCGCCGGGTGCCCTACGTCCCTTGCTCGACTTGTACACCGACCAGCGCCGAAGCGAGTGGCAGTGGAGCAGCGAAATTCATTCCGTCGCTTCGGCTTTGCTACCCATGGGCGGCGCCGTCTCCAACATCGCCGGACGCAACTGGGCCGTGATCGGCGACGCCGCAGCGTGTGTGAACCCGCTCAACGGTGAGGGCATCGACTACGGCCTCGAAGGCGGACGTCTGGTGGTCGAACAGCTCGGCGCCGACGACCTCACGGAGCTGTGGCCGACCGTGCTTCGGGAGCATTACGGGCAGGCGTTCTCGGTCGCGCGCCGGCTCGCAGGCCTGCTGACGGTTCCGCAATTCCTGCCCGCCTCGGGCCCGATCGCGATGCGCTCACGGGCACTGATGACGGTCGCCGTTCCTTTATTAACCGCCGGGGGTTAATAAAGGCGCACAGCAGTTCAGGCAGTGGCGTAATGCAGCGCCACGATGCCGCCGGTGAGGTTGCGCCACTTGACGTTCTTCCACCCGGCAGCCTCGATCTTGCGAGCCAGCTCTTCCTGGGTCGGCCAGGCACGGATCGATTCGGCGAGGTAGACGTAGGCGTCGGGGTTGCTGCTGACGGTGCGTGCGACCTGCGGGAGCGCCTTCATGAGGTACTCCATGTAGACCGTGCGGAAGGGCCCGAAGACGGGCGTCGAGAACTCACTGACGACGAGGCGGCCGCCCGGCTTGGTAACGCGGGCGATCTCGCGCAGTCCGGCTTCGAAGTCGGAGACGTTGCGCAGGCCGAAGGAAATCGTCGCGGCATCGAACACGTTGTCGGCATAGGGCAGGTACATCGCGTCACCTGCGACCATCGGAACTTTGCGCGATATTCCGGCCTTGAGCATTCCCTTGGAGAAGTCGGTGGCGACGCACCAGGCACCGGAGCGCCCCAGTTCGACGGTCGAGACTCCGGTTCCGGCGGCGAGGTCGAGTACCTTCTCGCCCGGCTTGAGGTCGAGGGCTTCGCGGGTGGCCTTGCGCCAACCCTTGTCCTGGCCGAAGGACAGCACGGTGTTGGTGAGGTCGTATCGCTCCGCGACGTCGTCGAACATCGACGCGACTTCGTGCGGTTGCTTCTCGAGAGTTGCTCGGGTTCCGTGTGTAGTGGCCACACCCGAAACGCTACCAACCCTCGGGCAGCGAGGGCGTTCAGGCTGCTCTGGCACCCGTTCGCCGCCCGAGGCCCTGCACGTCCTCGTAGTGACGGAGCAACTCTTCGCAGATTGCCGGCCAGGTCCGGTGCAGCACCGAGCGCCTCGCTGCGGAGCCGAACTGCACCCGCAGATCACGCTGACGAAGTGCGTCGACGGCGCTTGGCAGGAGTTCGGTGAACCTGTCCGTCGGCAGGAGGTAGCCGTTGCGGCAATGCGAGATCAGGTCACGTGGTCCACCGGCGTCCGGTCCGACGACAGGTACACCGCTCGCGAGGGCTTCCTGAACCGCCTGGCAGAAAGTTTCGTGCTCGCCGGGGTGAACGAATACGTCCAGGCTCGCATAGGCGTCGGCCAGCGCGGTACCGCCGAGTTGTCCGGTGAAGATCGCATCCGGCATCAGTCGTCGTAGGTTCTCGCGATCCGGGCCGTCTCCGACGATCACGATCTGCACGCTGGGATCGGCCGCCAGCACGGCCAGTCGCTCGACATGCTTTTCGGGCGCGAGGCGACCGACGAAGCCGACCACCAACCTGTCGCTGTCGCCGATCCAGGACTGCCGCAACGCCGAGCTACGACGCGAAGGCGCGAATCGTTGTGCGTCGACGCCGCGGGCCCACCGGTGCACGCGCGGAATGCCGTGCTCTTCGAGGGCGTCGACTGCCGACGTGGATGGCGCAAGGGTCCTGTTGCAGCTCTTGTGGATTCGACGGGTCCACGCCCACGCGGCGCGACTGGTGACGCCGAGACCGTAGCTTTCGGCAAATCCGGCGACGTCGGTCTGGTAAACCGCGACGGTGGGTATCGCGAGCCGCTTGGCGACGGCCACTCCCCCGGCGCCGAGCAGGAACGGCGACGCCAGATGGACGACGTCGGGCGCGAAGGTCCGCACGGCCGTCGTCAGACGCGGTTGTGGCAGGCCGACGGGGAGTGAACTGACTTTGGGCACCATGACGGCGGGCACCCGAACCACCTGAACACCTTCGTGTTCGGTGGCGGCAGAGGTGTCGGATCCGACAGTGTCCGGCGCAATGACCATGGCGTCGTGGCCAGTGCGATCGAGGTGTTCGAGCACGCGTAGTACCGAGTTGGTGACGCCGTTCATGTTGGGCAGGAATGACTCCGCAACGATGGCTACTCTCACACCGAGAACGGTGACAGGGCCAGGAAAAGTCCACGTCATGTTCGTGTGAAGTTCCGGCGAAGCGCGAACTAACTCGAGGCGACCGGCGCCGATCCCGGAGCTCCCGCTTCCCGCTTGCGCAGGTACCAGATCGACGGTCCAGCCAGGAGCCACGTCACGACGATCACCGATCCCGCCGGGATCAGCGCCACCGTCGCGTTGCGTCCCGCTACCCGGACCAAATCAGGGTCGGCTTTGGAGTACTCCACCTCGATGCGTTGTCCCACAGTCAGATTGGTGGGGTAGAGCACGCCGAGTTCAGGGTTGTGATTCGCGCCGTCTGGTGTCACGAAGCTGATCGCCGAACGTAGCGAGCCTGCCGAGAGCACCTCGGCGGTTGCGGTCCCCATGTTCGATTCGATGGTCCGATCGTTGCGCCAGGCACCGAGAACCAGGATCACCGCGAGCACCGAAATGCCGACCGCAACCACGAGTACGCCGATGCGGAAGCGCCGCAGAACCGTTTGCGTCACAGCTGTGCTCGCACGGAAGCGTGGAGTTCGCGCAGTCCACTGCGATCTGTCGCGACTTCGAGCACACGAATGCCGTTTGCGGGTTGCGCCAGCGTCGTTGCCAGGGCGTCGACGGTGACGGCTGCGTGCGGCACGCGGTAGGCCGCGCACAGCGCAGCGAGGTCCATGCCGTGCGGTGTTCCGAACACTCGCTCGAAGACGCCGGCGTACTGCGGGTCGCCTTGTTCGAGGAGCTCGAAGATGCCGCCGCCGTCGTCGTTGGCCACGACGATGGTGAGGTCGCTCGGCCTCGGCTCACCGGTCCCGATCAGCAGCCCGGACGCGTCGTGCAGGAAGGTCAGGTCGCCCATGAGAGCGACGGTCCGGCCGCCCTCGTATGCCAGTGCGGCACCGACCGCCGCCGAGACGGTGCCGTCGATACCTGCGACCCCGCGATTGGACAGCACCCGCACGGCGGGCTTGGGATAGCTCACGAGGGCCGCGTCGCGAACGGGGTTGGACGCGCCGAGCAGAAGCTGGTCGCCGTCCGCGAGTGCATCCATCACGGCAGCTGCCACGTGCAGGCCAGTGGCTTTGGGGTGGGCGTCGAGTTGCTTGCGGACGGCAGTTTCGGCGTGTTCGGTCAGCGCGGCGCATCGAGCAATCCAGGCGGGATCGGGCGTCCCGGTGACCACTGCCCTGGTTCCCGTGGCGAGCACGTTGCCGGATACGTCGGGCCAGCGCGGCCCGGTGGTCAGCGCGTAGACGTCGACGCTCGGATCGGCCAAAACCTTCGAGACCTGACGATGCAACGTCGGGCGGCCGGTGATGATCGCCTGCTTGGGCTTGAGTTGCGAGAGCGCGAGTGGATGCAGTGCGATCCCGTGCATCGGAGCCGTCGGCTCGGCCACCGTCGGCAGGCCGGCCAGCTCAGGCCGAAGTGCGCTGCCGTGTCCGGAAATGACCACCGTATCTGCGGTGAGGTCCAGATCGACCGGAACATCGAGCGTCGCGTTCTGCGTGGTGGTCCAGGCTGCACCGCCTGGACGGCCCTCCGGAACCGGGCCATGGACGTGCACGTCCGGCACCAGCGGCTCACGGAGCGGGATGTCGAAATGCACCGGACCCGCGTTTCCGGATCTGGTTCCGCGGGCAGCGGCGAGGACCCGGCAGACCGCCGAGCGCCACTGGCTGTTCTGCGTCGAATCGTCTTCGGCCAAGCCCAGGCTGATGGTTGCGCGAACCTGACTGCCGAAGAGCCCGAGCTGCTCGACGGTCTGGTTGGCGCCGGTGCCGAGCATCTCGTAAGGCCGGTTGGCGCTCAGGACCACCAGCGGCACTCGCGCATAGTTGGCCTCGAGGACAGCAGGTCCGAGATTCGCGACGGCGGTCCCGGAGGTCATCACGATGGGGACCGGTCGTTTCCCGGCGATTGCCAGTCCGAGTGCCAGAAAGCCTGCTGTCCGCTCGTCGATCCGCATGTGCAGACGCAACCGGCCGTCGAGATCGGCGGCCTGGAGGGCAAATGCGAGGGGCGCGTTGCGAGAGCCTGGACACAGCACGACTTCACGCACGCCACCACGAACCAGTTCGTCGACGACGGCTGTGGCTTGTGCAGTGGACGGATTCACGCCTTCAAGAGTGTCAGATGTTCGGGTGCAAGCATGCCCAGGGGCGGGGACAGCGGCATTATGTGTGGGTGCGCACACTCTTCGATCCAGCCGAGCTCGAACCCCGCCGGTTCTATCAGTTACTCACCGCTTCGGTGGTCCCCCGGCCGATTGCCTGGGTGTCCACCCTGTCGGCGGACGGCGTCGGCAATCTGGCTCCGTACAGCTTTTTCACCGTGGCAAGTTCGGCGCCGCCGATCGTGCAGTTCACGTCGGTCGGACGCAAGGACAGTCTGCGCAACATCGAAGCGACCGGCGAATTCGTGATCAACCTGGCGACCGCCACGCTCGCAGACGTGGTGAACAAGAGTTCGGCCTTCTACGACGCCGAGGCCGACGAATTTCTCGAGTTGAACATCCGTAGCGAACCGAGCGAGCGGGTTCGCCCTGTCCGGGTCGCCGACTCCCCGATCGCCATCGAATGCACGCTTCACCAGGTCATCGAGGTCGGTAATTCATTTGTCGTGATGGGAAATGTGGTCGCGGTCGCAGTACGTCCCGAGGCTGTCGCCGACGACGGGTTACCGGACTTCGCGGCAATCGCACCGATGAGCCGACTTGGCCGAGCGCAGTGGGGTCTTCCTCCCGAAGTCGTCGAAAAGGACAGACCCACCACTCCACACCGGCCGTAAATCAGGTTAGGGTTACCTGATTAGGTACGAGTAACAGCTAATCAGGGAGCAACCAGTCATGGCCAAGCGCGCCAAGTTCGTGAAACCGGCCTCACGCAGTATCGTGTCGGCGCAGGTCGTGGCGAACAAACGAATCAGCCCGAGCTTCATCCGAGTGACCATTGCCGGCGAAGAGCTGTCCACCATCGCACCGATGGGTGCCGATCAGTGGTTCCGCATGTTCATCCCGCAGGTCGGCCAGAGCGAACTCCGGTTGCCGAGCGCGGCAAGCAATCTCTGGTACGCGCAGTACCTGTTGATGTCCAAGGACACGCGACCGGTCGTGCGCAACTACACGATTCGCGCCTACCGTGCTGCCGGATCCGGTCTCTTCGGTGAGACCACGGAGATCGACATCGACTTCGCCTATCACGGCGACATCGGCCCGGCATCCGCGTGGGCGGACATCGCGTCGACCGGCGACAATGTCGCACTCCTCGACGAAGGCTGCATCTACAACCCCACACCCGAAGCCAAGTGGCAACTGCTCGTCGGCGACGAGAGCGCACTTCCGGCGATCATCGGCATTCTGGAAACCGCGCCGGCAGACCTGCGTGCCGAGGTCTTCGTCGAGATTCCGAACATCGAAGACAAGCAAGACATTCCGGAGTTGGCGAACGTCAACGTGCATTGGCTCGTTCGCGAGGACGAACACGCAACGCCGGGTGTTCTGACCCTCGAGACCGTCCGCGCCGCCGAACTGCCCGAGGGGCCGTCCTACACGTTTGTCGCCGGCGAACAGGCACTCACCACCGGGCTGCGTCGGCATCTCGTGAACGACCGAAAGTTCGCCAAGACCGACATCACCTTCACCGGCTTCTGGCGCCACGGACATTCGGCTCACTGACAAACGAATGCAAAAAACGAGCGGCCCGGGAGAATCTCCCGGGCCGCTCGTTGTCTACGTTCGCTTATGCAGCGTGCTTCTGGATCACATCGCCCAGACGCGGCAGAGCTGCAGTCACATGCTTCTTGGCCGAACCGCGCAGCTTCGAGTACATCGACTTGACGACGGCCTTGTCGCTACCTTCGATACGCTCGTCCGTCACCTCGAGGAGGGAATCGGCAACCGCGTCACCGCGGGCGCTGATGAAATCGGCGAAGCTGCCTTCACCGGAAGCCGAGAATTCCTGCCAGTACGGCTCGAGCTTTGCCACGAAAGCCGGCAGAAGCGCGGTGACGGCGTCCGGCACGATGGACGGGCTCACCTTCTTGACCGCGCCGTAGCCACCCTTGAGAGCCAGCCCTGAGGCCCCCGACTTATCCGAAACCTCTGCGTCGATCAAGGTCTGCACGTCCGCGACGACCGCGGGAACCCGTGACTCCTCGAGCAGGGTTTCGTTCAGAGCTGCAACCACTTTCGATCCCTTCATTCTTCACTGATGTTCATCAGGTCGCGCCCGAGACTATACGAAATTCGGCAGGTCTCTACTGCCGAGTATCCGATGGCAGCGCCTGGCCCTCTCCAACCACCAGTCGCGCCGGTCCGCGGGCGCGGCCAGCGTCTCGAGCAGAACCGGATCAGGCTCGACGGCACCAACGGACAAAGCGCCGTCGACGGCTGCTCCGGTGACCGCGATATCCCGGACGAACAGGCCGCCCGTGCCGAGGCCGCAGGCAAACGGAAGCCTGGGCAAGGCTGCCGCGGCCGCCAGTCCCGCGGACATCCCCACAGCCGTGTCCAGCGCACTCGAGACCACCACCGGCACCCCGTAGTCCGCCAGCTGCGCCGACAGCGCCACCACAGCACGCATTCCGCCCAGCGGGGGCACCTTCACGACGGCTACGTCCGCTCCCCCGGCTCGTACGACGCGCAACGGGTCCTCGGCACGGCGAATGCTCTCGTCGGCGGCGATCCGCACACCGGTCCCCGCGGCGCGGACGCTGACCAGTTCCTCGACGCTTGCACACGGCTGCTCCGCGTATTCGAGTTCACCGTCTTCGGTGATCGCTCGCAAAGCCGTGATCGCCTCGTCCACACTCCAACCGCCGTTGGCGTCGACGCGCACGTTCGGGATGTGCCGACGCACCTCGTTCACCCGGGCGACGTCCTGCGCCAACGACTGCCCCTTCTCGGCGACCTTGACCTTGGCGGTCCGGGCCCCGGGGAAGCGCTCCAACAATTGCGGAACGGCAGAGGCGTCGATCGCCGGCACGGTGGCGTTGACGGGAACGGCGTGACGAAGCGCAGGCGGCGGACCCAGCCACGCCGCCTCGATCCCGGCGAGCAACCACTGCGACGCCTCGTCGTCGTCGTACTCGACGAACGGTGCGAATTCTCCCCACCCGGCCGGGCCACGAACGAGCAGAGCCTCACGAGTCGTGATGCCGCGAAAGCGAACTCGCATCGGCAGCGCGAGCACCACGGCGTCCGAGATCAGATCGTCGAACGAGGGGAACATGTCAGGGCTGTCCTGGAAGCAGTTCGATCATGAGCGCCTCACCGTCGGCGAGGAGCTTGCCGTCGAGGTCGGTCAGGCGTGCGCTGACAAAGGTCTTGCGACCCTCGACCCGATCCACCTTCCCTTCGATCACCAGTTGCGTGTTGAGCGGAGTGATCGCACGGTAGTTGATGTGGAGGTAGCCGGTCCGGGAAATCGGACGACCACCCGCGTGGACCGTCATCCCGAAGACGTCGTCGAACAGCAAGGGCAGGACGCCGCCGTGAGCGGCACCGTTGCCGCCCAGGTGGTAGCGGCGGAAGACGCCGGTACTGCGGACTCCTTCGGTGTCGAACTTCTCGACCATCCACGGGAGCATGAGGAGGCTGCCGCGTCCGGGCAGTTGGATGTTCGAGCCCGCGGGCGACTTGCCCTCCGGCACCTCGTACGGAGTCAACCGATCGGCAAGCTCCTCGGCCTGCGTAGCGATGTCAGCGAGTACGTCGTCGGGAACATTGGTCGAGACGGCAAGGTCCTGCAACCTGCGCATCGCTTCGACGAAGCGGCCGAAGTCCGGACCTGCAGGAGTGTGCCGGAACCGTGGAAATCCGCCCCGCTTCTCACCGTCTGTGACGATCTCCGTGCCGTCTGCGGTTTGTTCGCTCATGACCTGCACGTTAGCGCGCCCGGGAACGTGTTCTACCTCAGGCATCCGTTAGACACGCGAGGCGTGCCTCTATCGTGACTGAGGTGACCTTCAACCCGCAGCTCTGGCGCCCTGTTCCCGGATTCGAGAACCTCACCGACATCACGTACCACCGGCACGTCAGTCAAGGCACCGTTCGCGTCGCCTTCGACCGACCGGAAGTACGTAATGCGTTCCGCCCGCACACCGTCGACGAGTTGTACCGCGCGCTCGATCACGCCCGTATGACCTCCGACGTGGGAGCGGTCCTGCTCACCGGCAACGGACCGAGCGAGAAGGACGGCGGCTGGGCGTTCTGCTCGGGCGGAGACCAGCGCATCCGTGGCCGCAGTGGCTACCAGTACGCCGAAGGTGAAACGGCGGACACCGTCGACAAAGCACGCGCCGGACGCCTTCACATCCTCGAGGTCCAGCGCCTGATCCGCTTCATGCCGAAGGTCGTGATCTGCCTGGTCAACGGTTGGGCTGCGGGCGGCGGTCACAGCCTGCACGTGGTGTGCGACCTGACGCTCGCCAGCCGCGAGCACGCACGGTTCAAGCAGACCGACGCCGACGTCGGAAGCTTCGACGGCGGCTACGGCAGCGCCTATCTGGCAAAGATGGTGGGCCAGAAGTTCGCTCGCGAGATCTTCTTCCTGGGTGAGACGTACACCGCCGAGGAAATGCATCAGATGGGCGCGGTCAACAAGGTTGTCGACCACGCGGAACTCGAAAACGTCGCGATCGACTGGGCAGGCAAGATCAACGGCAAGTCGCCGCAGGCACAGCGGATGCTCAAGTACGCGTTCAACCTGCAGGACGACGGGTTGGTCGGCCAGCAGCTGTTCGCCGGTGAGGCAACACGTTTGGCGTACATGACCGACGAGGCCGTCGAGGGTCGCGACTCGTTCCTCGAAAAGCGTGATCCCGATTGGTCACCATATCCCTGGTACTTCTGAGACAGTAGGTGCGAGAGGGAGGTCGGACGTGGAGATTCTGAGTAGCCGTACGATATTGCGCCCGAGCGAGTACGAACGAACGCTGAGCTTCTACCGAGACACCCTCGGTCTGGCGATCGCTCGTGAATATCCCGGCGGCACAGTCTTCTTCGCCGGCCAAGGGCTGATCGAAGTCGCTGCGCACGGCGGCACCGGCGAAGGTGGCTTTCGCGGCGCGATCTGGCTGCAGGTCCGTGACCTCACTGCCGCTCAGACCGAACTGGTTCTCGCCGGAGTCAAGATCGCCCGCGAGGCCAGGCAAGAACCGTGGGGTCTGCACGAGATGTGGATCGCCGACCCGGACGGGACACCGATCGTGATGGTGCAGATCCCGGAGGACCATCCCATCCGACGCGATTCCCGGCCACCGTCCGCGTAGTCGAGACACCACTGTAGCCGAGCAGTGACAGATGCCCGCCACGACTTTCGTGGCGGGCATCTGTCGGTTCTTCGCAGAGATCAGTTGCGCGTGCTCAGCGCCTGAGAGATCTGATCTGTCTGGGCCTGACCCTCGAGCAGTTGGCGAACCAACCACAGCCGCAGCACCTTTGCCACCGATGCGGCCAGGAAGAGTGCGGCACCGACCACTGTCAGGGCGAGGAAAACCACGGTGAGGATCTGGTACGACACCAGATCCCGCAGGTCCGAGAGCGTCAGCGAAGAGATGTAGACGACGAAGGCGCCGACCACACCGACGACCATGAGCACCAGGCCGGCGATGCGCGTCGCAGCGTCGCCGCCTGCCTGCTTCTTGTCCAGCTTCAACTCTGCGATGTTCTTCTTGAATTCCTCACGGCGATCTTCGGCGAGAGTAGTCATCGTCATCCTCCTAGATAACTGGTAGAAAGTTCGTTTTCGATGTCGAGGGGATCGCCGGTCTTCACGACGCGTCCCTGCAACATCAGTGCGGCCGAGGTCGCGATGGGCAGCACCGCTCGTGCGAACTGCTCGGCGACGAGAATGGAAATGCCTTCGGCTGCAAGCGAGCCGACGACGTCGTACATCTGCGAGACGATTCGCGGTGCGAGACCCATCGACAGCTCGTCGAGCAGGAGCACCGTCGGGTGAGTGCCGAGCGCCCGTGACAGCGCCAGCATCTGCTGCTCGCCGCCGGACATCGATCCGGCCAACTGCCCGCGCCGCTCCCCCAGGATCGGGAACCTGCTGTACGCAACCTCTTCGAGTTCGGCCAACCCGACGCCCGTTCCCGTGGCGATCCACAGATTTTCGCGCACGGTCAGGTTTGCGAAGATCCCGCGTCCCTCGGGGATGGAGCAGACGCCCAGCCTCGCCAACTCCGAAGGCTCGACGCCGTTCACGACCTGGCCCGCGAGCCGGAACTCGCCGCGGGTGACCGGCAGGACGCCTGAGCAGATCTTGAGCGTCGACGTCTTGCCACCACCGTTGGGTCCGAGCAGCGCCACCACTGCGCCCGGTTCGAGTACCAGATCCACCCCGTGCAGAACCTCGATGGATCCGTAACCGGCACGGACACCGGACAGTTCGAGCAACGGTTCGGCGCGGTCGGGGCTGCGTATGCCCTCGTCGATTTTCGCCTCGCCAATTTTCGCTGAAGTCATACCGCCTCCTCCTCGGTCCCGATGTAGGCCGCGATCACTTCCGGATCCGTCCGGATCTTCTCCGGATCACCCGATGCGAGGACTGCGCCGTAGTCGAGCACGTGAATGGTCGAGCACACCTTCATCACCAGCGGAATGTCGTGCTCCACCAGACAGATTCCGAGTCCACCCGCCGCCAGCTCGGTGAGCATCTCGGCAAAGACCTCGGTTTCCTGCTCGGTCTGGCCCGAGGCCGGTTCGTCGAGCAGCAGCACTCGCGGGTCGGTCATGAGCGCCCGTGCAACTTCGACGACGCGGGCGCGTCCGGTGGGGATGTCCGCGACGTCCTTGTCCGCGACATCCGTCAGCCCGGTCAGCTCCAGCAGACGATCCGTCTCGCTGTCCACGTCGATCTTGTTGCGGCCGTTCGCCTTGTGGATGTCTCCCGCGACACGCAGGTTGTCACGCACCGACAGCGAGACGAACAGTTCGAGCCGCTGGAAGGTACGCGCAAGCCCGCGACCTGCCCGCTTGTGCGGCGGCAGCTTCGTCACGTCGACGCCGCCGAGGAACACCTGACCGGACGTGGGTTTCTGCAGCCCGGTGATGGTGTTGAAGAGCGTCGTCTTGCCCGCACCATTCGGTCCGATCAGTCCCGTCACGGTTCCGGGTTGCACGGTGAGCGAAACGTCCTTGACCGCGACGTGCCCACCGAAACGAACGCTCACACCGCGTGTTTCGAGAAGAGGTGCATCAGACATGGGCGGTCAACTCCTTCGGCGAGCCGCCCTGGTACTGAGGAATCCCCAGTTCGCGGTCGATCTCGTCACGGATCTCGGGGCTGTACGGGACGTCGATCCCGACGTCTTCGGGAACGACTGTCGCCTTGGCTGCCAATTCTTCCGGAGTGAGAACCGCACGGGGCATGACCATCTCGCCGATCACGGGCAGCATGAACACCACCGCGATCGTGATGGATGCGAACCACCAGTTGCCGAGTACGCCGGTCAGAGCAAGGACGTAGGTCAGCAGAACGACTGCGGCGCCGCCGATCAGAACCGGCCTGGCATCGGTGAGCCGACGGTAGCCGTCGATCACGCTGTGCACGGTGCCACTGGGGTTCGCGCCGACACCGATGCCGATCAGGGCCGGGCTGACGGCCGCGATGTTGCCCAGCAGCAGCCACATTCCCTCCAACTCCGGTTGCGCCGAAGCCAGATTGGTGAACGAGACCATGATGACGGCAAAGCCGATTCCGGCCATGAGTCCACCGAACAGCGCGCCGGTGACGTATCCGATGCCCGCGACGACGGTCAGCATGAGCAGCGAGAGGCTGACCATGATGGCAAAGCTCTCGCCCGAGACGGAACCCATCGCGCTCGACATCAGAATGCCGCCGAGACCGGCGATCCCTGAAGAGATCATGAAGACGCTCAGCTTGAGCCGAACCAGGCTCTGGCCGAGCATGGCCGAACCGGCCGGGCTGTCCTTCATCGCAGCGAGACGGCGCCCGTAGCCGCTGTTACGCAACGCGATGACGCCGACGCCGAGTACCGAGAACAGCGCGGTCACGGTCATCAGGAACACCGTTTCGTTGCTCAGATCGAGCGGGCCGATCTTCAGCGGCGGGAGGGCGATGTTGCCGTCTTTGAACAGCGAATACTTCATGCCGAACATCTCGTGTTCGGTGGTGTCGCGAAGGACCATGTTGGAGAGGAACACTCCGAATGCCATGGTCGCAAGCGCGAGATACAGCCCTCTGAGCCGCAGCGCCGGCAGGGCGACGAGGCCACCGATCACTGCGGTGACGAGGACTCCGACGACGATGCCCCACAGGTTGAGGTGCGCAGCCAACCCGGAACCTGAGATCCCGAAGTGGAAGGCCACGATGGTCGCGATAGCGCCGAAAGATACCGGCGCCAAGTTCAATTCACCCGCGTAGCCGGTGAGGAGTGTGAGCGAGAGTGCGATGATCGCGAAAGTCATTCCGATGGTCAGTGTCGTGACCGCCGACGTCACCATCAGCAGACGGATCAGGTACACGATGACGATCAGTGCTACGCCCCAGACGACGGCCTTGCGCACGCTCGGAACGTGGTACCGCTCACGAGTACGAGTGACCGCGCCGCGCAGGCGGTCCTGAGGTAGGACGATGAGTACGACGAACAGCGCGATCATCGGTAGGGAGACACGGAAATTCGACGTCCAACTCCAACTGGTCGGAAAGTACGCCAATACGTACGTACCGGCAAGCCCGAGAACCACGGCGCCGACAAACGTGCGTGGGATGCTGCGCAACCGACCGAACATGGCCGCGGCAAACGCGTCGATCACCAAGAGCGTCAACATGTTCGCCTCGAGTGTGCCGCCACTGATCGGGGTGATCAGGATGCCGGCCAGGACTGCGAGCGTCGAACCCATCGCCCAGGACAGTGCCGCGAGACGCTCCGGATTGTGGCCGTTGAGGCGCAGTAGTTCCGGATCGTCGACGACACCGCGCATCGCAACACCGGCACGGGTGCGCGTGAAAAGAATACGCAGGCCGACGGCGATCGCGATCGCGACGAGGATGCAGATCAGCTCGTGGTAGCGGATGCTCGCGCCGAACACCGTGATCTTGGACTGGTCACCGAAGAACATCTGCATCGTTCGGGCGGTCTCGGGATGCCAGAACCAGTGCGAGATCGAGAGCATTCCGAGCAGGATCGATACCGTCACAACGATTTTGGTGACCTCGGCGGTATCGCGTAGCCCCTTCATGATCAGGACGTAGAGGCCGAGACCCATCAGCGGACCGACCAGGACCAACGAGATCAGCAAGGCGACAACCGTGGGAAGTTCCCAGCCGTAGCGCAACTGCCAGTAGATGAACGCACCGAGCATTGCCTGTGCACCGTGCGCGAAGTTGAAGATGCCTGACGTGTTGTACGTGAGCACCAGCCCGGAGGCAGCGATCGCGTACACCGACCCCAGGACCAGGCCCAGGATCGTGAAAGTGACAAAAGTGTTCATGGCTGAACCCTCGTTAGGGACTCGGGCGGCGGTTGGCGCTCGCCGCCCGAGTCGGAAGAATCAGGACTGCGGCTTGATGACGTTGGCGTTCTGGTACTTCGTCGAAACGCGGTCAGCGCCGAGCTCGGTTCCCCAGGTGCTCTTGTCGGTCGCGACGAGGTACTTGGGGTCGCACTTGAATTCGCCCGCGGTGGACGGGAAGGCCTGCGAGTAGGTACTGCCCTTCAGCGAGGTCATGAGTCCGCAGGTGGCCGGCATGTTCTTGCCGGGATCGGTGACGGCATGCAATCCGCCGCCGTCCCACTCGTGAATGTTCGAGAGTTCGTCGACCATGCACTGACGCGTCAGATCGCTGCCGCACTCGTCCGCGGCGGCCGCCCACAGCAGGAACGACGACGCCGCCTGCATACCGAGAAGCGCAGTCTTGCCACCCTGCTCGGAAACCAGATCCACGTACTTCTTCACTGCGGGCACCTTGTCCGCGTTCTCGAGCATCTGGAAGGTCATGCCCGCGTTGAGGTTGTCGAGCAGTCCGGTGTCCTTGTTCCAATCGGAGACGGTCGCGCCGTACCAGGTGGCTTCACCGAAGAAGATGGGATCGATCCCGACCTGGTCGAGGGCCTTCACGAAGTTCAGCTCCGACGGGCTTGCCGATCGTGACGTCCAGATACCCTTCGCACCGCACTCCTTGTACTTCTCGGCAAACGGCACGTAGCTCGATTCGCCCTCGTAGTTGAGTGTGACGCCGCAATCCTTGAGCTTGAAGCCCGCTGCCTCGGCGATCGAACGAATCTTCGTGGTGGAGCTGATGATCGTGGGCATCGTGCTGTTGACGACGTCGAAGTCGTTCACCAGATCGGGATGCATCTCGGCCATCTGGAACCACTGCGAACCGTTCGCGTAGTCGACGGGGAACGGAACTCCCTGGAACGTCATGGGTCCGTTCGCGGCGTCCGGCGAGACGGTGAAGCCTGGCACTGACACCAGGTTGCACGCGACACGCGTCTGCTCCGCGGTCTGATCCATCGCGAAGCCGTAGCCGACCATCATGAACTGACTCGCGCACGCTTCCTGCATGACCGAGTTGGCCTGCGTCATCGCGGCGTCGTAGTCGGTACCGACGACCTTGCGGCCGTTGATACCGCCTTGATCGTTGCACCACGAGATGAGCGCGTTCACCGCATCGCTCATTTCCTTGTTCAGCCCGGGAGACTTCACGTACCCGCGGTCGTCACCGAACCCGATCTTGATCTCGGTGTCGCTGACGCCTTGATCGGTTGCGCCGGTGGCATCGCCTTCGCCACACGGCGAATCGAGGGTGCCGAACTTCGCGTCGGATGTGCTCGACGCAAGATCGGCGCTGACGCCTGATCCGCCGACAGCGACGGCGTAGGGATCGTCACCACGATTCGATGCGCAGGCTGATGCCAGAACGGCGGTCGCTGCGAGTGCCACGATCAGCTTCGTGGACTTGTTGGGCTTCACGGTCGGAGCTCTCCTTCTCACTGACAGACACCGAGATACAGAGGTGAAACCCCTGTTCCGGTGCGCTCGGTGCCCGTAGGTAATCAGCGTTTAAAACGGTCCGAATGTGCCTTCCCGGTGAGTGAGACCAAAAAGTGAGGTCCCACACAGGGTTCGGATTTCGTGGCGCTGAACACATCGCGAACGGCAGCGCCGCAGCCCACGCGCGGGGACGTACTCCACGGAGGCCCTGTTCGCATCCCGTTCGCTGTACTTTTACGCGTTCGATACGCACAATTCACGTTGTGACCGCAGAGCTCGTAATCCTCCTGGTGGTAGTTGTCACCGCCCTCGCGTTCGATTTCACGAATGGTTTTCACGACACGGGTAACGCAATGGCCACCTCCATCGCGACCGGTGCACTCAAGCCCAAAGTTGCGGTCACACTTTCCGCGATCCTGAACCTGGTCGGTGCGTTCCTGTCCGTCGAGGTCGCCGCGACGGTAGCCAAAGGTGTCGTCAACCTCGGCGCGGTCAGTGGGCAGGATCTGCTGCTGATCGTGTTCGCCGGTCTTGTCGGCGGAATCATCTGGAACCTGGCGACCTGGCTGCTCGGATTGCCGTCGAGCTCCTCGCACGCGCTGTTCGGCGGATTGATCGGCGCCGCGATCGCCTCCATCGGTATGGGCGGAGTCGAGTGGGGCGGAGTGCTGACCAAGGTCGTCGTCCCCGCAATCCTCGCGCCGGTCGTCGCTGCTCTGGTCGCGGGCGTCGGCACCAAGCTCGTGTACCGCATCACCGCATCCGTCAAGGAAGACGAGCGCGAGCGCGGTTTCCGTTTCGGCCAGATCGGCACCGCCTCCCTGATCTCACTTGCACACGGCACCAATGACGCCCAGAAGACGATGGGCGTCATCTTTTTGGCCCTGGTCGCTCACGGCACCATCACCGCCGAGACCGAGATGCCGTTCTGGGTGAAGTTCACCTGTGCCGTCGCGATCGCCCTCGGCACCTACCTCGGTGGTTGGCGCATCATCCGCACCCTGGGCAAGGGTCTTGTCGAGATTGCCGCGCCGCAGGGTCTGGCAGCCGAAGCGTCGTCCGCCGCCATCATCCTCACGTCGAGCCACCTCGGACTCCCCCTCTCGACCACCCACGTAGCCACCGGCTCGATCCTCGGTACGGGTATCGGTCGCAAGGGCGCCGAGGTCCGTTGGGGTGTCGCCGGCCGGATGGCCGCAGCCTGGCTGATCACATTGCCGTCGGCTGCTGTCGTCGGAGCTATCTGCTGGGCTCTTGCACATCTGGTCGGCGGACTCGCCGGCGTGCTCGTCGTCTTCGCCGCGCTCATCGCCTTCGCGATCTTCATGTACATACGCTCGCGTAAGGAACCCGTGGACGCGGCGAACGTCACCGCCGAATGGGACGAGAATTCAGATGCGGCAATTGCCGAGATCCCGGCAGCCGAACCCACTCCGTCCACCGAAGCCACCCGCAACTCCTGAAAGGGGCGCAAGAGAATGCATCTACTCACCGATACCCTCGATTCGCTCTGGCAGGTAGTGGCAGTAGGACTGCTCTTCGGAGCGGGACTGCCGGCGATCTTCGCATTCGGCCTCAAGTCGCTGAGCCTGCCGAATCCCGACGGCACCGAAGGACCGACCACCCTGGGTAAAATGGGTGCGTACCTCTGTTTTGCGATCGTGCTCGTCACGATCTTCGCCGGAATTCTGTTGTTGATGAAGAACTTCTTGGCCAGCACGTTCGGAATCCACGTCTTCTGAGTGGTCGTCGCGGCACACCACTGAAACCACCGAAACGAAAATGAGGCCGAGGATTTGAGCAAGTATTCATTGCGCAGCGTGCTCGACTGGCTACGCGCCGGGTACCCCGAGGGCATCCCGGACAAGGATCATTTCGCCCTGCTCGCGGTTCTCCGTCGACGTCTGACCGACGAGGAGATCGAGCAGGTCGTTTCGATGTCCATCGAGTCCGCGCACGAGGTACCGGACCGCCACGTCGACTACGACACGATTCGCGCCATCATCGAGGGGATCCTCAACGAGGAGCCGTCCGAGGACGACGTCGATCGTGTCACCGAAAGACTGCGCGCAGGTGGGTGGCCGGTTATCGAAGACGTGGACGCCGACAACGAAGTTCGAGATGTGAGCTGACGTCATGGCTCTTCCGCCCTTCCTCACGTCGATAGTCGGCTGGTTGCGGGCCGGCTATCCCAATGGCGTCCCCGAACAGGACTACATCCCGCTCTTCGCACTCCTCACTCGCAGACTCTCCGAGGCCGAGGTCGACGCCGTCGCCGACGCGTTGATCGAGGACGGCGATCTGCCCATCGAGAAGACCGACATCCAGGTCCTCATCACGAAGATCACCAACGAGATGCCTCTCGAAACCGATGTCGACCGCGTGCGAAGCCATCTGGCTGACGGCGGTTGGCCCCTTGCCGGGCCGGACATCCGGTGAACGTTCTTCGCACACTCGCGGTTCCGCAGGGCGAGGCGGCTTTCGAGGTATTACCTGCCGTCGCGCAGATCCTGGGCGGCGAGCACGACGCCGTGCTCCCCGTCCCGGCTGCCGACGCACGCGAGACGGCCCGACTGAGCGACGCTCTGCACCCCGATCAGCCCATCGACGACGGCGTCTCGCTGGTAGTCGCCACGTCGGGAACCACGGGAACGCCGAAGGGCGCGATGCTCGGTGCTGATGCCCTGCGGGCCAGCGGCGACGCGACCCACGAACGCCTCGGCGGCACAGGATCCTGGTTGCTCGTTCTCCCTCCGCACCACATCGCCGGTATGCAGGTTCTGCTGCGCAGTGTTCTCGCCGGAACGCAACCGGTGATCGTCGACGTCAGTGCGGGTTTCGACCCGGCAGCGCTTCCGGGCGCCGTCGCCGCGATGAGCGGACCGCGCCGCTACACCTCCTTGGTGCCGACGCAGTTGGTCAAGGCGCTCGGTGATCGCGCCGCGGTCGAGGCGCTGGCTTCACTCGACGCGGTTCTGCTCGGCGGCGCTGCGACTCCCGCGCCGGTACTCGCGCAGGCAACCGAAGCGGGCATCACCGTCGTCCGTACCTACGGGATGAGTGAAACCTCCGGCGGTTGCGTCTACGACGGAATCCCGTTGTCCGGAGCGCAGATTCGTATCGACGACGGGCGAGTGCTGCTGGGCGGGCCGATGCTCGCGTCCGGGTACCGCGGGCTTCCCGACCACCCCGCTTTCGCCGAACCCGGATGGTTCCGGACCGACGACGCCGGAGCTGTGGTCGACGGAGTCCTGCGCATCAGCGGCCGGTTGGACGAGGCAATCTCCACCGGCGGGCTGACCGTCGTACCGCAGGTGGTCGAGGCCGCGCTGGCCGATCACCCCGCCGTTCGCGAGTGCGCGGTGATCGGCGTCGAGGACCAGCGGCTGGGGCAGCGGGTGGTGGCCGTGGTCGTACCCGAGGGCAAAGCTCCGACGCTCGACGAACTACGCACACATGCTCAGCGGACACTCGACGTGACCGCGGCGCCGCGCGAGCTGTTCGTCGTGGACGCACTGCCGCTCCGGGGGCCGGGCAAGCTCGACCGCGCCGCCCTGGTGGCTCGGTTCAGCTAGCAGCCGCAGCCCGATTGTTCAGCCGCAGGCCTGATCAGCGCCGCGGCTGCACAATCAGCGCGCGGCTCCGCGGAGGCAAGTCCGCTCGAACCTTTCGCGGACGCGTTCGAAGTCGCGAAGATCCGCCCATACCCACCGGAACACCTCGAACCCCGCGTCCCGGATCGCGTCCTCCCGCAGTTTCTCGCGCTCTACCGCCCTACCCGGATTGTCGCCGCGGTACTTGACCATCCCGTCGAACTCGCCCACCACACCGTGCTCTTTCCAGAAGAAGTCGACTCGTCCGATGAACCTGCCACCGTGACGGATCTCGTGCTGCAGCGTCGGCATCGGCCAACCGTCGTCGCGCATGCGTACCCGGCTGATGGACTCCCCCGGACTCTCGGCACCTGGTTCGATGAACGTCGCCGCCACTCGAGCGCGACTCATCCCCAGCCGTCCGCGCGCATGATCGAGCGAAGCGTCGACGTTCTCACGCCTCATCCCACGTCGCAGGGCGCAATCACCGATCACCACGGCGGTCTCGAACGGCGTCGTCCGTGCGAGGTCGACGAACGTTCGCGCAAGCGACGTGGTTGCGACGCCGTCGATCAGCGCGACCTCCTCGGGCGGGACCACTGCTGGATGAAGATGCAAGGTCTGACTCTTCCGCCCACCCGAGCATCGGCTACGCGTCAGATGCACGGTGTCCAATCGCAATCCGCCGCAATCCAATCCGTGCATGACCGCTGCCGAAGCGTGGCTCACGATCGCACCTGGACCACAGGTTTCAGCGGCCGCGAGGACCGCGCACCGGTGGCGTGCTCCAGCGTCGAGTTCGCGGAAGTGATCGGCGTGCATGTAGATCCCCGCTGAGATTCGGTGCAGCTCGCCGCGCCTGACCGCTCGCTGCAACTGCGCGTCGCTGGTGCCGTCCCGGTGAGCCTGCGCCCGCGTGAGAATTTCCATGCAGCGAGCGTGACGCCATCGCGCCCGCACACCGGCAAGCAAGTTCCGTCTGGGGATTGTTTGCCGGTTGTGGAGCACCGACCTCGCGCGCTGTGCAAGTAACCGCAAGTTCCACGCAAGGTCCATGCAAGATCGATCTGCCAAGCTTCATCCCATGAACCACACAGCTTCGCCTCTTGCCATCGAGGCCGACGGACTCGTCAAGAAGTTCGGCGAGCACCGCGCGGTCGACGGCGTCAGCCTCACCGTCCCCACCGGCTCGGTGTTCGGCGTCCTCGGGCCGAACGGCGCCGGCAAGACCACCACCGTCCGCATGCTCGCCACCCTCCTTCGCCCCGACGGCGGCGAGGCGCGCATCTTCGGTCACGACGTCAGCCGTGAACCCACCGCGGTCCGCTCCCTGATCGGCGTCACCGGGCAGTACGCCTCCGTCGACGAGGATCTGACCGCGACCGAGAACCTCGTGATCTTCTCCCGGTTGCTCGGCCTGAGCCGCCGCGATGCGCGCACCAAGTCCCTCGAACTCCTCGAGGAGTTCGACCTGGTCGAGGCCGCAACCAAGCCGCTGAAGAACTTCTCCGGCGGTATGCGTCGGCGCCTGGATCTGGCGGCCAGCCTGATCGCCCGCCCGCCGCTGCTGTTCCTCGACGAACCCACCACCGGCCTCGATCCGCGCACCCGCGCCCAGATGTGGGTGACCATCCGGCGACTCGTCGCCGAGGGCTCGACGGTGTTGCTCACCACGCAGTACCTCGACGAGGCCGATCAGTTGGCCGATCGCATCGCAGTGATCGACCGAGGTCGCGTGATCGCGAACGGCACCGCCGACGAACTCAAGGCTTCGGTCGGGATCTCCTCCCTCCAGCTCAAGTTGGTCGACCGTGACCGAACCGAGGAAGCTCGCTCGCTCATCGCGGCTGCGCTGAGCGTCGAGGTGGGTGTCACCCCCGAAGTCGGGCGGATCACCGCACCACTGAGCGACCCGTCGATCACTGCGGACCTGTTGATCCGTCTGCGTGAGCAAGGAATTGCCGTCGACGAGATCAACGTACAGAAACCCAGCCTGGACGAAGTGTTCCTGACCATTACCGGGCACCAGCCCGAAGACGGTGGACGCAACGACGCCCAGTCCGACAACGACTCCGATCGGAGCGTCGCATGACAACCACCCTCACCAAACCCCGGTCGCCGATAGCCCAGCCGGATGCCGCACCCCGCCGCATCAGCCTGCAGCAGAGCTTCGCGAACACGTTCACGATGGCGTACCGCGGAATTCTCAAGATCAAGCACAACCCCGAGCAACTGTTCGACGTCGTCATCCAGCCGATCATCTTCACGTTGATGTTCACGTACATCTTCGGCGGCGCGATCGCCGGTGACGTGACGGCATATCTGCCGACGATCATCCCCGGCATCCTCGTCCAGACCGTCATCACCGGTTCCATCGTCACGGGCACTCAGCTTCGTGAGGACATGGACAAGGGCGTGTTCGACCGCTTCAAATCCCTTCCCATCGCTCGTATCGCCCCGCTGTCCGGCGCATTGCTCGCCGATGTCGTGCGCTACGGCATCGCAACGACCATCACGTTCATCGTCGGTTTCGCGATGGGATACCGCCCCGCAGGCGGCGTGGTCGGCATTCTGTCTGCCGCGATCCTGGTCATGGTGTGCGCGTTCTCCATCAGCTGGATCTTCGCCCTCATGGGCGTGCTGATGAACAAAGCGTCCACGGTGCAGGGTGTTTCGATGCTCGTGCTGTTCCCGCTGACGTTCCTGTCGAATGCGTTCGTCGATCCTGCCACCATGCCGAGTTGGCTTCAGAAGTTCGTGAACGTCAATCCGGTCTCACACTTGGTGACCGCGGTTCGCGAGCTGGCCAACGACGGTCACTTCGGTATCCACGTCGTGTGGTCGTTGGTCGGCGCCGCGGTGATCGTTGCCGTCATGGCGCCCCTGACCGTGCGGATGTACATGCGCAAGACCTAAGTCTTGCAACATCGTCCAGCTCTAACCCAGCACCGGTCCGCGAAGCGCAGCCAACACTGCTTCGCGGACCGCTCTGCGTGAGTAGCCCGACACCTTCTCGGTTTCCACAGACCACCTGTCGGCTCCGACTACACCAACCGCGAAGTCGGAGAGGCGCGCATGGTGGAGCGAGACGAAGTCCTGTCTCCCTGGCATTTTCAACGACAGAGCCATCAGTTCGACCCCTCGATCGATGTTGTCCGTGACAAGATCGAACGACCCGATCGCCGACGCCAAGGAACCCGCGAGCGGCAGGTCCGCATAACCCTTGGGATCGAACTTGAGAGCACTCGAATCCTTCATCTGCAGAACACGATTTGCCACGAGTTCATGTCGGCCGTGAACGACGTGAGCACACACGGCCGCAGCACCGAGCAGAACGACGAAGGGATCACCGAAGATGTTCTCGATCGCAGAGCCCAACAACTCCAGTGCTTCTCGATACCTGGCCAACCCTTCGTCGATTCGGCCGTCGGCGAGATCCGCCTCGGCGATGCTCGCCATCAGCGCCGCGCGCCGTTGATCGGTTTCGATGGCACCGGTCCCACCCGAGTGCGCCAAGGCCGGGCGTGCCCGATCGAGAAGTGTTCGCCCGCCGGCGGTGTCACCGGATGCGATCATTGCTCCGGCTTGAAAGCAGATGAGCTGCATCGCCTCGTCACGTGCACCGAGGCGTTCCATCGACGCCGCCGCAATCGCGTAGAACTCGATGGCCTCGCCATATCGCGCGGATTGGCTGTGGACCGACCCGACATGCTGGGCCGCCATCGCAAGGCCCCACTCGTCACCGGCATTGGTCGCGTAGTCGAACAACGCTTCCCCGTCCAGCAATGCGCCCCGCAGATCCCCGATGTTTTCGCGCATATTCGAACGCGCGGACAGCGCAGCCATTCGGGTCTCGGGGTCGGAACTGCGAACGCCTTCCGCAACCAAACGCGCAAGTCTGTGGTTGGCGATCCCACTCGTGGTCAGCTTGATCAGAAATGCGAACAACGGACCGAGATCATCGCGCTCACGCAACAGCTTTCGAAGACGAACCCGCGCGCGGGCATGGTTTCGATCGGTCTCCGCGAAAAACAGATGCATCGCCACCAGAATGAACGTCGCGCCCACCAATTCTGCATTTACATCGCGTAGATCGTTGTCCGCGGTCGCCCCGACGATCTTCGACGCCCAGTTCGAGACTTCCGAATTCGATCCTCGTACGGCCCACAGAATCGCGAGGACGGGAAAGACGTTGGCTACGGTCACCGCGTCGCCGCGCTCGACAGCCCAGCGAAGAACAGCGAGAAGGTTGTCGTGCTCGGCATCGAGGTCGGCAATCAGGCGCAGCTGATCCGTGCGTGCACGCACGACGGCGTCCTCGGCGATCGCGATTGCCCAGTCATCCAGGCGCCGGATGACTTCCGGCCCCTCTCCGGACGCGGCGCGTCGCTCCTCGCCGTATTCACGGACCGTCTCGAGCATGTAGTACCGAAGCTCACCCTGCCCGTCGCTGACGGAAAGAAGTGACTGATTGACCAGCGCTTCGACGGCGCCTGCCACATCGGCCAACTCGCCCCACCCGGCAACGGCCTGCGCCGAGGAAAGCGTGAAACCTGCTGGGAATCGGCACAACCGACGCAGCGCAATCTGATCACCGCTGCCCAACAGATTCCAGCTCCAGTCGATCACCGCGTGCAGAGTTCGATGCCGATCTGGAGACGTCGGATCATCGGAGCGCAACAATGCGAACCGATCTCGCAGTCTCGAACCGATTTCGTCGACGCTCATCGTGCGGACCCGGGCAGCCGCGAGTTCGATCGCCAACGGGAGTCCGTCGAGCGTCGTACACAGCTTGACGACCGCATCGACGTCCAGATGAACGGACGGCCGCACCGCACGGGCTCTCGCCGAGAAGAGTTCGACTGCCGAGCCGGTTCCGTCGTCGATCGCCAACGGCGGCAACGGGTACACCGCCTCGGCACTGATCATGAGCGGCGAACGACTGGTGGTCAGTACCGTCAGCTGACGACCGGCCGCGATCATCTCGGCCACGATCTCCGAACACGCGCCGATCACGTGCTCGCAATTGTCGAGGATGAGCAACATCGGACCGGCGGACAACGCCTCTTTGAGTCGCTCTCGCGCCGAATGCGTCCGGCCGACGGTCAATTTGCCTGGCGCCAGATCGGATTCGCTGATTCCGAGGGTGCCGCCGATGGCCGCGATGACATCTTCACTGCTGCGCAACGACGCCAACTCCACGAGTACCACCGCGACGCCAGGCTGGTTCACGGATCCGCGCAGGCCCAATTCGTGTGCGAGACGGGTTTTTCCGGCGCCACCGGGTCCGAGAATGGTGACCACACGTGAGCGAGCCAGCAAGGATTCGATCTGGTCGATGTCGCTGTCGCGACCGAGCAAGGTGTTGGGGGCAGCGCGTAGACCGATCGCCCGCGCAGCTCGCGGTGTTGCCGCAGGTGCCCCGAGAAGTTCCGCGTTCAGAGTCACCAGTGCGGGTGACGGATCAGCGCCCAGGCGATTGGCGAGGTGGTTGCGGAACTCCGCGAATACTTCGAGTGCCTCGTTGACCCGGCCGGCTCCGGCGAGCGCACGCATCAACGCTTCGGCCGCTGTGTCGTCGAACGGGCTCGACAGATGGCGTCCGCGCACCAGTGGAATGGCGGCCGCGTACTCCCCCAACGTGAGCAACGCGTCGATCTGCGCGGACTCCAGTTCGTCGTACACGCGGCCTGCGTCGAGCGCCAGACGATCTGCGACGTCGCCGACCACGTCGCTCCCGGGGGTACCGCGCCACAGGCGCAGCGCCGCGGTCGTGACGGCGAGTGCCTCGGACGCGTCGGCGCCGCCGGCGCGCAGACGACGGACGGCGTCCGCTGCCCGGGCCAGGTCGACACGCTCCCGAGCGAGAGTGAGCCGGTATCCGGCCGCCGTGACTTCGAGCGCCCCGTCCGGAAGTGCAGATCGCAGGCGCGAGACCTGAGTGTGGAGGGCGTTCATCGGTGAGCGCGGCGGCTCCAGCCCCCAGACGTCGTCGATCAGGCTCTGCGCAGTACGGGGCTCACCCGGATTGCGAGCCAGCGCAACCAGCAGAGTTCGAGCTCGCGGACCCGGCAACGGAACCAGACGATCGCCCACTTTGGTCGAAATGGGTCCGAGCAAGGCAATGTCTGCCGGGTCTTCGCCCGACTGCGCGTACCTGGCGCGCTCACTCACGTCTCGAGTCATGTGCTGATCCACCGCGTTCGATCGTATTGCACAGTGCAAAGATCGTTGTATGGCAACAGCTGCTCAATGGATCGAAGGCGCGAGGCCGCGCACACTCCCGAACGCGATTGCGCCCGTGCTGGTCGGCACCGGAGCCGCGGCGTCCCTGGACCTCGCAGTGTGGTGGAAGGCGCTCCTGGCACTGATCGTCTCCTTGGCCTTGATCGTCGGGGTGAATTTCGCGAACGACTACTCCGACGGAATCCGCGGAACGGACGACGACCGCGTCGGGCCACTGCGCTTGGTCGGATCGAAGTTGGTCAGTCCCGGAGCTGTGAAGGCCGCAGCGATCAGCTGCTTCACCGTTGCCGCGGTAGCCGGGTTCGTTCTGGCGGCGACCACAGCCTGGTGGCTGGTTGCGGTCGGCGTGTTCTGCATCATCGGTGCCTGGTTCTACACCGGCGGCAAGAAGCCGTACGGATACAGCGGGTTCGGCGAGATCGCCGTGTTCATCTTCTTCGGGCTGATCGCAGTGCTGGGAACTCAATTCGTACAGGCCGAACGGGTGGATCTGGCCGGGCTGGCCGGCGCGATCGCCATCGGCTCGTTCTCGAGCGCGGTGCTCGTTGCCAACAATCTTCGAGACATCCCGACCGACACCGAGTCCGGAAAGATCACTCTCGCAGTCCGGCTCGGCGACGCGAAGACCCGCACGCTGCACGTGATCCTGCTGGCCGTCCCGTTCGTCGCGACCTTGCTGCTGATCCTGCGTACTCCGTGGGCATTGCTCGGATTGCTGGCGTTGCCACTGGCAATCCGAGCCAACGCCCCACTGCGTTCCGGCGGTCAGGGTATGGCCCTGATCCCCGCGTTGCGCGACACCGGACTCGCCATGCTCGTCTGGGGTGCCGCGACCGCAGTTGCGCTCAGTCTCGCCTGAAAGACGACGGACTCAACGGTTGTCGGGGACGAACGCGCTGAGCAGAAAGTTCACGATCGAGATGATCAGCGCGCCCCAGACTGCCGTCCAGAAGCCGTCGACCGTCAAGCCGTAGGACGTACCGGACGAGATCCACGCCGTCAGCATCAGCATCAGGGCGTTGATCACCAGCGTGAACAGTCCGAGGGTCAGGATGAGCAGCGGTAGTGAGAGAAGCTGCACTACCGGCTTGATGAAGGCGTTGACCACCGTGAAGATCAAAGCGATCACCGCGATCACGAGAACCGTGCCCCAGGTGCCGTTGTCGTGGTTGGCGATCGTGATGCCGGTGACCCACGCCGACGCCAGCCAGATGGCTATGCCGTTGATGATGAGACGTGCCAGAAATGTCATGTCTGAATGCTGGCACATCCCGCCCCGTGCATGCGGAGCCGTGCCGAATCTAGGCGGCGCGATTCATCTTCGCTTCCAAGCGCTCACGGATCACCGACATCGTGACCTGCGTTTCGAGGGCCTGACGGGTAGGCCCGTCGGCGACACGCAGGATGCCGAGCAGAATGTGTTCGGCACCGATTCGATTGTCCTTGTGCGCGAGCGCTTCACGAAGCGAGAGTTCCAACACCTTCTTGGAGTCCTTCTCGAATCGTGAACGAGGGAACCCAAATCGACTCTTGCGAGAAGTGTCGACGCCGTCCGGCACAGGAGTCTCGTCCAGCACACCTTCGCCGAAGGACTGCTCGAGACTCTCCCGAACCGCATCGAGATCGATGCCGATCGACTTGAGTATCTCGGCGTCGTCGTCGAAATTGTTCGAGCTACCTTCGTTCGATCCGGCGCCGGCGTGGCGGATCACGTCGAGGGAGACACCGGACTCGGTGAGCACCTCGGTGGCGATGCCCCGATCAGAGGTGAGCAGCGCGGTCAGAAGTTCCATCGGCGTGACCGGACCGGATCCGGCGACAGCATCGACAACGACGCCTCGAGCCTGTGCGGAGAACCTTTCGAACATGGCAATTACCTGCCCTTCTCGCGCAGTGAACGCAGCATCGATTCCGACTGCGCGGACGCGTATTTCTTGTGGACGGCTTGACGGCTGACCTCGAGAGCTTCCGCGATCGCCTGCCAGGACCATCCGTGACGGCGCGCATTGGCGACCTGAATGGCCTCGAGTTTTTCGAGTAGACGACGCAGCGCTCGAACAGCACGCAATCCCTCGGTGGGATCCGGGCTACCGGCGGCAGCAGCGAGAGAGGTTGCTTCGGTCATGATGTCAATTTAGGTTGACAACCGGAATCTGTCAACCAAAATTGACAGGCACGCCTAGTATCCGGCGACGGCCCCGTTCACTGCCACCTGCAAGTCAGCCTGCACAGTTCGGGCGATATCCATCGGCTTGTCCGGAAGGTCGGTCAGCGGCATTCCGACAAAGACACTCGCAGCCTTGACGTCGCCGGCCACCGGACCATAGTTGATGCCGATCGACACCAGAGCCGGTGAGCATCCCAATTTCTCGGCGCGCGCGACGATGTGGCCGATTCCACTGTTGACGTGCTGCAACCGCGTCGGATCTTCGGTGTTGCACGTCCCTTCCGGGAAAATCGCCAGACAGTCCCCGTTGCCCAACCGCTCGGCCGCGACGTCCATCATCACTCGGCCGGCATCCGAAACAGCGCGAAGGCCGTAGTTCTTGCTGCGAAAAACCGGGATGCTGCCCATCATGTCGACCTTCTTGCGCTGTGAAGGATCAACGAAGAGTTCGTCTTTGGCGAGGACCCGGGTCCGTCCGATCACTCGACGCAACGGAGTACGCCACGCGGTCGCGGCGAGCGTGAACTGGTCGCTCTCGGTCAGATGATTGACTGCCACGACCAACTGCGTCTTACGTTCCAGCAGAGTCTTCAGCGCAGCTTCCGCACCCGGCGCGTACCTCACCCGCGGGCGGTACTTCAGTGCCAACGCGGCATAGGCGAGCTTCGCCACGAATCGGTTCTGCTGATGACTGCGGTAGTACTCGTACACAGCCTCGTAATTGTCGAGTGAAACTTCAGGATTGCCCATGATCCGCCCTCGCTGGAGAAGTGCCCCTTGGACAAACGATACACAACCTACGGTTCCGTAGGTTTGTGTTTCACATGGCGTAGCGCTGGGAGAAACGCACTTCTCGAGGTAAAACGGTTTCTGTGATCCGCTCGGCCATATCCACCGACCTACCCGCACTGCAACAGATCGAGATCGCCGCGGGCGAACCGTTCCGAGACATCGGGATGGACGCCATCGCAGACGATCCACCGCCGACGCTCGACGAGTTGAACGATTTTCTCGCAGCCGAGCACATCTGGGTTCAGACCGACGCGAACGACGTACCCGTTGCGTACGCACTCGTCGAGATCGTGGACGGCGGCGCGCATATCGAGCAGGTCTCCGTTCACCCCGATCATGCCCGGAAAGGCCTCGGAGCTCAGCTGATCGACGCCGTCACCGAATGGGCGGCGGACCACCACCACGATCTCGTGACTCTGACGACGTTCGTCGACGTTCCGTGGAACGCGCCGTACTACGAGCGCCTCGGGTTCGTGCGCCTGGCCGAGAACACGCTCTCCCCCGGCCTGATACGCATCAGAACGGACGAGCAGTCGTCCGGGTTGGACGCCTGGCCACGCGTGACGATGAGCCGCCCGTCACACGGTCCGGCGCCGGCGATTCAGGAACTGGCCGTCCACGCACCCGAACGGACGAACTCGTCCAGCACTGTCGTCGGGCCGAGCAGGTCGATCCCTTCCGAAGCCACCCATTCGTCGTTGTAGTACGTGCCCGAGTAACGCTCTCCGCCGTCGCACAGCAGCGTGACGACGCTGCCGCTGCGCCCGGCTGCCATCATCTCGGCAATCAACGCAAAAGCTCCCCACAGGTTCGTCCCCGTCGAGCCACCTACTTTGCGCCCCAGGGCTGTGCTGGCGTGCCGGGCGGCTGCGATCGAGCCTGCGTCCGGCACCTTGATCATTCGGTCGACCACCTGACCGACAAACGACGGTTCGACGCGCGGACGGCCGATGCCCTCGATCCGGGAACCCCGTGTACCGACGATCGACGGATCGCTCGCTCGCCACGCGTCGAAGAACACGGAGTGCTCCGGATCTACCACGCACAGCCCCGTGTCGAATTTCCGATAGCGAAGAAAGCGGCCGATCGTGGCGCCGGTTCCGCCCGTCCCGGCTCCGACGACCACCCAGTCGGGAATCGGATGTTCCTCGTGCTCGAGCTGAGTGAAGATCGATTCGGCGATGTTGTTGTTTCCACGCCAGTCCGTCGCGCGCTCGGCGTGGGTGAACTGGTCCATGTAGTGACCGTTCAACTCACTCGCGAGCCGATGCGATTCCGAGTAGATCGAGGACGGATCGCTCACGAAATGACAACGTCCGCCCTGCGCCTCGATCAGTGCGATCTTGGCGGGACTCGTGCTCGCGGGCATCACCGCGACAAAATCCAGGCCGAGCAACTTCGCGAAATACGCCTCGCTGACAGCCGTCGAGCCGGACGACGCTTCGATGACGGTGGTCTCTTCGGTAACCCAGCCGTTGCAGATCGCGTAGAGGAAAAGCGACCGTGCGAGTCGATGCTTGAGACTCCCCGTGATGTGGGTCGACTCGTCCTTCAGATAGAGCTGGACGGTCCAGTTACTCGGCAGCGGATAGCGCAGTAGGTGAGTGTCCGCGCTGCGTTGCGCGTCGGCTTCGATCAGCCGCACCGCGTTGTCGACCCACTGGCGCGAGGTCCGACGGTCGACGTCGAGCGACTCCGTGGTCACCGCCCGTCTCCGCGCAGCTTGGAGCGAAGATCGTCACGATCGGACCGACGCTGGGCGTCGACCGCCGCGATGCCCGCATTGACACGCTTGCGCAGTTTCGCGAAGAGCAGCAGCGACAGCGGCAGCGCGATCAGAACTGCGAACAGTGCCGCGACGATCAAGGGAACGTCGGTGCCGGCGAGCTTTCCGCCACCGATGATGACGGCACCGATCACGACGACAAGCAGCAGCCGAGCGACCGAGTACAGCACCACGTCGCGGGCTAGTTGACCCTTGGTCACCGGCCCGGCAGCCGACTTTGCTTGCCCAGAGTTTGCGGAGGGTTTACTGGCCTTGACCGGCTCAGAAGGAACATTTTCGGGGTTTTCAGACAACTGACTCACCCTCTCAGGTTACCCATTCCGAATACGGGTGGGACTGAGCCCGCTATATCCATTTTGTCCTTTACTTAAACATTACCTTATCTTGAAAGATCGACTACCCGGCTATATCTGTGCAAACATTGCGCTACCACTCAGAAAACGGTCGAATGTGAGCGAAGGACTTCGAAACAAACTCGACGCAGGTTTTTGGCAACTGGTCGACACAACGGTTCGGAACCAAAGTTCGGAATCACTGCTCGGTTCGGAATCATTGTTCGTCAAACGTTCGACATCAACATGGAGGACCTCACAATGAGCGCACCAACCTTCAATACCGCCGCAGACGCACTCATGACGCCCGGACAGGTAGCGGCATTGTTTCATGTCGATCCCAAGACCGTGACCCGCTGGGCACACGCAGGACGACTGGGCTCGCTTCGCACACCAGGAGGACATCGTCGATTCCGTGAGACCGAGGTCATGCAGCTTCTGCGCTCGCTGACCACCGAAGCGGACAACAACTGAGCAACTTTCGCTCACGTCGAAGTACTTGTAGTACCCGACAGATCTTGCAGTACCCGACAGATACAGCACTAGCGCACTGAGCCGAAACGCTTGTCCGCACCACTTCTGGTGAAGCGGGCCGGAGACTGAGTAGGCTCGACTTCAGTTCCCTGAGGAGGTGCGCCGTGTTGTATCTGTTGGCGTTGGTGGGTTTGGTGACATTGATCGTTCTGATGTGGAAGGCGTTCGGGCCCGATCCGTCGACGCGTACCCCGGTGAGCGGCGTACGCGGGCCGGACGACGATCCCGAATTCCTGTGGAATGTGAACCAGCAAACACGACGCAAGCGCACGGAAGGGCCGGACGTACCGCCGACTGACACGTCGACGTAGCGTCCGGGCTCACCCGGCTATCCGATTACCGCCCCGGCAACGCGAACGGGGAGGCCGGAAAGTCCTGCGCAACCACCGCAGCCAACTCCAGCACCGCTTCCCGAGTACCTGGACGCAGCCGGTCCAGATCGATTTCGGCGCCCTCTTCCAAATGCGGATCGAACGGAATCAGTCTCACCGCTCGACAGCGCTGCTCGAAATGCTCGACGACCCGGGGCAGATCAACCTTGCCCGAGCGAGGCCGTACCGCGTTGATGACGGCTACGGACGTGGCGACCAGCCTGCTGTAACCGTGAGCGTCGAGCCAATCAAGTGTCGCGGAGGCGCTACGTGCACCGTCGACGGATCCGGAACTGACGACGATCAACGAATCTGCACCTTCGAGAATGGCCTGCATCGCCGAGTGCATCAATCCGGTGCCGCAGTCGGTCAGAACTATGCTGTAGAACTTCTCGAGCATGTCGACCGTGCGCGTGTAGTCCCCGCCGCTGAAGGCCTCTGAAACTGCTGGATCACTGTCGGATGCAAGCACTTCGAGACGGTGGCGATTCTGCGATGTGTAGCCGCGGACGTCGCTGTACTTCTCGATGCTGTTCTCGTCGCGCAGCAGGTTTCGCACTGTTGCCGGAGTCTCGAGCGGGATCTTCTGGCTCAGCGTTCCCCGGTCGGGGTTTGCATCGACAGCGACGACGCGATCGCCGCGGATCGAGCCGAACATCGACCCCAGTGTCGCAGTGGTCGTGGTTTTTCCGACGCCACCTTTGAGACTGAGCACCGCAACCTTGTAGCAGCCCTGAAGCGGCTGGTTGATCTGGCGCGTCAACTCGACGAGGTGCTGCTCCTTTGCACCGTTTCCGAGGTTCACCGATCGGCCGGACAACGTGTACAGCGCCTTGCGCCAGCCACCCACCGGGGCAGGCCGGACAGGCCGCTTGACGAGGAGCGCAGCCGAGAGATCTTGCGCAGTCATCGGGAGAGCTGACTCGAAGCGACTGTCCGGAGCCGAGTTGAATCCGGTCTGCGGCATCGGAGCGCGAGTAGGTGGCGCTGTCGGCGGGGCCATCGGCATGGCCAACCCATTCGGCACGGCCTGACCATTTTGCAGGGCGTGGCCGTTCTGCACCGGCGCAGCGCCGGGGTGCCCGAACTGCCGAATCACGGGATTGGGCGGATGCACGCCGGGCGCAAAAGGCGCCTGCGGGTGCTGGAGCGGTCTCGCGGATCCATGCGCGGTCGGACTGGGCTGCGAATTCTGGACAGGCTGCGGATTCTGGACAGGCAGCGGATTCTGGACAGGCTGCGAATTCTGGGCAGGCTGCGGAGCGCCAGTTCGCGAATCCGGAACCGACCCTGCACGATTCGTAGGTTCGTAGGTCTGCATCGGCATCGCGGGCGAGGTCGAGAACTGGCCGTTGATCGGGCCGGGCTGTGCTGCCGGATACTGGATGACCGGCGTCTTGGGACCTGGTACCGGCGCCGCCGGAGTCGCTGGGGTCGTCGTCGGCGGCGGAGCGGCAGGTGCACTGGGCGCCTGGCCGGCGACTTGCTGGAGCGGGCCGGAGTCGACCGGGGCCACGAAGAGACTGCGAACATCACTGGGAACCGAGTCGGATGACGGCTCGGGCGCGGATGTGCGCAGCTCGCGCCGCGTCGGCTCGGCAGGACGCACCGGCTCCCACAATCCTGCTCCGGCGTCTTCGATCTTGTCGGCCATCTCGCAGTTCCCCCTCGTCGATCCCGCAGCTACCAGACAGCTAGTAATTCACCAAGCTGCATCGTAGCTGGCGCCGCCCCTGACTTACCCACCGGTAATACCTACAGACCGGTCGGCAGCCACCCACGGTACCTCGAGAGGATCAGTTGAGTCCCGCGTAGGAGTGCAAGCCGGACACGACCATGTTGATGATGAAGAGATTGAACAGCATCGCAACGAATCCGGCGATGTTGATCCAGGCAGCCTTGGTCTCCCGCCAACCAGACGTTGCCCTCGCGTGCAGGTAGGCCGCGTAGATCACCCAGGCGATGAAGGACATCGTCTCTTTGGGGTCCCAACCCCAGAAGCGTCCCCATGCAGCTTCCGCCCAGATCGCACCGAGGATCACACCTGCGCCGAACAGCGGAAATGCGATGATCGTGCTCTTGTATGCCAAGCGGTCGAGCGTCTGGGCGTCCGGCAGTCGCTCCGCGATCCGGCCGCCGATGCTCGTGCCTTCGTCACCGGGCGGGAACTTCAGTCGCAACAGGAACAGGAGGCTGGCGATACCGCCGATCATGAAGATGCCGGAGCCGACGCTGACGATCGTCACGTGAATCGGCAGCCAGTACGAGCGCAGCGCCGGAACCACGGGAGCCGCGTCGGCGTAGAGAACCGTGCCGGCGAGGAACATCAAGATCAGAACCGGTACCAGCAGGAAGACCCACATCGGACGGTACGCCGGCTTGATCAGCAGGACGTGCCCGACCAGCAACGACGCCGCACACGCCATCGCCACGAATTCGTACATGTTGCCGAGTGGGAATCGTTCCGTCGCAAATCCGCGGAGCACGATCGACGCGATGATCAGTACCGTTCCGACAACCAAGACAGCTCGGCCCATTCCGCCGAATCGCTCCGAGAGCGACTTGGTCGGAGTCTCCGCGACCCTGCCAGGCACGGACGCGTCGACTCCACCGGCAGAGACCAGTTCCTTGTCCTGAACCGCCTTGGCTCTGGCCGACGCGTACTGCACGATGAGCAGCACAAACGCCAGCACGAGCACGGTGAAGGCGGACTTGAAGGCCCAGTCGCTGTACTGCGCGAGTGTCTCGTTGGTTGTCATCGGGCGTTCTCCTGCGCGTGCGGTTGGTTCACCGCGGTGGTCGGATTGCTTTTCAGCAAGCGGTCGGCGAGGCGGTCGAACTCGTCGCCCCAGCCTGCGTGGTCGGTGCGGGCAAGCCCACCAAGTTCTACTACAGTACGTCGTTCGTCATCTGGATAGATACGTGCCCAGACGCGGCGACGCTTGATCACGAGCGAGACGAGTAGCCCCGCCATCATCGTCAACGCTGAAACCAGTACCCACACCTGAGCGGGATCGTGGGAGACCTGCAGGTTGACGAAGTCGACGGCACCATCGAATCGCACCTGAGTTCCGTCGGCAAGCGTCGCGCTCTCACCCGGGAACAGATTGACTCGATCCTGCTTGACCAGCCGGCCCTGATTGATCAGTTCGGTGTTGAGTTCGAACAGCGATTGCGGATTACCGGTATCGAGTCCGGTATCACCCTTGTAGATGTCGATGGCGACTGCCGGATCGTTCATCGCCGGGTAACTCGACGACAGCAGGTTGCCGTGGAACAGCGCGGTGGGCGCGAACAATCCTTCGATGGCAATCTGATTCTTCCGACGCTCGTCCGTATCGGGATACATGCCGCCCGGCGGGTCGAAACGCATTGCGCCACTACTCAGGAACGTCGTGGCGTCGTCCGGACGCCACTGGAGCGTCTCGGTGCGGGTCTCACCGTTCGGGAACGTGACGGTGAATGTCGGCGCGTATCCGTGTCCCTGCAGGTACACACGATCGCCGGCGATCCGCAGCGGGTGGTTCACCTGGATGGTCGTGTCCCGCCAGGTATCGGACTCGAGGTCGTCGCCTGCCTGGTACGAGATGTCCGAGGTGAACATCTCGGCCTGACCGGTCTCGAGGTAGTCGGCCTGGAAATTCTTCACACGGACACACAGCGGGGTCATGCCGGTGCCGTCGAGGCTCAGGCCCGCGACGAACGAGTCGAACACTGCCGGCGAGGTCGTGCAGAATCCGGGGCCGTCGTTGGCGATGACGATGCGGTTGCCCTCGTAGCCGAACAACTTGCCCGCGGCGATCGCGATCAACAACCCGACCAGGGACAGGTGGAACACGAGGTTGCCGAATTCGCGGAGGTATCCCTTCTCCGCCGAGATGGTGATCTCGCCTTCGCGTCGTGATTTCGTATCGCCGCGACGCGTTTCGACGCGCCACCCACGCAGTTCTTTCGACACCCGGGCAGCAAGTTCGTCGGGAGTCTCGCCGTCGACGACGCTCTTGGTGTGGTGCGGCAGGCGAGCCAGATTGCGCGGCGCATTCACCGGACGGGTGCGCAGCGCCTTCGCGTGCTCCACGCAACGCGGCAGGATGCAGCCGACCAGCGAGATGAAGAGCAAAGCGTAGATCGCGGTGAACCAGAAGCTGCTGAACACGTCGAACAGTTCGAGGCGGTCCATCCACGGACCGAGCGTCGGACGCGCGGCGATGTAGTCGGCGACCTTGCCCTCGTTGAGGGTTCGCTGTGGCAGCAGGGCGCCGGGGATCGCAGCGAGTGCGAGGAGGAACAGCAGAACCAGCGCGGTCCGCATCGAGGTGAGCCCGCGCCAGGTGTTGCGCCCGAGTGCAACGACTCGACCGATCACCGACTGCTTCGGCAGCACGGGTGTCGGGTTGTCGTTATTGTCGTCAGCTGTCATATCGGCAGCGTCACCTCCGAGATAAATGCGTCGCGAACCCAGCCGACGAACTGGTCCCACGCGCCTGTGACGAGGGCGATTCCCACTGCCACCAACATGATTCCGCCGAAAATTTGAATGGTGCGTGCATTACGACGCAACCAGCCGACGCCGGTCAGCGCACGCGCCGACCCCAGCGCCAGAAAGATGAACGGCAGGCCGAGTCCGATGCAGTACGCGACGATCAAGGTGACACCGCGCGCGGCGGTCATCCCGTCGGTTCCCGCGGCTACGGACATCACGCCTGCCAACGTCGGCCCGAGGCATGGCGTCCACCCCAGCGCGAACACTCCCCCGAGCAGCGGCGCCCCCACCAGCGACGACACACGACGCGGTTCGAAACGGACGTCTTTCTGCAGCGCCGGGATGAGTCCGATGAACACCAGACCCATCGCGATCGTGACCACACCGCCCACGCGCATCAGGACCTCGCGGTTGACGAGCAGAGTCGAGATCACGCCGAACACCGACGCGGTCGCGAGAACGAAGACGACGGTGAAGCCGGCGACGAACAATCCGGCCGCACCGGCGACCCTCAGGCGGCTGCTCCGGGTGATCGTCCGGGTCCTCGCCTCGTCCGCGGTGATCGCGGGGGCGTCGGCACCGACGACGCCGGCCAGGTAGGACAGGTAGCCGGGAACGAGCGGCACGACGCACGGTGAAGCGAACGACACCAGACCGGCGAGCACACAGGCGCCGAGGGCCAGCAGAAGCGGACCGGACGACGCCGCGTTCTGAAACGCTTCGCCCACACCGGCACTCAGTGTGTCGCTGCCGGCCAGCAGCGTGGTGGTCGTGGTTGTCATCTTTACTGCGCGTCTTCCTGAGCTACTCGCTGGACGACGGGCAGCAAATCCTCGGCGAGAAGTTCTTGGAGGAACACCGCGGCGACGCGATGCTGGCGGTCCAGGACGATCGTCGTCGGAATGACCGACGTGGGGTAGCCGTCACCGAGGGCGATCAGCGAACGCATCGACGGGTCGTAGATCGACGGGTACGAGACCTTGTTGTCGACCACGAAGTCCTGCGCTTTGTTCTTGGTGTCGTCGCGGACGTTGATGCCGAGGAACTGCACGCCCGAATCCTTGGTCTGCTCGTAGACCTGTTCCAGGTCGTCGGCTTCGGCGCGGCACGGCCCGCACCACTGACCCCAGACGTTGAGGACGACGACCTTGCCCTCGAAGTCGTCGACGCCGACCTTCTGACCTTCGTTCATCAGATCGGGCCCGGAGAGCTTGCCGATGGTGCCTCGGTCGGACGGTGGATCGTAGAAGATCTTGGTCTGCCCGCCCGGTGAGACGAAGTCGAAAGTTCCGCCCTGTGCGACGGCGTCGTCGCCGGTCGCGCAGGACGAGAGAAGAAGCATCGCCGACGCAGCGGCTGCGAATGCTGCGGCGATGCGGCGCGAAATCATGCTCCTGTCACTCTCGGGTCGGAGGCACCGGCAGGTTCGGAGTAGACGATGTCGACCAGGGTGTCGCCTTCGTAGACCAGTGAGGTCAACGAGGCCAGTCCACACTGACGGTGACGGGGATCGTGCCAGAGACGCTCGCCCTGCAGGAATCGACGCAGTGTCCAGACCGGAAGCTGATGGCTGACGACGACGGCTTCGTGTCCGACTGCCGCGACGCGTGCGGCATTGACGGCTGCGAGCATGCGATGAGCGATCTGCAGGTAGGGCTCGCCCCAGGACGGGGTGAACGGGTCACGCAATTTCCACCAGTGACGCGGACGTGAGAGCGCACCGTCCCCGACGGCAACCTTGAGACCCTCGAACTCGTTGCCTGCCTCGATGAGGTTTTCGTCGGTGACGATGTCGAGCTTGTGTGCCTCGGCGATCGGCGTTGCGGTCTCTTGTGCGCGCTGCAGCGGCGACGCGACCACGTGGGTGATGTCGTGATCGGCGAGCACCGACGCGACCGCACGAGCCTGGGCTTCGCCCGCCACCGACAACCGGAAGCCCGGGAGCCGTCCGTAGAGGATCCCGCGCGGGTTGTGAACTTCGCCGTGGCGAAGGACGTGGACGATGGTGCGGGTGGACGTGTGGTCGGGGTGATCGGCGTCGGTCACAGTCGAGGGTCCTCGCTGAAGAAGATGGATGTCGGAAGCGTGCGGTTGTTGCTCGAGCTTGAACGTGTCAGGGCTTGACGGCAGCAGCTGCGGCCTTGGCGGCGTGCGGCATGGCGTCGGCGATGATCGAGAATGCTCGATCGTCGAGTGCAGCGGAGACGAACCACGCTTCGAACGCGCTCGGCGGCGGGTACACGCCGCGGGAGAGCAACGCGTGGAAGAAGGCGGGGAATCGCCAGGTCTGCGCGGCTTTGGCTTCGTCGTAGTTGGTCACCGTGTTCTCGGTGAAGAACACGCTCACCAAGGTTCCGGCGTACTGCACACGGTGTTCGACGCCTTCGGCGGTGAGGGCTTGGGTCATGAGGTCGCCGAGGGCGGTCGCGTTCCGGCCGAGCTTGGCGTACACCTCGGCGTCGGCGGCGCGCAGACTCGCGAGTCCGGCGGCGACGGCCACGGGGTTACCAGAGAGGGTGCCGGCCTGGTAGACGGGACCGTCCGGCGCGAGGTGACCCATGATGTCGGCGCGGCCGCCGAAGGCTGCGGCAGGCAGGCCGCCGCTCATGACCTTGCCGAAGGTGTAGAGGTCGCCGGCGACGTTGTCGATGCCGTACCAACCCGAGGCGCTGACGCGGAATCCCGTCATCACCTCGTCCATGATCAGGAGTGCGCCGTGCTCACGGGTGAGACGACGCAGACCCTCGTTGAAACCGGGAAGCGGTGCGACGGCGCCCATGTTTCCGGCTGCAGCTTCGGTGATGACGCACGCGATGGCGCCGGGGTTGGCGGCGAACGCCGCGGCGACTGCATCGAGATCGTTGTAGCGGACGACGATGGTGTCTTCGGCTTGAGCGCCGGTCACGCCGGGCGAGGTCGGCAGCCCGAACGTCGCGAGGCCCGATCCGGCGTCGGCGAGAAGGGCGTCGACGTGGCCGTGGTAGCAACCGGAGAACTTGATGATCTTGGTGCGGCCGGTGAATCCGCGGGCGAGGCGGACTGCGCTCATCGTGGCTTCGGTTCCGGAGTTGACCAGGCGAACCTTTTCCACGGGCGCGACGCGGGCGACGATTTCCTCGGCGAGGGCAACTTCGCCTTCGGTCGGCGCACCGAAGGAGAGACCGCCGAGTGCTGCTTCGCGAACGGCTTCGACGACTGCCGGGTGAGCGTGCCCGAGAATCATCGGACCCCAGGACGACACCAGGTCGACGTAATTGTTCCCGTCGACGTCGGTGAGGGTGTAGCCGGATGCTTCGCGAATGAATCGCGGTGTTCCGCCGACCGAACCGAACGCGCGGACGGGCGAGTTGACGCCACCCGGAATCACGTTGCCGGCACGTTCGAAGAGCCGAGCGGAGTTCGTTGCATGCACGTCGGGATCACCGGAAGACACAGTCACGGCTTCCAGTGTCCCAGTTCTGTCGAATCTGACAACGACAGGGTGTAGGACTTCGGTGCTCGAGGCGAGTTTTCCGGTCGAACCGGGCCCCGCGTGAGACGATTCCGAGCATGAAGCGACTGTTGACGACGCTGATGGTCTCGGCTGCGATTCTTCTCACATCGTGTGGTTCGGACGCTTCGAACGACGACAAGGCGACAGTTTCGTCGCCGCCGAGCGCCACAGACTCGGCTCGAACCACCGCGGCAACGAGCACCGACCCGGCGTTTCTCGGCGGGTGTTCGGCAGTGTCCGTCTACGTTCAGCAGCGTGTTCAGAGCGGCGACACGTCGACACAGACAGCGGGCGCCGACTTCCTGAAGATCGTCGAGAACGACCCTTCGTACCAGGCTATGTCCGAGAGCGAGAAGGAACTCTTCCGCCAAGGAATCGAAGCGGGTGCCGCGGGCTCCTGCTGAATGTGAGGTTGGGATCGAACCGGGTTGCCCGCGGTGCGCTACGCGCTATCGTCGGTTCCATGGCCACCACAGCGGACCACCTCAGGACAACACTCGACGGACGCTGGCGGGAGGTGCGTGAGCGCGTTCGCGGCGAATTGAACGACGAACGTTTTGCTCCGCACTACACACCCAACACCGCCATTGCGCGCTCCAAGGCTCTCGAACAGATGCGGGTCCTCGCCGATCTCGGCTACGCCGCAAACGGTTTCGCGGTCTCTCACGGTGGAACGGGCGACGCGGGTGGCGCCGTCACCAGCATCGAGATGCTCGCGATGTCCGACCTCTCACTGATGGTCAAGGCCGGCGTGCAGTGGGGACTGTTCGGCGGCGCCATCGAAAACCTCGGCACCGAGCGTCACCACCAGGCGTACGTCAAGCCGCTGATCGACCTGGACCTGCTCGGTTGCTTTGCGATGACCGAGACCGGTCACGGCAGCGACGTCCAGGAACTCGAAACCACGGCAACCTACGACGTCGAGACGGGCGAGTTCGTCGTCAACTCCCCCACCCCGTCTTCTCGCAAGGACTACATCGGCGGCGCTGCCCAGCACGCCACTGTCGCGGCAGTGTTCGCACAGCTGATCACCGGAGGCGAAAGCCAGGGCGTCCACTGCTTTGTCGTGCCGATTCGTGACGACGCCGGCAACGACCTCCCCGGAGTGACGACGTCCGACTGCGGGCTCAAGGGTGGACTGCCCGGAGTCGACAACGGCCGCATCGTCTTCGACCAGGTCCGCATCCCGCGTGAGAACCTGCTCAACCGTTACGCCGACGTCGCCGAGGACGGCACGTACACTTCGGCGATCGAGAACCCGAACCGTCGGTTCTTCACGATGGTCGGCACATTGGTTCGTGGACGTGTCACCGTCGGTGGTTCGGCGGCAGCGGCCGCCCGCGTGGGATTGGCCATTGCCGGTCGATATGCCCTGCAGCGCAGGCAGTTCAGTGCTCCGAAGAGTGACGACGAGGTCCTGATCATGGACTACCTCGTCCATCAGAAGCGTCTGCTGCCGTTGATCGCCCGCTCGTACGCTCTGCAGTTCGCACAGAACGAACTCGTCGCCGCGATGCACGACATCCAGAGCAGCGACGACCCGGATCCGCAGGAGCAGCGCGAACTCGAAGGTCGCGCCGCCGGACTCAAGGCCGCCAACACGTGGCATGCCACCCGGGCAATCCAAGAAGCACGCGAAGCCTGTGGTGGCGCAGGCTATCTCGCCGAGAACCGCCTCACCGCACTCAAGGCTGACACCGACGTCTTCACCACGTTCGAGGGTGACAACCACGTTCTGACGCAGTTGGTCGCAAAAGAACTCCTCACCTCGTACGCCGACGAAGTCCGCGGCATGAGCCCGGTCGACTGGATGCGGTTCGCGGCGACGACGGTCTCCGACGTGGTCAAGAAGCGCACGGCAGCGCAGCAGATCCTGCAGACGATCGTCGACACTCGCCAGGACAACGAAGAGGACGGCAGCCTCTTCAACCGCGGCACCCAGATGAAGATGTTCGAGGACCGCGAGGAGTACCTACTCGCCACTGCGGCAAGGCGATTGCAGGCAGCGCAGAAACGCGAGGAGAACCCGTTCGACGCGTTCAACTTCGTGCAGGACCACGTACTCAAAGCCGCTCAGGCGCACATCGAGCGTGTCATCCTGGAAGCATTCGTCGCCGGCATCGACTCGTGTGAGGACGAGACCGCAAAGGAACTCTTCGGCGAGGTGTGCGATCTCTACGCACTGTCCGTGATCGAAGAGGACAAGGCCTGGTTCATGGAGCACCGGCATCTGTCGGTGGAGCGTTCGAAGGCCGTGACGCGCGGGATCAACGAGCGTTGCCGCACCCTGCGCCCCCACGTCGAGACACTGATCGACGGGTTCGGCATTCCGGACATCCTGCTGGGGTCCGCGATGCTCGACGGACCGGGCACGGACGCCGTACGGCTGAAGTAAAGGGTTCGGGTGGGGTCGGCAATCGCCGGCCCCACCACATTTATTGCGCTGCCGTCTTTTTCGACTGCCGAGAGGCAAGCAGTCCGGTCAGGCCGAGTGCCGCGACCAGCCAGATCCCCAGAACGAGCAGGTGCGGTCCGGCGCCGTTCCCATCGAAGTAGATGACGGAGCGGATGGGCTCCATGGCCGCTGATCCGAGCCAGAACGAATGGATGTGCTGCCAGAATCCGGGCAGGAACGACACCGGGATCGCACCACCCGAACTCGGGAAGTTGATGAAAACGAGCACCGTCAGCACCGCGAAGATCGCGGCTTGGCCGAGCAGTCGATTGAGCAGGATGCTCACCGCACCGACGGTGAACGTGTAGAGCATCGAGATCCCCAGCAATTGCAGGATCTGACCGACCGACGCCCCGAAGGCGTGCATGAAGATGCTGGTGATGCCGAAGGCTATGAGCGGGGTGAGTATCGCCGCACCGGCCAGGATCGAATACTGCTCTCGCAGCCGCATTCTCGGCGCAACCTGACTGAGCACCGTGATGGTCAGGTAGCCACCGAGGGTGCAGACGATCAGGAAGTAGAAGAGCCCGACGGTCGAGGAGTCGCGCGCCGTGACGGGCGCCGAGTCGATCACCGTGACCTGCTGCCCCGTCTGCTCCGCGACGGAATGCGCCAAGCTGCTCACCACGGAAACCGTCGAGGCGCCCGCACCGGTGGCGATATGTGCGGTCACGGTGTCACCGATCTCGACGGCGCCGATAGCGTCACGGTTGTCGATGCGCGAGATCGCCTCAGCCGAGTTCTCTGTGGCGACGAGGTCGAATTTGTCGCCAGACGTGGCTTCGATTCCCTCGATCAACGACGCCGTCACAGATGCTGGACCAATCACCACGATCGGTGCCTGGTTCGGCATCGGCGAGTGGAACGCGCTGACGTAACACAGGCAGAACATGATGACGAAGAACAGCGGAAACGCGAGTCCACTGCCCACCATCTTCCAGTTGGTCGGCGGATCGACAACCTCTTCACTGGGAACGCGGACATCGGTATCTGTCATATTTCACACTCTCTTCACTAACCGCATCTAGCTGTCAACACCGTTGACAGACTCAACAGTCAACACTGTTGACACGTTAGAGTCAACGCCGTTGACAACGAGGTCGGCGAGCGAGCACAGAGGTCGATGTCGTGACATCCACGAGGCACACACCAGAGCAGGAACAGCCCTCGACGTCCGAGGCGATTCGCGCCGCAGCGTTCCAACTATTCGGTGAGCACGGGTTCGGCGGCACGTCAGTTCGCGCCATCGCCAAAGTTGCCGGAATCGATCCGGCCCTGGTCATCCGGCATTTCGGGTCGAAGGAAGCGCTGTTCCTGGAAACCACTCCGGTTGCGGACTACTTCGAAGGTCAGTTCGACGGCCCACTCGACACCCTCGGTGAGCGGATCGCAGCCTTCGTCCTGGGCAAGGCCGACGCCCGGATGCTGTCGGTGTACACAGCGCTCATGCGAGCGTCGGACAGTCCACGCATCCGGGAGCGACTGCGCGAGATGACAGGCACGTTTGCCACCAATCTCGCCGCTCGCCTCGACGGTGAAGACGCGTACACCCGCGCACTCCTGGTCTCCGCCCAGGTGTCCGGCCTGTTGAGCGTCCTCAGCGACGAGAGCATCCCCCAGTCCGCAGATCGCGACGAGTTGGCAAAACTCTACGGCCGGGCGATGCAGACGCTGATCGATCAGTACTGAGTGATGACCTCCTCGGCAAACCGCCGAATGGAGTCGAGTCGCCCCTGACGATCACCGGCGTCAACTCCGTAGCGATACCAGGGCAACACTCTGATTTCCGTGACTCCGAGAGTCTCGAGTTCGCGATATCCGTCCAGATCACGAACATCCGTCGGCGAGACGTTGACGCCGAAAGGAACATCGGCACGACCGTACTCGACCCGCAATTCCGTGAGGCGATCGATAGCGGAGGCCAATTCGGCATTGGTCGCGTTCACCGACATCCAACCGTCAGCCAGCCTGGCTGCACGACGCAACCCCGGTTCGCTGTGCCCACCGATGTAGATCGGAACCGGAATCTCCGGAGCAGGACTGATCATCAGAGCGTCGAAATCGTAGTGCTTGCCGTGGTATTCGACCCATTCCGGCCCACGTCCCGCACACACCGCCTTGATGATCTCGATGGCTTCGTCGGTACGCGCACCGCGGGTGCGCATCTCGGTACCGGTGAAGGTGAATTCCTCGGGAATCCAGGACAAACCGACGCCGAGGGCGACGCGGTTCCTCGACATCACGGCCATGGTCGCGACCTGCTTGGCTGTCAACAGCGGATCGCGCAGTGGAAGTTTGAACACGTTGGTGTAGAACTGAATTCGCGATGTGACGGCCGCCATCGCCGCCATGGCAATGGACGGATCAGGCATCGGCGTCTCGGGCGCCCACATCCGCTTCCCGTCAGCAGTGTACGGGTACGGCGCCGACACCTGCTCGGGATAGAACACGGAATCCGGCATCGCGATTCCGTCGAACCCCACCTCTTCGGCGACCTGCGCCAACTCGCACAGTTCCAGGGCGTCGATCATCGCACCCGCCAAGGACCACTTCATCGTTCCACCGTTTCGCCGTTGGGCGAGATCCAAGCGCCGCCCAAGAACATGATGTCGGTGATGTTGCGTACGACGCCGTGAACATTGCCGTCCCATGCGGTCAACACCGACGCCGGCCCCCAGATCACGTAAGGCACAGTCGCGTTGGCGTACTCCTGCACCTTGCTGATCGCCTCACGGACAGCATCGTCCGTCGATGCCGTCTGCACAGCTGTGATCATCGCGTCCATCTCCGGGTCCGCGAAGCCGGACGGGTTGTTCTTCGAATCACTGGCCATACTGTTGTACAAGTTGAGGTACGGCGCTTCTTCTCCGACCGGAGCGCCACCTCTGGTCATGTCGAAATCGTGGTCCTTGTATACCCGTCGAACCAGATCGGTCACATCGGTCGCGTAGTCGATGGTGACGTCGAAACCGATCGCGTTCAGCGACGCCTGAACCGTCAGTGCCGTCGCCTGTTGGCTGGGCTCCGGGGTGGTGAGGTAGCGGAGTTTCCCGTCGTACCCGTCGGACTTTGCTTGATCCAGCAGCGCCTTTGCCTTCACCTGATCGAACGGAATACCTGCTGTGTTGTTGAACCAACGTGACGTCTGCGGGACCAGATCGGAACTGGCGGTGCCCAATCCGTTGTTCGCACGAGTATTGACCGCCTCCGGATCCACCCCGTAGGCGATCGCCTGACGGACGCGTACATCGGCCCCGGGCTTGCCCTCGCGATTGTTGATCGTGCCGATCCCGTTCTGTCCGGTCGGACTGAGGTAACCCGAGTATCCGTCGTCGAGAGCTTGTTCGATCACGGCCTCGTCGCGGAGGATGTACGTCATGTCGATCTGGCCGCTCTTCAACGATTCGTACTGAGACTGCGCACCCGACGTGGGAACAAACCGCACTGTGTCCAGTGGCGGTTTACCGCCCTGATAATCCGTGCGTGCGGCGAGTACCAGTTCTTCGTGCGGGGCGAACTTGGCCAAGGTGAACGGACCCGCCCCGATCGGTGTGAACGCTCCCTCCCCGGTTCCTGAAACCGAACCTGCCTTTCCCCCTGAACTTCGCGCAACGATCATTCCGGGGCCGAGCGACAACAGCGCCGGGAATTGACGCCAGGGCCGCTCGAGCACGAATTCGACTGTGGTGGCGTCGGGCGTCTCGATCCGATCCACGATGTTGAGCCAGGTCTGCGATACATCACCCTTGCGTGCCACGAATCGATCGATACTCCACTTGACTGCTTCCGCGTCGAGCGGACTTCCGTCGCTGAAGGTGAGGCCATCAGCCAAAGTGACGGTGTACGAAGTGAAGTCGCTGTTGTTCGACAGTGTCTTCGCGAGTTGTGGCACGAAGCTCCCGTTTGTGGAGTCGCTGCGTACCAACGTGTCGTAAATCGCGGCCATTTCGGTTCCGCCGGTCGAACCGGCGGCTTGCGTTCTCGTGGGGTCCAACGAGGAAGGGAACGAATAGGACCCGAAGGTGAGAACACCGCCGTCGATCCGCTCCCCCACATCTGGGGCGCCCACAAAACCAGCTGCGCCACTACTGCTCGGTGAAGCCGATCCCGAGTTGTCCCCACTGCTCGACGCGCAGCCGGCCAACATCAATGCACCGGCGAGCCCGAGCGCGACAAAGCGAGGGCCGAACCTAATCTTCTTGGTGTACATACGTTCCCAATCTCCGTCAGCGTGTCAGATCTTGACTACCTTCGACGTCGGGATCGGGTGCGAGTCCGCCTTGATCCAGCGCAGCGCCCATGTGCCCTCGGCATGCGAATCGGTGTCGATCCAGTTGCCGTAACCCGGATCCTTCGCCGCCACGACGATTGTCATGGTGCCGTCGTCGTTGAGCTTCGCGGTGTGATTGTTGATGTAGATGTTCGTGCGGTTGTAGTCGAGGGACTCGACCCAGAAGTTCTGCAGCACGAAGTTGAAGTACTCGCAGTTCGGAACCTCGGTCTCGATGACCCACGCCTCGTCCTCGGCGAGCTTCCAGTAACCGTGGAAGTAGAAGATCGTCGGATCGCCGCCGGCGTCCTGGAAGTAGTCCTGTCCCCAATCGAAGATCTCGTTGGTGTGCGGCTGGAATTTGCGCGACCACTCCAGGAAGGTCTCCGCCATCCCCTTCACGATCCCGACGGACTTGGTGAGGCGTTCGCCGATCTCTTCCGGACTCAGCGGGACGAACTCGCCGTCCGGGTTCAGGCATTCGATGGTCAGATCACCGATGACCTCGTTGCGCCGATCCTGGTGAGTTTGCCGAACGGAGATGAGGTTGCTGTCGGGCGCCAAAGGCAGCCAAGCGCCCTCAGCGGGCTTGTCGACGCTCGCGATGAACTCGAAACGGCCGTTCTCGTCGACCTCGAGGTCGTGGATATGCAGATCTCCGGTCTGCAGCATGGTGCCGTCGATGTGGTATCGATTGACGCGCGAGCCGAAGGTGATCAGCGGGACGGTGCCTCGGGTGCCGATGATCCGGTAGTTGTACTTACCGGAAATGTTGGCGCGCATGTAGACGTTGTCCGGGTTGTCGGCACCGATCTTCGTCATCATGTTCGGGTTCGGAGCCGACGAGAACTGCGGCCACCGTGGATCGGTGTACTCGACACAGTTGATCGTGCCGTACCGAAGCAACCGACTCAGGTAGCGGATGCCCTCGGCTTGAGTCAGCGGATCCTGAGGGACGATCTCGTCCTCCAGGACCTTTCCGACCTCGAGCAGATCTGCGCAGAACTTTTCCCAAACAGCATTCATGTGAATCTCCTTGTTTCAGTTGGGGCTTCGCCCTGTGCRCCTTTTTGGTAGTCGGCACTACCAAAAAGGCGCACAGGGCCGGAGGGCTTCAGGGTGTGGTGGCGAACTTCGCTTCGACGTCGGCAGCGCTCACGCCGAAATCCTCGAGCGAATAGCGATGCGACGGACGACGGTGCTCGGCAAGGCTGGCCTGATGCGACGCCTCCACCGCTGCGCGAGCCTCGTCAGTGAATGGCAGGTCGAACTGCGCGTAGATCTTCTCGACGGTGCCGACCGCATCTGCGATGAAGTCCTTGTAGTCGACGTCGATGAACTGATCGGGGTTGTAACGGCTACGGGCATTGTTGAAGTTCGCATTCCCTCGCGCCCACAACTCCAGTTGCGTGCGCCCGATGGCCGGACGATCGAAGGCCCTCGACATGTCGTGTCCGCCCTGCTCGACGAGGCTGAAGGTGGACGCCATCGATGTCAACGGGTCCCGGAAGGTCCGAACGAACAGTGCATCCGGATAGACCGACATGATCTCGTCGATCGCGAAGACATGGCTCGGGCTTTTGAGCACCCACCGTCTGTCCTGGTCGTGCAGCCCGATCAACTGCAGGTTCTTCTTGTGCCGCGCATATGTTTCGGTCCAGTCCTGCTCCGCCAGCCACCGGGTGTAACTCGGCACGTACGCCACCGTCTCGAACGCGGTCGAGAGCATCGTCTGCTGCAGCAGCCGCCAGCATTCCTCGACCTCCTCCGCCCCCATGAAATGAACCTTCATCAGGTCTGCCTCGTTACGCTGGCGAGCACGGTAGAAGGCGTCGGAGCGAACGTAATCTTCGTTCTCCGACCACTTGTCGCGCTCGGGGCGCGGCTGCGGCGTCTCGGCGAGCCACATCTCGGCGCCCTGATGCGCTGGGTCGGCACCGAGCAAGCGGTGCAGCGCGGTGCTGCCGGTGCGGGTCAACCCGACCACGAAGATCGGGCGTTCGATCGGAACGTCGATGTGCTCGGGGTATTTCGCGAATCCGGCCTCACTGGTCAGGCGTCCCGCGAGCGCTCCGACGATCATCTTGCGAGCGATCACCTTGCCGTGCGGAGTGAGGTCGGCTTCCTGCTGGAACGACTCGAGCAGAACTCGAAGCCCTTCGAGATAGCTGTCGCTGCCGAAGTTTTCGTACCCGGTCTCCTCACGCGCGACCTGGTGCAAGTCGTCGATGGAACCGATGCCGTCGTAATCCTGTGTCATCTGTAATTCCTTGTGGGGTTGTTCAGTGGTGGGTGTGACCGCAGTTGACGTCGAGACATTGCCCGGCGATGGCTCTGGCCGAATCGGATAAGAGGAAGACGACGGCATTGGCGATGTCGTCAGGTTCGGGTAGCCGGCGCAGATCGGCGCCCGCTGCAACCTCGTCGTAAATGACCTTGGGGTCGACCCCAGCTGCCGCCGCCTTTTTCTCGAACATGTTCTTGACCGAGTCCGCCCAGATATAGCCGGGAGCAACCGAATTGACTCGAACGCCCTTGGGACCGAGATCGATCGACAAACTGCGTGCCATTGCCAGGAGCCCGGATTTCATGATGCGGTAGGCCCCGAACCCGGGAAGCTGATTACGCAGCACCATGGACGTCACCATCACGACGGAGCCCTCCGCCTCGGTCAATGCCGGCACAAACGCGCGTGTCACGTTCAACGCCGCAAGCAGGTTGATGTCGATACCCGACTGGATGGACGCCATGTCGGCGTCCAGGAGCGAGACCTGCGCCGGTTGGACAAAGGCGTTGTTCACGAGGCAGTCCACGCCGCCGAACTCTGCGAGCGCAGTCTCAGCCAACGAGGAGATCGAATCGACGTCGGTGAGATCGGTCGGAATGGCCAGTGCAATTCCGCCGCGGTCTCGGATCTCGGTTGCCACAGATTCCAAACGCTCGGGTGTGCGGGCGGCCAGAACAACTTTTGCTCCGGCCGCCGCACTCTGCACCGCAATCGAACGACCCAGCGCCGGGCCCACTCCCGAGACGACGACAACCTTGCCTGCCAGCAGGCCCTGATGGGTCAGCACAGTGCCTGCGGATCGAGAACAACACTCAGAGAAACGATCTTGCCGTTCTCGTCGAACTCGAACAGGTCGGAGGCAGCGAAGTCGGCCATCCCGACGCGCTGTACCCGAAGCTGCATTGCTGCGTATTTTCCCGTCACCGAAATCGGGCCGAGCAGGCTGACTGTGAAATCGACCTGCGCGTTCGCGGTGTCGAATTCGCGAATCGCGTCGATTCCGCGGTAGGTCTGGACCCCCAGCGGTTCGTGTTGAACTGCGTCGGGCGCAAACAGCGCAACCAGGCCGTCGACGTCGTGACTTCCGAGACACTTGACGTAATCTTCTACGGCAGAAACTATTTCAGCCCTGTCAGGCATGGATGCTCCTCATGTTCAGGCGGATCAAGAAATGGTTCCGCGGGCGCGAAGATGGTCGACGATCGCGTTCGCAGCGTCCTCAGTCGTCGTGACACTGGTGTCGATGTGAATGTCAGGGTTCTGCGGCGGTTCGTACGGCGAATCGATTCCGGTGAAGTTCACCAACTCGCCACGTCGAGCCTTCTTGTACAGCCCCTTGGGATCTCGCTCCTCTGCGACGGCAAGAGCGGTGTCGACGAAGATTTCGACGAACTGTTCGTCGCCGATCAATTCACGGGCGGCATGACGCTCCGCCTCGAACGGTGAAATGAAGGACGCGAGCACGATCAGACCGGCGTCCGCCATCAGTCGGGTGACCTCGGTGACGCGACGGATGTTCTCGACGCGGTCGGCTTCGGTGAATCCGAGGTCTCGATTCAGCCCGTGACGGACGTTGTCTCCGTCGAGGAGGTAGGTGTGTGCGCCGAGTGCGTGCAGTTGACGCTCGACATCGTTCGCGATGGTCGACTTTCCCGAACCGGAGAGACCGGTGAACCACAGAACTGCGGGTTGGTGTCCCTTGAGCCTGGTGTGCGCGGCCTCGTCGACGTCGACGGATTGCCAGTGAATGTTGTCCGATCGACGCAGCGAGTGCGTGATCATGCCCGCACCGACAGTGCCGTTGGTGAGGCGGTCGATGAGGATGAAGCTACCGGTGTCACGGTTGCCGACGTACGGGTCGAACGGGACCGGTCGATCGAAACTGAGGTTGCAGACACCGATTTCGTTGAGCGCGAGAGTAGTCGTTGCGGTCTTCTCGAGAGTGTTGACGTTGATCTTGTGTTTCGGTTTGGTGATGCGCGCAGTGACTGTCACGGTACCGATCTGGCACAGGAACGGCCGTTCGGGCAGCATGGGAGCCTCACCCATCCAGACGATGCAGGCCTCGAACTGATCGGCTACGGCCGGCGGATTGTCGCCGATGGACAGCACATCACCGCGACTGATGTCGATCTCGTCGGCGAGCGTGATGGTGACCGAGCGGCCCGCACCGGCAACGTCGAGGTCGCCACCCATGGTCACGATGCGCTCGACTGTGGACGTCTTTCCACTGGGGAGCACGCGGATGGGATCTCCGGGAGATACGGTGCCGGAAACGATCTGGCCGGAGAATCCGCGGAAGTCGAGGTCCGGCCGGTTGACCCACTGCACCGGCATCCGGAACGGAGCCGCGGCGGCAGCATCGTCGATGTCCACGCTTTCGAGATGCTCGATCAGGCTTGGTCCGGAGTACCACGGGGTATTCGCACTGCGCTCGGTGAGATTGTCACCCATGTATGCCGAGAGCGGGATGGCGACGAACCCGTCCAGACCGATCTCGTGAGCGAACTCTGCGTAATCCGCGGTAATGGCATCGAAGACCTCTTGCGAGTAGTCGACGAGGTCGAGCTTGTTCACGGCAAGCACCACGTGCTTGATCCCCAGCAACGACACCAGATACGAGTGCCGGCGGGTCTGAGTCAGTATCCCCTTGCGGGAATCGACAAGGATCACAGCAAGATCGGCGGTCGACGCGCCCGTCACCATGTTTCGGGTGTACTGCTCGTGCCCTGGAGTATCGGCGACGACGAACTTGCGTCGCTCGGTCGTGAAGTAGCGGTAGGCGACGTCGATCGTGATGCCCTGCTCACGTTCGGCGGCGAGACCGTCGACCAGGAGCGCGAAATCGAGCCCCTCCCCCTGGGTTCCGCTCTTGCGCGAATCGGCTTCGAGCGCCGTCAGCTGGTCGTCGAAGACGAGTTTCGATTCGTAGAGCAGACGGCCGATCAAGGTGCTCTTGCCGTCGTCGACGCTGCCGCACGTGATGAATCGCAGCATGCTCTTGTTTGCATGACGTTCGAGGTACGCCTCGATGTCGTCAGCGATCAGATCCGAGGAAACAGTCATCAGAAGTACCCCTCTTGCTTCTTCTTTTCCATCGACGCACTGGAGTCGTGGTCGATGACCCGTCCCTGGCGTTCGGAAGTGGTGGTGAGCAACATTTCCGAGATGATCTCGGTCAGGCTCGTTGCGGTCGATTCGACGGCTCCGGTCAGCGGGTAGCAGCCGAGGGTGCGGAAACGAACGCTCTTGAGTTCCGGAGTCTCTCCCGGCAGCAACGGCATCCGGTCGTCGTCGACCATGATCAGCGCACCGCCCCGCTCGACGACGGGCCGCTTGTCGGCAAAATACAGCGGAACGATCGGAATCTCTTCCTGGCGTATGTATTCCCAAACATCCAGCTCGGTCCAGTTCGAGAGAGGGAAGACGCGCAGGCTCTCGCCCGGCGCTTTGCGGACGTTGTACATCCGCCACAGTTCCGGTCGCTGCTGCTTGGGATCCCAACGGTGCGCAGCTGATCGGATCGAGAAGATGCGTTCCTTGGCGCGGGATTTTTCTTCGTCACGGCGGGCGCCGCCGAATGCAGCGTCGAACTTGTAGTGATCGAGGGCTTGTTTGAGGCCTTCGGTCTTCCACATATCGGTATGGACAGCGCTGCCGTGAGTGAACGGGTTGATCCCCTGCTTCACGCAGTCTGGGTTGGTGTGGACGATCAGATCGAGATCGCCTGCAGCAGCGGTACTGTCACGAAGTTTGTACATTTCACGGAACTTCCACGTGGTATCGACGTGCAGAAGCGGAAACGGCAGCTTCGACGGATAGAAGGCCTTGCGCGCCAGATGCAGCATCACAGCGGAGTCCTTGCCCACCGAGTACAACATCACCGGGTTCTCGCTCTGGGCAACAGCTTCACGCATGATGTGAATGCTCTCGGCTTCGAGTCGTTCGAGGTGCGTCAGTGTCGCGGTCATCGGCCCAGTTCCTCCAGTGCTTTCGGGGCGAGTTCAGGTCGGCAGATCAGCAGATCCGGCAACCACGGGTTTTCCTGGTTGTAGCGCAGTTCACTGCCGTCGATACGCGAAACATGCAGTCCCGCAGCGCGTGCGACGGCAACGGGCGCCGCCGAATCCCACTCGTACTGCCCTCCCGCATGTGCATAGATGTCTGCCTCACCCGAGACGACCGCCATTGCTTTGGCGCCGGCGGATCCCATTTCGATCAACTCCGCGCCCATCGAGTCGGCCATGCGCATGACCGGTTCCGGACGCCGCGTCCGCGACACGACGACTCGAACCGGCGTCGCGGCATCCCGCCCGGCTCGATCATCGCTGCTGGAATAGGTGACGCCAAGGGCAGGCATCGCGACCGCACCTGTTGTGAGGACACTGTTTTCGGTCAGTGCAACATGCACCGCCCAGTCCGATCGGCCGGCCTCGCCGTACTCGCGGGTGCCGTCGAGAGGGTCGACGATCCACACCCGATCCGCCTTCAACCTCGCGAGGTCGTCGGAGCCTTCCTCCGACAGCACTGCATCCACAGGAAAGCGTCGGGCAAGTTCGGCGACGATGAATTCGTGACTGAGCCGATCGGCCGCGTTCTTGAAAGTCGCGACATCACCGTCGTTTTCGCCGAGGGATTTCCGATGGTCGAGCAGAAGTTCTCCTGCCGCAGCGGCGATGTCGATCGCCGCGCGTTCATCGTTAGTGCGTGTCATAGGTACTCCACAACTGTGTAGACCTCCCGATCGATACGGGAAGAAAGGTCAGGCCGACCGCAGAGTGTCCAGCGCTTTGCACTGGCCTCGATGTGGTCTGCGCCATACCGTAACACCAGAATGAACGATGTTCATTCTATTTCGAACAATGTTCATTCTATGATCTGAGTCACATTGGATTCTGGGCGGCGTTCAACAACGAACAGTGTTCGATGTGAATTGAGGATGCCGAGCGCCCCGACTACGGTGATCAAATGAGCAGTACCAGCAGCAAGTCGATCTACGGCGACGCCGAAGTGCGTCGACGCCGAACTCTCGACGCGGCGATCTCGCTTCTGGACGAAGGAGGCTACTCCGCGCTCACGATCCGCGCTGTCGCCAAACGAGCCGGCACCAGCACTGGCCTGATCTACCAGTACTTCGTCGACAAGCAGGACATCTTCGCCGCCCTCCTCAGCGAAAGTCAGCTGGAAATGGCGGACTTCGTGAACTCGCTCCCGCGCGAGCAGGGACTGAGCGCCTTACTCGAGTCCATGATTTCCGAGTTTGCTCGGCACTGGGCACGGGTGGGTCGACTCACCACCACTTGGCGCGACATCGAAGGCATGGCCGGGTCCGACCGAGAAAGCATGCGGGAACTTCACGCATCCGTAGCGGTCTACAACTCGGCATTGATTCGAGCGCTCACCGAATCTGCTGCAGCCGAAGGGAGCCGGTTGATCGACGACCCCGCGTTGATCCATCTCGTGCTCTCCGGACTCAAAGGCCTGTCGGACACCATCGTCATCAACATCGCCAAAGAAGTCACACCCGAGTACTTCGTGAGCTTCTCCGCCCGGGCGCTCGCGCGGTCCATCACGGAGTGACGGACCGACACCTTACGAACGAACGAGGCGAGCGATGGCCGCCTGAGCTTCCTTGATCTTGACGTCCGCTTCCGGACCACCCTGCTTGGCAGCTTCGACGACGCAACCCGCAAGGTGGGCGTCGAGAAGCTTCAGGGACACGGACTGCAACGCGCTCGTCGCGGCGGACACCTGGGTGAGCACGTCGATGCAGTACCGGTCGTCTGCGACCATGCGTGAAATTCCGGCTACCTGACCTTCGATACGACGAAGGCGCTTGAGCAGATCGTCCTGCTCGGGGCTGTAACTACTCATACCGCAACTATACCCCCTACCCGTATGAGGGCTATCGCGATGCGACGAAGCCCACCCGGGCCCGGCGCACGACATCGATGGCCATCAGCCCCGCAACCAGAATCGACAACCCGGCGCCCGAGATCCAGAGACCGTCGTAGTGCGTGCTCTCGAACGGTGGAGCGCCCTCCAATATCGGTCCGAAGTCGGACGTCGTCGTACCCGCTCGCCAGCACACGACCGCCAGAATCGTTGCGGCGACGATACCGAGTACACCGATCCACGTCTTCACGTCGACGAGCGGAGTCGGCTGCGCCTCAATCATCGGCAGACCCGTCCGGTTCCACACCGACCGTGACAACCTGGCTCAACGCCTCGCGAAGTGCCCGATCGTCTTTCGCCCACGCTCGCACCAATCCCCCGGTGGTCAGACGCAAGCCGATACCGTGCCGACGCCGGGGCACTCCGGACAGCTCACCCAGCGCGCGTGCCGTTTCCCACGGCTCCATTTCGTCTTCGTAGGCGGCGTCGTCGGACTCCGGGAACACCTCGGCGATCTCGGTGATCGGCACCTCTTCGGTTCCCTGACGCAACGTGGTCGCGGTCAGAAGCACGCTCGCATGCCGGCGCGCGGCAATCACCTGCACGTACACCAAGCCGGTGAGGATCACGGCGAACATCGCCAGACCGAACCAATGCACCACCGGGCCGGTGAACAGTTCGATGACCAAGGCGATCAGGCAGAAGATCGGACCGAACGCAATGGCCCACCACCGAGATCCCGGTTCGTAGTACAGAACGTCCGGGCCGATTTCAGGAGCACGGTCAGCCACGGGCGAACCAACTTCGGGTGGTGTCGCGGTAGATCGCGACGCAGGCACAGATCAGCATGACGGGAACGACAAGCGCGAGCACGGTACTGATCCCGGCGACGACCAGCGCGATCTGCAGCACCGCGAACACCCCGGACACGATCACCAGGATCCGTCGGCACAGAGGTTTTCCGGCGCGAGTGGGACCGGCGAGGCCGCCGATCGCAAGGCCGGTCAACAGCAGAACCAGCCCGGACACCCGCACGAAGGTGACGTAGATGTCGATGTTTCCGGCCGATACGCCTTGATCGGTGAATTGCTCACGCAGCGAATACGAGGCGCTGGTGACATTGATCAGGCCGAAGAGTATGAGTAGGAACGCGCTGGCGATCCACAGCCAGAATGCTGCCTCGACGGCCGTCGGGCGCCGGACCTTCGTAGAGATACTCACGGGTTCAAGTGTGCGCTATCCGCTGACGATGCCCGGAATCATGAGCACCAGGAGTGTCACCAGAACAGAGGCTCCGAGGATCGCGAACAAGATCACTTCGGTCCGTGAACCACGTTGGCGCAGTGGAGCGTCGTGGGTGCTTTCCGTGCGCAGGGCTTCCTGAGAACTCATTGTCTACGACCTCTCCCCTACTACTGCAGTGACCCGTTTCACAGTACCCCGAGCTACCTATCGGTTCCCCGCCGGGGGGAAACGAAGAAAGTACGGATTGGACTCTTTTCGGTGCATCATCACGATCGCCCCGACAGCAGCAACTGCCTGCAGGATTTCCGCTCCGCCGAACAGCAGAGTGGCCGCGCCGCCGTCGCCGCCGAGCCCGAAGATCACGGGGATCGCAGAGACCAACATGAAGACTCCACAGAACGTCAGCAACATTCGAGCCCAGTTCTTGCCACGACTCATCGAGCGCACGAACAAAAGGAACACCGCGGTGACGATCACCACCAGGACAGCGGAGAACACGATAACCAGTGGGAACATGCCCTCAACGTCGGAGCGTGTCAGACCGGCGTCGACAGCCGCCTGGTTCCTGAGCATCTCGTCGACGAACATCGACTTCTGCCCGAGCAGCATCCAGATCATCGCGCCGCCCTGGACCAATCCAAGCGCCGTCACAGCCCACCACAACTGAATCGCAGTCACGACGTCCGTCGGCGGCTCGGGTTTCGGCTGGGGGCCCGGGTATCCGTTGTAACCGGGGCCGTATCCCGGGATCTGACCCGTCGGCATCGGTCCGAGTTCGCGGTACGGCTGATTCTCGAACGGCTGGTTCTCGTAGGGAGGTTCCCGGCGGGGCGGTTCCTGGCGCGACGGCGGCCACTGCTCGGTCATGACACCAGCGTATCGGTCGATACCGGTGCAGCCACCATGCGCGACTCCGTCACAGCCATCCGGCAACTTCCGACGCCCAGTACGTGAGGACCACGTCGGCACCGGCGCGGCGAATGCTGGTGAGCGATTCGAGAATCGCCGCGTCCCGATCGATCCACCCGTTCTGCGCGGCGGCCGTGATCATCGAGTACTCACCCGAGATCTGGTACGCCGCGACCGGAACCGGAGACCGGTCGGCGGTCTCACGCAGAATGTCGAGGTAGGACATTGCAGGCTTGACCATCACCATGTCAGCGCCCTCGGCGATGTCGAGGTCTACCTCGCGCATCGACTCGCGGCGGTTGGCGCCGTCCTGCTGATAAGTACGACGGTCGCCTTGCAGTGAGGATCCGACGGCTTCACGGAACGGCCCGTAGAACGCTGACGCATATTTCGCGGCATAGGCGAGCTGACCGACCTCGACATACCCGGATGCATCGAGCGCGCCGCGGATCGCAGCCACCTGACCGTCCATCATGCCGCTGGGGCCGAGCAGGTGCGCACCCGATTCAGCTTGCGCGAGAGCCATTTCGACGTACCGGATCAAGGTTGCGTCGTTGTCGACGGCGCCGGCGGCGGTAAGCACGCCGCAGTGGCCATGATCGGTGAACTCGTCGAGGCAGGTATCGGCCATGATGACCGTCGAATCGCCGAGTTCTTCTGCCAGAGCGCGCAATCCGACGTTGAGGATGCCGTCGGGATCGGAGGCACCGGAGCCCTGAGGGTCCTTGTCCTCCGCCTTGGGGACGCCGAAGAGCATCAGACCACCGACGCCGGCTTCCACTGCTTCCACCGCGGCGGACCGCAGCGAATCGAGCGTGTGCTGGAAAACGCCTGGCATGGAACTGATCTCACGCGGCGCATCGATGCCGTCTGCAACGAACATCGGCAACACGAGGTGCCGGGGTTCGAGCGAGGTCTCTGCCACGAGTCGCCGGAGCGCTGGGGTGCGCCGGAGCCGGCGAGGGCGATGAGTGGGAAACACGAGAAGTAGCCCTCCTTCGTCGGAACCTGTGAGCGGTTGAGGAGTCCACAGACTCCTCAACCACTCACGGGTGCGCTAGCGCCTGCGGGACTTCTTACGCGGCGGCGGCAAAGCACCTTCAGCGCGCAGCCGAGCTGCGTGCTCGGCGAGAGCCTCCACCAGCGGTCCCACCTGCGAGGTCTCGGGCTGCACGTCGACGCGCAGACCGAACTCGATAGCAGTTTCGGCCGTCTTCGGGCCGATGCACGCGACCAACGTGCGGGCGTGCGGCTTGCCGGCGATGCCGACGAGGTTGCGCACGGTCGAGGACGAGGTGAAGCAGACGGCGTCGAATCCACCGGTCTTGATCATCTCGCGGGTCTCGGCCGGCGGCGGCGCTGCCCGGACGGTGCGGTAGGCGGTGACGTCGTCGATCTCCCAACCGCGTTCGCGCAGGCCCTCGGCGAGGGTTTCGGTTGCAATGTCCGCGCGCGGCAACAGAACCCGGTTGACCGGATCGAAAACGTCGTCGTACGGGGCGAATTCGGCCAGCAGGCCTTCGCTGGACTGCTCACCGGTCGGGATCAGCTCGGGGTTGATGCCGAACGAGCGGACCTTGGCTGCGGTTGCTTCGCCGATGCAGGCGATCTTCACGCCGGAGAAGGCGCGAGCGTCGAGACCGAACTCTTCGAACTTCTCCCACACTGCGCGAACAGCATTGGTGGAAGTGAAGACCACCCACTGATAGCGACCGTCGACGAGCCCCTTGACCGAACGCTCCATCTGAGCGGGGCTGCGGGGCGGCTCGACGGCGATGGTCGGAACCTCGATCGGGATGGCTCCGTGAGTGACCAGTCGGTCGCTCATCTCGCCGGCCTGATCCTTGGTGCGCGGCACGAGGACGGTCCAGCCGTACAGTGCGCGCGATTCCCACCACGACATCTTGTTGCGCTGCGCGACAACCTTGCCGACGGTGACGATGAGCGAGCCCACCAGTTCGGATCCGGCTTCGTTGAGCGTCGCGAGAGTTGCCTCGACGGTTCGCTGCTGACGAGTGGTGCCGCGGACGGTGATGGCAGCAGGCGTCTGCGGAGCCAAGCCGTTCTCGACCAGCGCGCTGGCGGTCTCGGCGAGATGTCCCGACGTCGCGTGCAGAACAAGCGGTCCCGGTGCAGCGGCCAGAGCAGCCCAGTCGACTTCACCGCGAACGTCAGCCTCGGTGTGACCCGAGCCGAGAGCCATACCGGCGTAGCTCGGCACTGCCGAACCCGAAGGCAGACCCGGGAGAACCTCGAACTGAACCTGGGTGCGGGCCACTGCGGTGACCTCTGCGATCACGGAATCCGTGGTCAGCGGGTCACCGGAGACCAGACGCACGACGTCGTGGCCGTTCTTGGCCTCGTGCACCAATGTCTTTGCAACCTCGGCAGGCTCACCGAGTGCCGGACGCACGTCCGCGATCAGCTCGCCGGTCTCCTCGTCGCGGCCCATGTCGATCCCGACGAGTGCGACGACGCCCTTGTCGACATCCGGATCGGTGAATGCCATTGCGGCGCCGGTGAGGACGTCACGTGCGCGAACGGTGAGCAGGGCGGGGTCGCCCGGTCCCGATCCCACGAACAGGATCCGTCCGGGAGTGTTCTTTCGGACTCGGGTCATCGGTGATTCTCCAGTGCGCTGTATCGAAATGGGAACTTGGTGCAAGTGCAAAGTGGGGCGTCAAACATCGGCTGCCTCGCCTGTAGTCACGTTCATCAACTCGCGGGCGCCGAGTTCGAGTAACTCGCGCGCTACCGCTCGGCCGAGTTCCTCGGCCTTGTCCGGCGCACCGACGGCGCCGGTACGGATGACGTCCGAACCGTCGATGGCGGCTGCGCAGCCGCGTACCGACAGTTCGTCGAAGATTCTGCCGTCGTCGTCGAGGGATTCGACGATCTCCGCGATCGCTCCGACCGGAGCGGTGCAGCCCGCTTCCAGCTCGGCGAGAAGTGCACGCTCGGCAGTGACTGCCGCCCGGGTACCGGCGTCATCGTGCTCAGCCAGGATCGCCGCCAATTCCGCATTGGCAGAAAGGCATTCGACGGCCAGAGCGCCCTGCGCCGGAGCGGGGAGCATCTGCACGGGCTCGATGTTCTCGGTGATGAGATCGAGCAGACCGATACGGGACAAGCCGGCGCGAGCGAGGATCACGGCGTCGAGTTCACCGGATTCGACCTTGCCGAGACGGCGTTGCAGGTTGCCCCGCAACGGCACGATGTCGAGGCCGAGCCCGAGTGCCTTGAGCTGCGAAACGCGGCGCGGCGCGGAGGTTCCCACCTTGGAACCGGCCGGAAGCTCCCCGAGGACCAGACCGTCGCGGGCGACGAGCGCGTCACGCGGATCTTCGCGTGGCGGAATCGCCGCGATGACGAAACGCGGATCCTGCGCGGTCGGTAAGTCCTTGTAGGAATGCACAGCAACGTCGACGCGGTTGTCCAGCAAAGCTTCTCGAAGTTCTGCGGTGAACACTCCGACGCCGATCTTCTGGACGGGATCGGTGGACTGGTCGCCCTTGGTCTTGATGATGACCAACTCGGCGGGATGTCCCGCTGCAATGAGGGCATCGCGCACGGTACCGGCCTGCGTGGTCGCGAGAAGACTTCCGCGAGTGCCGATCCGCAGCGGGCTCCCCGATCGAGGGGTGGTGACGCTCATGCCTGCAGGTCCCTTCCAGTGCGGTCGCCGTCCACCAGGTCGGTGGGTGTGGCCACGGCCGCGGGAGATCCGGGGCTGAGTTCGAAGAGTTCGCGCAGCGCTGCTGCGTAGGAGTCGCCGCCGGGGGCCGACGCGAGTTGCTTGACGCGCACGGTCGGGGCGTGGAGCAGCTTGTCCACGACGCGTCGCACGGTGCGTGCAACCTCGTCGCGCTGCGGATCGTCCAGGCCGGGCAGACGCGAATCGAGCCGCATCAGTTCGGCTTCGACGACGTCGGCGGCGCGCTGACGCAAAGCCGTCACGGTCGGGGTGACCTCGGCGAGGCGCTGTCCGGCAAGGTAGGTCGCAAGTTCGCCGGCGACGATGGTGCGTGCGGCATCTGCGTCGGAAGCGGCTGCGCCTGCCGCCGGATCACGCTGCAGCGTCTCCATGTCGAGAACGGTGACGCCCGGCAGGCCGGCGACGGCGGGATCGATGTCGCGCGGCAGCCCGAGGTCGCAGATGACCAGATGCTTGGTGTTGTCGCGATCGGGCTCGGCGAGTGCGCGGTGCACATCCGCCAGGGTGACCACTGCCCCGACCGCGCCGGTACAGGTGACCATGACATCTGCCTGCGCCATCGCGGCCGAAAGCTGATCGAAGGCAACACCGTCGGCGTCGACGCCGTTGGAGCGTGCCGTCTCTGCCAGGTGCTCGGCGCGTTCCTGTGTCCGGTTGACGACGACGATGCGTTCGATTCCGGCGCGAGTCAGATGCGCAACCGACAGACCGCCCATCGAGCCTGCTCCGACAACCACGGCAGTGCGGCCGACGAGGCCGCCCTCACCGATGATGCCCGCTGCACGATCAAGAGCCACGGATACGACTGATGCTCCCGCTGAGTCGATTCCGGTTTCGGAATGCACTCGCTTGCCGACGCGCAGTGCCTGCTGAGCCAGTTCGTGGACGACGCGTCCGGCTGCCTGCTGCGCATCCGAAGATGCGTAGGCCGAACGGATCTGGCCGAGAATCTGCTGTTCGCCGATCACCATCGAATCGAGGCCACTGGCCACGGCGAAGAGATGTTCGACCGCTGCTTCGCTGTAGCGGACGTAGGCGTGAGCGTGCAGCGCCGTCAGGTCGAGACCTGAATGGTCGGCGAGGATTTCACCGACCTCGGTGAGCGCACCGTGGAACGCGTCCACCACCGCGTAGACCTCCACCCGGTTACAGGTGGAGACGATCATCGCTTCGGAGATGTGCGAAGACGCCAGAAGCTTGTCGATCAGCTTCGGACGATCGGTGTCGGTGACAGCTACTCGCTCGAGCACCGGGACGGGCGCGGTTCGATGCGAGACCCCGACAAGCAGAACACTCACGGCGCGATCACTGATCCGTTTCTTGTCGAACCTGCTCCGACCGGAGCGGGTGAACTGGTGGATGGGACTGACGAAGCGGATGCGGCGTGAGCCACTCGTACTCGCGGCGCACTGGATGCCTGATCGGCGTTGCGCGCACTGTTGAAGGAGAGAACCTGCATCTCGACGGCTAGATCGACGCGTCGCAGTTCCACGTGGTCGGGAACGTCGAGGGCGATCGGCGAGAAACTCATGATGCAGCGCAGTCCGGCGCTGACGAACTGGTCGCACACGCCCTGCGCGGCCTCGTCCGGTGTGGAGATGACGCCGATGGTCGCGTTCAATTCGCGGCAGGCGACGGTCAGTTCCTCGGTGCTGCGCACCACGAGGTCGCCGACTGTGCTTCCGATTCGATCTGCGTCACTGTCGAAGAGTCCGACCATCTCGAAACCGCGGCGGCTGAATCCGCCGTAGCCGACCAGCGCCTTGCCGAGGTTTCCGACTCCGACGAGAACGACCTTGTGCCCACGATCGAGTCCGAGTGCACGCTCGATGCGGATGCGGAGCCTGTTGACGTCGTATCCGACGCCGCGGACGCCGTTGGGTCCGAGGAATGACAGATCCTTGCGCAACTTCGCTGATCCGACACCGGACGCCTGCGCAAGTTCCTCGCTCGAGACGATGGAGGTACCCCGGTCGGACATCACTCCGAGGACCCGCAGGTATGCGGCCAAGCGCGTCACCGTAGCCTGGGGGATGACGCGATCCTGAGCGATCGAGTCGGTGACAGAAGAGCCCGCAGCGCCGGTGACGCGCTGAGCCACAGGCTCATGCGTCTGGTGCGGTTCGGTCACGTCGCTGGCTCCTCGTCCGGTCGACACGACTGTCGACCTCCACGATGCTCCGGGGGAATGTTCACACCACGGTAACCGCTTGTGAACCCATGCACAAAGTTGCTCGAGACGGGTTCGATGTGCCGTTCACCTGCAAAGCGGCTCCGCGGACAACTTTGAGGGTTGCCTTACTTGCGTAAATCGCCACGAAGGCGCTCTTCGTCAACTTCCCAGTAACCGTGCTCGCGTCCGTCGAGAAGAATGACCGGCAATCTGTCTCCGTACTCCGCTCTCAGCTCTGGATCCGTCGCGGCAGCTTCGTCTACGTCGATGCACGTCAATTCCAGCTCGAACTCGGAACAGACCCGCCGTAGTACCTCCGCCGCGCCGACACAGGACGCGCATCCTGCGCGTGTCAACAGGGTCACTTCATGCGTAGCTGCAGTCATCGACGCATACCTTTCTTCTACTGGGACGCCATCTACTTGATCGGTCGAGTGTGCCTCCGGAGCCCCGCTCGGTACCAAATCGGCGGAGAGGAACGTCACACACCACAGGGAAGGTCACCATCCAACCCATCGGGCCTCATCGCGGAGGATAGGCTGACTCGAAGAGTTCTCTGCTCGAGAATGCAACACGGGAGGTGCGGGTGCCTGCGCGATCACTACCGAACGGCTCCGGATTCGGATCAGGGCTTGCCGGGGTCATTCTCCCCGGACGTCGCCATGTGAAGAATCCGCTGGGCCCGAGTGAGTCGGAAGTTCGAGCCAATCTCGCCGGCGAGGCGAGCGCTGATGCAGCTCTGGCATTGCACGAAGCTGCCAACCCCACAGAACCGGAAACCGGCGAAGAGCCCCCGGCCGTTCCGCGCGACCTCACGGCCGCCGCATTCTTCGACGTCGACAACACCATGGTGCAGGGTGCATCGATCATCCACTTCGCCCGTGGTCTCGCTGCACGCAAGTATCTCAAGACCTCGGATCTGGTGGATTTCGCGTGGAAGCAGATCAAATTCCGCGTCACCGGCCGAGAAAGTAGTGACGACGTCGCCGAAGGCCGCGAGAAAGCACTGTCTTTTGTGGCCGGTCGATCCACCGCCGAACTCGCCCGCCTCGGCGAGGAGATCTACGACGAGGTCATCGCCGACAAGATCTGGCCAGGCACGAGGGCGTTGGCCCAGATGCACCTCGACGCCGGACAACAGGTGTGGTTGGTGACGGCAACTCCGGTCGAACTGGCCCAGGTCATCGCTGAGAAACTGGGATTGACCGGCGCCTTGGGCACCGTCGCCGAAAGTGAGGACGGAGTCTTCACCGGCCGACTCGTCGGCGACATCCTGCACGGAATGGGCAAGGCTCACGCCGTGCGGACGCTGGCGGTGCGTGAAGGCCTCAATCTCAAGCGCTGTTCCGCCTACTCCGACAGCCACAACGACGTACCGATGCTCTCGTTGGTGGGGACACCGGTGGCGATCAATCCCGACGCAGACCTTCGTGAACTCGCGAAGAACCGCGGTTGGGAAGTTCGTGATTTCCGCACCGGACGAAAGGCCGCCAAAATCGGCGTTCCCACAGCGCTGGTACTCGGAGCAGTCGGCGGTGCGCTCGCGGCAATTCTCGCCAGGCGCAAAGAACAGAACGCCTGAGCGGGTTCGGTCCGGATCGAGAAGCGAACCGGACCGAACTCAGCCGAGAAAGACGTTGCGCCGCTTGGCCAACAACCGATAAAGCGTCTGCTGAATCGTTTCTCGGACGTGGTCCGTGACCTCGAACAGGACCATCGGATCGTCGGCTGCACCGCTCTCGAAGGTGTCGGTGACGATCGGTTTTCCGAACTCGATGTACCACTTCGACGGCAATGGAACCAGGCCGAGTGGCCCGAGGTGCGGAAACAAAGGTGTGACCGGGAAATACGGCAAACCGAGAACGCGTGCGAGTGTGGTGAGATCACCGATCTTCGGATAGATCTCCTCCGAGCCCACGATCGAGCACGGGATGATCGGAACACCGGTTCGCATTGCGGCCGACACGAAGCCACCGCGCCCGAACCGCTGCAACTTGTACCGCTCACTGAACGGTTTCCCGATGCCCTTGAATCCTTCCGGGAACACGGCCGCGACTTCACCTTCGTTGAGCAGACGCTCGGCGTCGGGGTTGCACGCCAACGTATGGCCGGCTTTGCGCGCCAGTCCGCCCACCACCGGCATTTCGAAAGCCATGTCCGCAGCCAACATTCGCAGTGGACGATGCGCCGGATGATGATCGTGCACGGCAACCGACGTCATCAGCCCGTCGAGTGGGATGACACCGGCGTGATTGGCAACCACCAACGCTCCCCCGGTGAGGGGAATGTTCTCGATCCCGCTGACCTCGACGCGGAACCATTTCTCGAACAACGGCCGCAGCACGGGCATGACGACGTTGTCCGCAAAATGCGGGTCGAATCCGAACTCGTCGACCTCGTAGTCGCCGGACACCCGACGTCGGAAAAATTCTGCTGCCGAGGCGATCTGGTCGACGATCGCCGACCTGGCCGCATCGACGAACGTGCTCTCACCACCATGGTCGGCCGCCGACGGCACTCCGGACGGATGCCGACGCTGACTTTGTTCACGGACGTCACGCTCCGCGCCGGTGACGGACTCACGCGAACGAGAAGCTTCCGACTTTCCGGTGTGAGTTGCGCTGGGCCGCAGGGGAATTACCTTCGCCACGTCAGTCACCCCTTCACCGCACTTCGTCCCGACAACGGCATGTGCATCACGTCTGCACTTACGCTCGCCTCGGCAGTGTCACCGCCGAGGATGGTGGTCAACGCATTCTCTGCCCGATCGATCCACTCGGACTTGATGATCCGGCGCGTCTGCATCGCACGCATGAAATCGTCGAGTGCTTGCATGGTGGTCCATCGCGGCTCGAACCCCAACTCGCTGCGCATGCGAGTGGTGTCGAGTCCGCAGCCGAACCGGAAGTACTCGAGTTGCTCGTCGGTGTAGAGCCTCATGGACGACCCCACCAACGCGCTCCCGACACTACGGAACAGAGCGAGCGGCATGGGAACTTCCACCCTGCCTGCCCGGCGGATCGCCTGCGACATCATGACCACTCCGTCGCCGGCGATGTTGTACGTACCCGAGGCGTGGCCGATAGTCGCCTTCTCCAGCGCCGCGAGGGCATCCTCGACGTGGAGCAATTGCAGGCGCGCGTTGCGCCCGACGATGGTGGGCACGAGTGGGGCGGTGACGTAGTGCCCGACGGTTGCAGTCAGCTGAGGTCCGATCAACGGCGCCAACCGCAGAATCCCGACCGAGATGTCCGGGCGCCGACGCCCCATCCCGCGGAGGTATCCCTCGATCTCGAGGCTGTCGCGGGCATATCCGCCCGGCGGCCGGCGGCGCGCACTCATTTCTTCGGTGAACTGAGCGGGATCCTTGGCACTGCACCCGTAGACGACCGAAGCCGAGCGCAGGATCACCTTGCGAACCGTCGGAGCTTTCTGGCAGACCGCGAACAGTTGCATGGCGCCGATGACGTTCATGTCCTTCATCGCGGCGCGGCTGCCGGCTTTGGGGGCTTTCTGAAGCGTCGACGCGTGCACGACGGTGTCGACCTCGGCGTTTCGGATCACTTTGCCGATCAGCGGATTGCGGATGTCTGCTCGCACGAATTCCGCGCGGCCCATTCTGCGCATCATGTCCTTGCTCGGACTGACGGCGTCGACGGCGATGACACGCTCTATCGACGGATTCTGCGCAAGCCTGGTCACCAGGTAGCCGCCGAGAAATCTGCTCGCCCCGGTCACCAGTACGACGCGAGGCGTCGTGCCCCCTGAAGTGTTGTCACCTTCAACCACCAAGTACCCCCATATCCAGTAGAAACGCGCTCTGCCGAAGCGTTCCTCCCGCGATTTTCCCCCACTTTACGGGCAGAGGGGGTCCCGCGCTGACTACCCAAAATTCGGCCATTCAAGACAAACCGCCCAGACAATGAGACGGCCGACACATCTCTCCCCTGAGATACGTCGCCCCTCCCCTGAAATACATCGATGCCCGCCACCCCGGAAGGGGCGGCGGGCATCAACAGGTACTGCTTATTTACCGAGTTTCCTGCGCTGTACTCGGGTACGACGAAGCAGCTTGCGGTGCTTCTTCTTCGACATGCGCTTGCGACGCTTCTTGATCACTGAACCCATAGCGGGTGTCCCTCACGTTCTTCTCTAGCGTTCCTGCGCACGCCGGTCACGTACGCCTGCGCCAAGCAATTGGCGCCTGGCCCTCGTTTTAACTAGCTCAGCGCCTTACGACACCAGCTTGCTGGTACGACAGTGACTCATCGTACCGGTGTGGTCTCACTCGGCATAAACCGAGCCTCCGGCACAGCAACCGCTGTGCCCGCGACTCGGCTCACGCCGAGGTCATCCTCTTCGAACCGGCTGGTCAGCCGGCATCGAAGTACGAGGTTTCGAGGTAATCGTGTACCGCCTTCGCGTGTACACGGAACGAACGGCCCACTCGTACAGCGGGCAATTCGCCACTGTGTACCAACCGGTACACAGTCATTTTCGACACCCTCATCAAAGTTGCTACCTCAGCAACAGTGAGGAATTGCGTGCCGGCCACTGCCGGCTTTCCGTCGTGGGACGAACCCATGGACGGCTTGTTTGCAGACACCATTAATCCACATACCTCCAGCACGACTCGCGCCGCCGGCTTCCCCTCCGGCGGAACAGACACGTACGTACTAAGTCGAGCTTAGCTGTACTGGTGGGGTTAAAGCGACGGGTGTGGCTAAACGGACGACTATTCCGCAGCTGAACCCATCGCGGCCGAGCGCGACTTGGCGGCATCCAAGGCATCGAAGAACGCCGTCCGCAGGCCGCCCGCTTCGAGCTGACGCAGTGCCGCAGCCGTCGTTCCACCCGGTGACGTCACCGCGGCGCGAAGATCCGTCGCGCTGTCGCCGGTGCGATCGAGCATCGCTGCGGAGCCGACCATCGTCTGCACCACCAATTCGGTAGCGACCGGGCGCGTCAGGCCGAGACCGACTCCCGCATCGATCATCGCTTCGGCAACCAAGAAGAAGTAGGCCGGGCCGGAACCGGAGACAGCAGTGACCGCGTCGATCTGCGATTCGGGAACCGTGACCACCTTGCCGACGCTGCCGAGGATGCCGCGTACGAGCTCGAGATGCTCGGCCTTGACGTGCCGTCCGGGCGAGAGAACGCTCACGCCCTCCCCGACCAGCATGGGGGTGTTCGGCATGACGCGGATGACCGGGAACCCTGCGGGCAGACGCGTTTCGAAGAACCCGGTCGGGATACCCGCCGCAAGGGAAACGATCAATTGCTCGAGGTCGCCGTCCAGATCGACCTTCGTCAACGCGGTGAGCGCCGATTCGACGTCGCCGGGCTTGACCGCGATGACGATGACGTCTGCGCCCTCGGCGGCGTCGGCGATCGTGCTGACGCGGATGGAGTATTCGGCGATCAATTCGTCTGCGCGAGGCTGATATTGCTCGGCGACGACCAGATCCTTGATGGCGTGGCCGGCCTGCAACAGCCCGGAGATCAGCGCCTCGCCGATCTTGCCGCCACCGATAATCGCAATTCTTGTCATGGCGAACAGCCTGCCACGACCGCAGCGATCGACCCTAGCGGGGCATCATCGCCAATTGTCGGCTCTGTACGACGACTGCGCCCGTCGAATCGAGAACAGCATGATCCTCTTCGAACCACGTGCTGCCCAGAACATCCGAGCTTGCCCGCACACGAAGCCATCCCGGCGTCGGCAGTCGGCGCAGGTACGTCGTCAACTGCACGGTCGGCGCCCACCCGAACAGGCCGCGGTTCATCGTCACGGGCGCGCTGATGTCGCCCGCCATGATCGCGAACAGCACAGCGGTGTCGATGTCGTTCTCGTCCTCGGGTCGAGGACGAACCCACATCCTGACCTCGGCCTCGCCTTGGCTGCCGGTCAGGAAGTGCGCCGAGGTGGTGTCGATTCGCATGTCGCAGCCCTGCCCGACGTGCACGACCTGCGCCATCGGGTGATCGCCGATGACGGCCACCGCACTCTCCGGCGGTTCCGGTGACATGTCGTCGATCGACGAGGCAGTGACGAAGGTGGGGTCGCCGTCATCGGGGAATCCGAGCGTGACCGCCGCGCGAACAGCGCTGCGTCCCGCCTGGCTCAACTCGACGTCGAACAACGCGACCTGGCGTCCCTGCTTTCGGACGATCACCTCCAGTTCGACTTCACCGGGGTCGGGGGCGGACAGATAGTTGGCGCTCACCGCGAGTGGCTGCATCTTCAGAAGCGAGTCGTTCTCACCTGCGCCGTCTCGCAGACATTGACGCGCGGCAGCGGCGCACACAGCCATCATGGAGCCGCCGTGCACTTTCGGCCCGATGGTCCAGATCGGATCGATCGTTGCGGTGTATCGCCCGTCGCCGAGCGAGGTGAGGCGATTGAGATCTTGAAAGGGGCTGGTGCTCATCGATTTTCCTGTTCGGTGCTTTCTCGGTATTGCGGGAAATGTCGTGCGGCAAGGTCCTGGTGCGCCAAGCGTCGCAAAGCTGTCAGGACAGGTTCGTACATGGCGGTTCCGAGGACTGCATAGCGAATGCCGTCCTCGGTCGAAGCGGCATGGCGAACGCCCTCCTTCGTCGTGCTGGTGGGCATCAGCTCGATTTCCACTTCGGCAATTCCTCGGATGTGGTCGCCGTAGGCGCGCAATCGCTCGTCCGAGAGGCTCAGTCCGGCATCCTCGAGACCGATCAGTGCACGCTCGAGGTGAGCAACCGCCACGTACCTCGGCTCGTAGACCTGACCGAGAAACTCCAGAACCTTGCGAGCTCTGGGGAACTGTTGATCCGGCACCGGATCGACGTAGGGCGGTAGTTGCGCGATCGCGCGACCGAAAGTCTCGAATTCGGATCGCTCGTCACTGTCCACCAATTCGAGCACCGCACGAATCCGTGGAATCGCGAGTCCCGCCCCGGCCAGCGCCCTGATCAACGCGAGTCGCCGGACGTGCTGTTCGCCGTACCTCGCTCCCGTCGCGCTGGTCGGTTCACCAGGCATCAGCAGACCTTCACGGAGGTAGTACTTGATCGTGGCCAATGCAACGCCGGACTGTGCGGCCAATTCGGAAACCTTCACCGCTCCTCCGTCCAACTCGCTCGGGCCACCACTGGATAGTGATGCTATCCAATGGTGGCCGAGCATCGGTAGGCAGGACACGCCTTGCGCTAGGGTTGAACCTTCTCTGCGCACACCACCAGAAATTTCCGAACGGAGCGAACAGGCGGAATGACGGATTTGCAGTCGGGGGCTCAACCCGACGAACAGTGGCGCATCGTCGAACCACTGACGCTGACTCCCCTGCTCACCGCCGCACTCGAGGTGTTCCACGAACTCGGTTACCACGGAGCGTCGGTTCGTGACATCGCAAAACGTGCCGGTGTCACCGTGCCGACGCTGTACTACCACCACGGCAACAAACAAGGCATCCTCGTCGCGCTGATGGAACCGGGCATCGAGAACGTCACCGCACGCGCGAGCGCTGCGGTCGACGCTGCCGGACCGTCGCCGACGGCACAGTTCGGCAATCTCGTCGAGGCGTGTGTTCTGCACATGACCAGTCGCTCCGACATCGCGTTCCTCGATTCCGAACTGCGGTACCTCGAGGACGCCGAACGAAAGAGCTACGCCGCCAAACGAAAGAAGCTCGAGAATCTACTCGTCGACGTTTTGACGGCAGGCGTCGACAGCGGTGAGTTCACGGTCCCGGACATCACCGGAACGGGCCGCGCACTGCTGGGCATGTGTCAGTCCGTCGTCCTCTGGTATCGACTCGACGGACCGCAGACTCCGCGCGAAGTCAGCGTTCTCTACCGCGAGATAGCTCTGAATGCCGTCGGCGTCACTTCGTGAACGCTGGTCGAATTTCCAGGCATGTCCGATTAGCCCTTAACTGACGAACGTCACACCTGTCGGCTGACACCGAAACCGGGACGCGCCCACTGTCACGGGTCCACACTTAGAAGCAGAGATGCGCGGGGTGGATCCGCAGACCGAGGGAGTTCTTGACGTATGGCCAACAGCAATCCATTTGTTCCTCCGAGCGCGGTCGACGTCGACCTTTCCGCGGTTGCCTGGGGGGCAAACCGCACGATGTCCGACTTCGAGACGGGAATGTGGCGGATGGAAGAGGCGCAGCCGCAACTGCGCTCACCGATCGTTGCGGTAGAGGTTCTCGATCGAGCTCCGGATTGGGATCGACTTCTCGACGCAGTCGAGTGGGCATCGCACGTGGTTCCGCGTATTCGTATGCGCGCGGTGGAACCGGCGATGCAACTGGGCAATCCGGTGTGGTCGGTTGATCCCGAGTTCGATATCGGCTACCACCTACGACGCGTCCGCTTGCCCGCACCGGCGGACTTCGATCACGCGCTGCGCATGTGCCGTCACCTTGCGACCGAACCTTTCGACAAGGCTCGGCCGCCGTGGAGCGCGCTGCTCATCGAAGGTCTCGACGACGGTCGTGCCGTGTTCGTGGTCAAGACTCACCACTCCATCACCGACGGCATGGGCGGCATCCAGATGATGACGCTGCTGCACAGCAGGCGCCCGGATCCCACTCCGAACAAGCCCGACCGCACACCGCCGGCTCCGGAGCACCTGTCGTCGGTAGGTGCATTCGGCGAGGAGGTCGTCAGCGAGATCCGGCGTGCGCCATCCCGTATCGCCAAGCTGGTTCGCGGCGCCACCAATGTTGCGACCACGGCGATCTCGAGTCCGTTCAGCACGGCTTCCGAGGTCCTCGGGTACGCCAATTCACTCCGCAAGATCGTCACTCCCCCAGCTCGTTCCGGTTCCCCTCTGCTCCACGATCGTGGTCTCGGACGGTGGTTCGGAACTCTCGAAGTGGGTGTTCCCGAGCTCAAGGCCGGAGCAAAAGCTGCCGGCGGCTCACTCAACGACGCTTACGTCGCCGCTTTGCTCGGCGGCTTCCATCGCTACCACGAAGCCTTCGGACAATCTGTCGAGAGCATCCCGATGGGTATGCCGATCAGCATGCGCACCGGCGCGGATGCCAACGGCGGCAACCGGTTTGCAGCCGTTCGCTTCAACGGCCCGGTCGCCGAAACAGATCCGGCCAAACGCATCAGGCAGGTGCGAGAAATCGTACTGGGTCTGCGTGAGGAACCCGCGTTGGACGCTCTCGACGTCGCCGCCCCGATCCTCGCTCGCCTGCCGAATTATCTACTCGCGAACTGGTATCTGTCCCAGTCGACAGGACTGGACCTGCAGGCGAGCAACGTCGCCGGCGTACCGGTTCCGGTCTATCTCGCCGGAGCGAAGATCGAGCGGATGTTCCCATTCGGCCCGGCGCCCGGTTGCGCGGCGATGGCGACACTGGTCTCCCACGTCGGGGTGTGCTGCATCGGAATCAATCTCGACACCGCCGCGATCACGAAGCCCGCGCTGCTGATGCAGTGCTTGCAGGAGAGCCTGGACGAGATCGTGGCTCTCGGAGTCCCAACGGAAGGTGCGTGAGTCATGAGCGAGAACACGACCAACCCGCGCGTGTACCTCACCGAAACCATGACAGAGGCCGAAGCCGGCGTGCTGCGAAAGTGGCTTGCCGACAAGGCAACCTCATCCGAAGCTCGGCCGGTCACCGTGAACATCACCGACAAGACCCTGGCAGAACTGGCGGCTCGGACCGACGACCCGATGCTCGCACCGCTTCGAGTGGTGTGGATTCCGGACACCCATACCAAACACAACGTCGCGGTGCGACTGCGTGATGCACTGGCACCGCGCGATCCCCTCCACCCCGGACGCGGTGCGCAACGCAGAACCCTGCGCACCGACCCCTCACGGTGCCAGGTCATCGAAGGTGAACCAGCACCACTGAGCGATCTCGAGCGTCGCCTCGAAAAGAGCGGTGGCGGTTCACTACCCGAGTTCATCCGACGGCAGGCCGCCCTCGCACTCGAGCGCGCCGAATTGGGCCTTCTGGGTGGCCAGTACAAGGTGTCGCGTTTCGTCGTCGACGAGATCACCGACACCCGCCGGTTCACCACCGAGGTGATGGCTTTGGCCGACCGGTTGAACATCGCCGTCGCCGAAGTCGACCGCCGCGCCCGTGAAGCTCTCGAAGAAATGGTTGCCACCCAGAGTCGCCAAGCCATCGCGGTGTGGGATCGCCTGGGCCGCTACTTCGCTCGCGCCTACAAGCTGGACGTGGACACGAGCCGCTTCGAGGAACTCCGTGAGCTGAACAAGGAACACTCACTGGTCTTCCTCCCCAGTCACCGTTCGTACCTCGATCCCCTCGTCCTGCGTCCGGCGTTGATCGCGAACGGCTTGCCGCTCAATCACGTCATGGGCGGCCTCAACATCAGCTTCTGGCCCATGGGCTCGATCCTCAAGCGCAGCGGCACCGTTTTCATTCGTCGAAGCATCGGCAACGACGAGGTCTACAAGTGGTCGATGCACGAGTACATGCGCTACCTGCTCACCAAACGCTTCAATCTGGAGTGGTACATCGAAGGTGGACGCGGGCGTACCGGCAAACTACGCCCACCGCGCTTCGGTCTCCTGACCTACCTGACCAAGGCCTTTCAGGTCAGCGGCGCATCCGACGTGTACCTCGTCCCCGTCGCGCTGAGCTACGACCAGCTCTACGAGGTCGGGGCAATGGCTGCCGAGGCACTCGGCGCCGAGAAGACACCGGAAGGCCTGCGCTGGATGGTGGGTTACGTACGCGCACAGGGAAAACGCAACGGCGTCGCGCACGTGACCATCGGACGGCCGCTCTCACTCGCGGATGCACTCAGCCAGGAAACCGATCAGCGCCTCGCCATTCAAAAGGCCGGCATCGAGGTGTGTCACCGCATCAACGAGGTCACACCGGTGACCGTGTCTTCACTGGCGATGTTGGCGTTCCTCGGAATCGAAGACCGGGCGTTGACAGTTCGTGAACTCACCGCGATTCTCACGCCGCTGTTCGGATACATCACCGCGCGAAATCTTCCGATCGCCGGCGACGTCGAACTGTCCGATCCGCGTGTCATCGAGAAGGCGCTGCAGACACACGTCGATTCCGGTGTGCTCGAGCGCTTCGATCGCGGCGGCGAGCAGGTCTTCTACCTCGGCAAGGACCAGCACCTTGTTGCTGCCTTCTACCGCAACAACACAATTCACTTTCTCGTCGTGCGTGCCATCACCGAACTCGTGCTCCAGGCAGCCGTCGAAGAGCGGTTCGAGGATCCCGTCGGAGACGGTTGGGCCGAGGCCAAGCGCATCCGCGACCTGATGAAGTTCGAGTTCTTCTTCAGCGACCGGGACACGTTCGAGCAGGAGATGCGAACCGAGCTGACCCTGATCGATCCCGAGTGGGAAACCGTCATGGCCGCCGACAAACGAACCGAGCACATGATCGAGACGGTGCGGCCGTACCTCGCGCACCGAGTGCTGCAACCGTTCCTCGAGGCGTACCAGGTTGTCGCCGATCAGCTTGTGCTCGCGCCGATTTCGACGTCGTTCGACGAAAAGTCCTTCATCAGCAACTGCATCGACGTCGCACATCAGCGTCGCCTGCGGCAGCAGATCGCCAGCAACGAATCGGTCTCCGGTGAGTTGTTCGCCACTGCACTGAATTTGGCGCGCAACCGTAACTTGATCGAAGTCGACGACGACGGAGTCCGGGCCAGGCGCCTGGCGTTTGCCGCGGAGATCAAGGTCCAGGTCGAACGTCTGCGCCATATCCGAGCACTCGCGCATGCACGGCTCGATCAGGTGGCAATGCCCGTGCCCGACGCCGCAGCAGTAGTGACCATTCCAGAAGCAAACCGAGCGCCCGCCGAGAACGAGGAAGTAGGACTGTGACCGGACTCGAGCGTCTGCACTCCGCCATCGAAGCCGCGCCTCCCGGGCCCGGAACGATCGCCGCCTTCGACCTCGACGGCACGTTGATCAGCGGGTACTCGGCCAGCGTTGTGTACCGAGACCGCCTGCGACGCTTGGATATCAGCGTCGGCGAATTGTTGCGCACCACCGGCGCCGCGATCGACACCCAGTTCCGTGGCGCTGATGTCGGAGCGCTGATGGACATCGGCGTTCGCGCCCTGGGCGGCCGTACCGTCGAGGAACTCAACGACTGGGGCCGACGGTTGTTCAAGCAGGAGATCGCCGCGATGATCTACCCGGAAGCCCGTGGGCTACTGGCGGCGCACCGGCGAGCCGGCCACACGATCGTGATGGCCACGTCGGCGACTCCGTTCCAGGCCAAGTACGTCGCCGAAGATCTCGACATCGAAGACGTGCTGTGCACCGAACCCGAAGTCGTCGACGGCATGCTCACCGGCGAACTGTCCTCCCCCGCTCTGTGGGGGCCGGCCAAGGCCAATGCCCTTGCGGGCTATGCCGAGAAGATGGGCGCCGACTTGAAGAACGCGTTTGCGTACTCCAACGGTGTCGAAGACGTCTTCATGCTCGAGGCCGTCGGGCGACCTGTCGCGTTGAATCCCGATCGTGGTCTGGCCAGGATCGCGTTGCGCAATCACTGGCCTTCGGTCAGCCTGCGTAAACCGCAACGCGGCGCAACGCCGATCTCGACGATCCGAACGGCAACCGCCATGGGCGCGCTTGCTGCCACCGCCGCCCTCGGCGCGTCGGCGGGCATCGTCACCGGCAACCGTCAACTGGGTGCGAACCTGGTCGGCACCTACGGCCCCGACATCTCGCTCTCACTGCTCGGCATCGACGTCGAGATCGACGGCGAGCACAACGTGTGGGATCACCGCCCGGCGGTGTTCATGTTCAACCATCAGAGTTCCCTGGACATGTTGGTCCTGGGAACCGTGATCAAGCGTGACGTGACCGGGGTCGCGAAGAAGGAAGCGGCAAGCGATCCGCGGTTCATGCCTGTCGGCGCACTGCTCGACGTCGCCTACATCGACCGCACCGACACCACAAAAGCGAAGGCTGCGCTGCAACCGGCAGTCGACAAGCTCAAGAATGGTGTCTCGATAGTCATAGCTCCGGAGGGCACCCGTTCTCCGACGCCACGCCTGGGCCCTTTCAAGAAGGGCGGATTTCACTTGGCGATCCAAGCCGGTGTGCCGATCGTGCCCGTGGTGATTCACAATGCGGGTGAACGGATGTGGCGCAATTCGCTTGTCGCCCATCCAGGCCCGGTCTACGTCTCGGTGCTCGATCCCATCTCGACCGAAGGCTGGGAGACCAAAGACCTCGACGCACACGTCGAGAAGGTACGCGCGCAGTTCGAAGCTGCGCTACTTGCCGGCCACCGCTGAGCGTGCCAGGTGCTCGCGTGCAAACGCGAGCGCCTGCGCCAGCATCGACGACCGCTCCCGCCGGGTGCGCGCGTTCTGCGTGTTGATCTCGATGACAGCCTGGCCGCTGAATTCGCTCGCAGCCAATTGCTGACACAACTCCGCGCACGGCTGTGAGCCATGCCCCGGAATCAGGTGCTCGTCCATCGACGCCCCGCGACCGTCGGCCAGGTGCAGGTGCTCGAGCCCCTTGCCCATACGGGAGGCCAACTCCAGGGCATCCATGCCCGCCGTCGCGGTGTGCGACAGGTCGAGTGTGTAGTGAGCGTGATCGGAATCGGTCGGGTCGTACGACGGACTGAACGCGGACAACGCTGCCCCCGGACCGCCACGTTTACGCAGACGCTCCGCGGATTTGTCCTTGCCGCCGAAGAAGCTGTCGGCGCGCATGGGGAACATGTTCTCCACCGCCACCACGACGCTGCTCTTCGATTCGAGATCGACAACCTGTTCCGCGAAGCCTTCGGCGTACTTGCGCTGCCACCGGAACGGCGGGTGGACGACCACCGTCGTCGCTCCCAAGGTTTCGGCAGTGCGTACCGAACGCTCGAGCTTCTCGACCGGATCGGAACCCCACACGCGCTGCGAAATCAGCAGACACGGCGCATGCACGGCCTGCACCGGAATCGCATACTTGCGAACGAGGGCAGCCACAGCACCGATGTCCTGACTCACGGATTCGGCCCACACCATCAGTTCGACACCGTCGTATCCGAGATCAGCGGCGTAGCGAAATGCTGCTTCCGTGTTCTCCGGATATACCGAAGCCGTCGACAAGCCGACAGCGATCGGCCGACGAACCATGCGCTGCGATCCCCCGATCATCGTCCGATCAACCCGAGGTCAACAAGAACGCCAGTGGACCGAGCGTCACGATCATGCCGACGACCACCGCGATCACGAAACTCGTGATGTCGTCCGTCTTGCGCAGAACCCGCACGACGGCCACCAAGCCGACGATCACGATCAGCGCGAGCACCAACGCCACCCACGGCAGCATGTCCCACAGCTTCTCGAAGCCCTTGAACATCGCGCCGCCGACGATCAGTGCAACAACCACCTGACCGGCAAGCACTGCCCATTCACGGATCGAGTTACGCTCGCCTGCCTCTTCCGCTGCCGGTTCGGCTTCGACATCGGACTCCGCGGCGGCACTGGACTTTTTTGCACTGTCATCGACAGCCGGCGCCTTGACCAGATCGACCACGGCGGTCGATTCGGCCTCGCCGGCATCCGCGTCTGCGATCTTGTCGATCAGTTCGGTGCTCTCTTCCAGCGCGGCCGGAGCAGGAGCAGTCGGTGCAGGTGCCTTCACGACAGGAGTGGGGACACGCGGCGGCAGGATCGGCGGACGCAACGACGGCGACTGGGTTGCGGCGCGCTCCTGACGCATCAGATCGCCCGCCAGGGTCTGACCCGACAGCAGTGCTGGTTCCTGCGTTACCTGCGTCGGTGACGAGGAGTTGAGCGGTGCCCGGCTCACCCACTGTCCGGGCGAGGACTTCGAGGTCTGTCCCGGCGAAGGCGTGGAAGTCGGCTTCGGAGTGGTGACCGGCGGTGTGGCAACCGGCTTCGATTCGGCCTTGGGTGCCTGCGGCTCGTCATCGTCATCGTCATCGTCATCGTCGTCGTCGAACGAGACGGCGAAGGCGGCGGTGCGGTCGGCGGGAACCTTCGGTGCCGGTTCGGCTGACTTGGCGGTTTCTGCGACAGCCTCGGCCGGCGCAGAAGGTGCAGCGTTTTCTGGCGCAGGGGCTTCAGGCTGAGAAGCTGCTGGTTCGGCCGACTCGGGCTCGGCGGCCGCGCGCGATCCCGACTGGCGAACGATCGGGATCTCACCCGTCAGTTCGGCGACGGAGATGCCACCGGCTACGCCGCGCCGACGTCGTCCACCTCGGGATTCGACGCTCTGACCGTTCCGCTTGAGCAGTTCCGCTACGGAAATCTGCTGACTGTCCTCGGTCATCAAGCACTCACCACCAATTCACCGCCCATTTCTGTGTCGAGCTTTCGCAGAATCAGACCCTCACGCAGTGCCCAGGGACAAATTTCCAGTTCGTCCACTCCGAGCGCCCGCATGGTTGCCTCTGCGATGAGCGCGCCGGCCACAATCTGCTGTGACCGATCCGAGCTCACTCCTTCCAATTCTGCACGGTCCGCTGCCGTCATCCTGGATATGAAGGCTATGAGTTGCCTGAGTCCGCTGGAAGTCAGGGTCCGTTTTGCCCGGGGGCCTGCGGCAGAAGGGGCCGCGCCGGTGAGCCGAGCCAACGATCGAAAGGTCTTCGAGGTCCCGACCGTGCGGTCCCAGTCGCCGGCGGCGCGCAGTTCCTTGGCTGGTCCGACCAACTCCGCGTCCAGCCAGTCGCGCAATACAGCGACCCGGCGCTTGCCCGGCGGATCGGCCTGTAGCCAGTCGCGCGTCAACCGTCCCGCACCGAGTTGCAGTGAGAAGGCGACGTCCGGATCCTCGTCACCGCCTGCGGTGAGTTCGAGCGAGCCGCCGCCGATGTCCAGGTTCAGGATGCGTCCGGCGCTCCAGCCGTACCAGCGGCGCACGGCAAGAAAGGTCAGGCGGGCTTCGTCGACCCCGGAGAGAACCTCGAGATTTACTCCGGTCTCGGCGCGGACGCGGGCGAGCACAGCTTCGGAATTGTTGGCGTCACGGACGGCGGAAGTGGCAAAAGCCATCATTTCCTCGCATCCGGACGTCTTGGCGATACCGGCGAATTCGGAGACCGTCGACACCAACCGATCGGCCCCTGACGTGGTGATATCGCCGCGGTCGTCAGTGTTTTCTGCCAGCCTCAACGTGGACTTGGTCGAGCTCATGGGTGTTGGGTGGCCGCCCCGATGGGCGTCCACAACCAATAGATGGACGGTATTGCTTCCGACGTCGAGTACCCCTAGTCGCACATCGCCACGTTACTGGGTCTACCGTCGGCCCTTGTGACAGCAGGTAACCCAGACCGGTCCCACAAGATGACTCCGAGCCCCGAGGTCGATCTCGATTTCCCGCGCGAATGGGTCGAATTTGTCGATCCGGACAACTCCGAGCACCTCATTTCCGCTGATATGACGTGGTTGCTCTCGCATTGGACCTGCGTGTTCGGCACGCCGGCGTGTCAGGGCATCATCGGCGACCGCCCGGACGACGGCTGCTGCTCGCACGGCGCTTTCCTCTCCGATCAGGAGGATCAGGACAAGCTCGATGCGTCAGTGAAAATGCTCACAGCCGAAGACTGGCAGTTCATGGAAAAGGGTCTCGGCAAGAAGGGCTACGTCGAAGAAGACGACCTCGAGGACGAGCCCGCGCTGCGCACCCGCCGCTACAAAGGAGCGTGCATCTTCCTCAACCGGCCGGGTTTTGCCGGCGGCGAGGGCTGCGCACTGCATTCCATGGCGCTCAAGAAAGGCATCGAGCCGCTCGAGGTGAAGCCGGACGTGTGCTGGCAGCTACCCATCCGCCGCACCCAGGACTGGGTCGACCGGCCGGACGGCGTTCAGATCCTCAAGACCACGATCACCGAGTACGACCGCCGAGGCTGGGGTGAGGGCGGCGACGACCTCGCCTGGTACTGCTCCGGCTCCCCCGACGCTCATGTCGGGGAGCGGCAGGTCTGGCAGTCCTACGGGCCGGAACTGACAGAGCTTCTCGGAAAGCGTGCGTACGACGAGCTGGCTCGCCTCTGCAGGCGTCGCGCCGGCCTCGGCCTCATAGCAGTCCATCCGGCGACCACGATCGCTCAGAACAAAGCTCAGGGCTGACTCCACGTAGACAAAAAGAATTCAGCCGCTCACACGATCGTGTGAGCGGCTGAATTCTTCTCGGCATTCGTCTCGATATTTCTTCTCGACGAGGTTCGATCACGCTTCGAGCTTGTAGCCCAATCCTCGGACCGTGACCAGGTGTTCGGGCTTGGCCGGATCCGATTCGATCTTCGAACGCAACCGCTTCACGTGTACGTCAAGGGTTTTGGTGTCGCCGACGTAGTCGGCGCCCCAGACGCGGTCGATCAACTGTCCGCGGGTCAGCACCCGGCCGGAGTTGCGGAGCAGGTACTCGAGGAGGTCGAACTCCTTGAGCGGCAATGTCACCGGGTTACCGGCGACCTGCACGACGTGACGCTCGACGTCCATCCGCACCGGTCCGGCCTCGAGCACCCCGTTGTCGGAGGCGAGATCCGCCTCGTTCTCCACCCCGCGACGCAGCACCGCACGGATGCGGGCAATCAGCTCGCGCGCCGAATACGGTTTGGTCACATAGTCGTCCGCGCCGAGTTCCAGGCCGACGACCTTGTCGATCTCACTGTCACGCGCCGTCACCATGATGACGGGAACGCCGGAGCGCGACCGCAGCGCCTTGCAGACGTCCGTGCCACTCATGCCGGGCAGCATGAGGTCGAGCAGGACGATGTCCGCTCCGGAGCGATCGAATTCCGCCAACGCCGACGGTCCGTCGTTGACGATGGTGGTCTCGAAGCCCTCCTTGCGGAGCAGGAACGCCAGCGGGTCCGCCAAGGACTCCTCGTCCTCCACGATCAGCACACTCGTCATCGTTTGGCCTCCATGCCGTTTTCTCTACTGCCTTGTTCTCGTCTGCCGATCCGCGTGGAACCGGCGGTTCCCGCGTCGTCAGAGTCGATGTCGTCGTCCGACTCCACGTGTGCCGGTATCTGCAACGTGAAGGTAGACCCTGTTCCCGGTTTGCTCCACAGTTCGATGGAGCCGTTGTGATTGGCCGCGACGTGTTTGACGATCGCCAGCCCCAGACCGGTTCCGCCGGTCTGCCGTGACCGCGCCTTGTCCACGCGGAAGAATCTCTCGAACACTCGCTCCTGGTCCGCTTTCGCGATGCCCTCTCCTCGGTCGGTGACTGCGATCGCGACATTGTCGCCGCGTACCGACCGACTGACGGACACCGGAGAACCCTTGGGCGAGTATGCAATAGCGTTCTCGATGAGGTTGGACAATGCTGTGACGAGGAGAGTCTGATCCCCGAGCACTTCCAGCCCACTCGGATGGTCGGTGGTGACGGTGATCCCGGCGGCCTCGGCCGACAGATTCGACCTCGACAGCGCCTCGGACACCACGGTGTCGACGTCGACCACGTCGAGATCCGGCAGCTTCTCGGCACCTTGCAGGCGCGAGAGTGCGATCAACTCGGTGACCATCTTGCCCAGACGAATCGACTCGCCCAGCACCCGTTCGCCGAAGTGCCGCACCGATTCCGGGTCGTCAGCAGATTCGAGCAGTGCCTCCGCGAGCAAACTCATCGCACCGACCGGCGTCTTCAGTTCGTGGCTGACGTTCGCGACGAAATCGCGTCGCGTCGCCTCCATGCGGACCTGCTCGGAATCGTCGTCAGCGAACAGGACCACGAAATTGCGATCGTCCTTGCTGAGCAACCGGGCCGTGCCACGTACCGCGATCTTGTCGCGGCCGCGCTGAGCGGTCTGCGCCGTCAGATCGACCTCGACGGCTTGGCCCGTCCGCAGAACCTCCTGAGCAGCCCGCCAAGCTCGCTCGTCGACCAGACGATTCTTGACGAGGCCGAGTTCCTCGGCGCGAGGGTTGAAGAGCACGACGTCGTGGAAACCGTCGACGACGGCGATACCGCTTTCCGAAGCCAACACGATGAGGTCGAGAACCTGAGACATCGTGAGCCCGGTCTGTTCGTCCGAGCGCTGACTCTGGCGCGACGACAGCCTGGGTACCAGCACCCCGCCGACGAGGTAGCCGACCAAGCCGGCGACCACGACCAGCAGCACTGCAATCACGACACTCACGGCGCAATCGTACGTTCGCGCGAAGTGTCGGTTACGGCGGGTTCGGACGTTCCCGCCCGCGTAATCCGCCAGGTGGACGGCGTTGGTTCGTCGTTCATCTGTTGTTGGCCGAGGCCCCCCGAAAACACTGTTCGGGGGGCCTCGACGCACATCATCGGGTTGCTACTTTCCGCCCTGATTCGCCACCGCGGCGGCGCCGGCAGCTGCGGCCTCCGGATCCAGATAGGTGCCGCCGGGATTGAGCGGCTTCAGGTTCTCGTCGAGGTCGTAGCGCAGCGGGATTCCGGTCGGGATGTTCAGGCCCGCGATGTCCTCGTCCGAGATGCCGTCGAGGTGCTTGACCAATGCACGCAGCGAGTTGCCGTGTGCAGTGACCAGCACGTTCCGGCCGGCGAGCAGCTCCTGGGAGATGGTGTCCTCCCAGTACGGGATCAGACGCTTGACGACGTCGAGCAGGCACTCGGTCAAGGGAACCTCGTCGAGGTTCGCGTACCGGGGATCGGTGTCCTGGCTGTACTCGCTGCCGGCTTCGATGGCGGGCGGCGGGGTGTCGTAGCTACGGCGCCAGAGCATGAACTGCTCGTTTCCGTACTCTTCCTTGGTCTGCGCCTTGTTCTTGCCCTGCAGAGCGCCGTAGTGGCGCTCGTTGAGACGCCAGTCGCGCAGTACCGGGATCCAGTGGCGATCGGCGGCGTCGAGTGCGAGGTTGGCCGTGCTGATCGCGCGGCGCAGCAGAGACGTGTAGAGAACGTCGGGCAACAGGTTGTGCTCGGCGAGCAGTTCGCCGGCGCGCTTGCCCTCGGCCATGCCCTTGTCTGTCAGGTGTACGTCCACCCAGCCGGTGAACAGATTGAGTGCATTCCATTCGCTCTCGCCGTGGCGGAGCAGGACCAGGGTTCCGATACTCATGGCGTTCATCCTGGCACGAGTACCGGAACCCTTCTTGATCAACCCTGTCCGGAAATCAGCTCGGGGCTACTTCCGCAGTTCGCAGATCCTTACGGAGGATCTTTCCGGCCGCGGATTTCGGCACGGTGCTGATGAACGAAACCTGGCGAACCTTCTTGTGCGGCGAGACTCGCTCGGCGACGAACGAGATCACATCGGCTTCGGTCAACTCGGCGCCGCCCTGGAGCACGACGAATGCCTTCGGGACCTCTTCGCCCTCGGCGTCGAGCACGCCGATCACGGCGGCGTCGGCGATCTGCGGGTGGGTCAGCAGCAAGGCCTCGAGTTCCGCCGGGGGAACCTGGTAGCCCTTGTACTTGATCAGTTCCTTGAGGCGGTCGACGATCTTGACGACGCCGTCGCCGTCGACGGTCGCAATGTCACCGGTGTGCAGGTAACCGTCGTCGTCGAGGGTGTCCTTGGTGGCCTGGTCGTTGCCGAGGTAGCCGAGCATGATGTTCGGGCCCTTGCACCACAGTTCGCCGGGCTCGCTGACGCCGTCCGAGCCGAGAGCCGGGTACGCGACCTCTTCGCCCGTTCCGGGGTCGACGAGCTTGCATTCCATGTTGGCGATGGTCGGACCGCACGTGTCGAGGGCGATGTCGTCACGATCGAAGGGGATCGCGTGCGAGACCGGGCTCATCTCGGACATGCCGTAGCCCTGGCGGACGTGGCAATTCAACCGGTCGGCGACGGCCTTGCCGAGCGCCGCGTCGAGCGGGGCCGCACCGGAGAAGATGGTGTGCACGCTCGAGAGGTCGTACTGATCGACGAGCGGGTGCTTTGCCAGCGCGACGGCAACGGGCGGTGCGACGAAGATGTACGTCGACTTCTGCTCGGCGACGATCCGCAGGAACTCGACGAGATCGAACTTCGGCATCGTGATGAGGCTCGCGCGGCGGTAGAGCGCAGCGTTGAGCAGGACAGTCATGCCGTAGATGTGGAAGAACGGCAGGACCGCGAGAATCTTGTCGTCGGTCTCGATGCCCATCCGCGGAATGATCTGGCAGACGTTGGCCACGAGGTTCCGATGGGTGAGCATGACCCCCTTGGGTCGGCCGGTGGTGCCAGACGAGTACGGCAGCACCGCGAGCTGGGTGGCCGGATCGAAGGAGACCTCGGGCGCCGCTGCGCCCTCGCCGAGCAGATCTCGCAGCGACAGATGGCCTTCGGCACCGTCGAGCACGAAGACGTTCTCAGCCGGGATACCGACCAGGTCAGCAGCTGCCTTTGCCTGCGGCAGGAGCGGCGAGACGGTGAAGAGGAACTTGGCCTTGGAATCGGTGAGCTGCTTGGCGATGTCCTCGGCGGTGTAGAGCGCGTTGATCGTGGTCGCGACGCCACCGGCACGAAGGATGCCGTGGAAGACGGAACCGAAGGCCGGGACGTTGGGCGAATGCAGCCCGACCACGTCGCCGACGGCGAGTCCGCGCGCTGCGAGAGCGCCTGCAACGCCGTTGATCTGTGCGATCAGCGAAGCGTATGTGGTGACTGCGCCCGAACTGCCCTCGACGAATGCCGTCTTGTCGAGGTCTGCGGGGTCGGTATTTCCGAACAGGAAGTCGTAGACGCTGAGGTTGGGGATTTCAACGTCGGGGAACGGACTCTTGAAGCTCACTGTGCTCCTCGAAAAGTTGCGCGGCGGGGTGGTGTGACCAACTTACTGTGACTCACGGGAACAGTATTATTCCGTGACGACAGTCACAAGTAAAGGCCACTTTACGTGACACATCCGCGATGTGTCTCACCCCGCTCGATCAGCTCTGCGCGGGCTCTTCCTCGATGAGGTGCTTGAACGGTTCGAGATTCGCCAGCGACTCGCCTCGCGACACCCGCCACGCCCACTCACGCTTGATGGAAGAGGAAAAGCCGAGTTCGAGGATGACGTTGAAATCGCCGTCGGCGGCTTCGAGAACCTGACCGAGCACTCGGTCGAGTTCATCGCCGGTCACGGCATGCTCCGCGATCTTGCCGACCAGGTAGATGTCCCCGACCTTGTCGAGTGTGTACGCCACCCCGTACAGACGGCGGTTGCGCTTGAGCAGGAACTTGTAGACGCCTTCGAAGTTCTCGTCCACCTTGCGGCACACGAAGGCCTCGACCCGCACACCGTGATTGCCGACGGTGAGCAGAGTCGACGTCTTGAGTTTGTGTTCACCGGGAAGTTCGACGATGAAATGCGCGTCGTCTTTTCTGGTGAATTCGAGTTCGCGCTCGGTGAGGGCCTGCTCGATGGTGTCCGAAATGCTGCTCATGTACGCACTCCCCCGGTCCGGCGCAGACGCCACAGACCCCGCGCACGGCGGGGCGAGAAGTCGCTTGGACCGGTTCCGTTGTTGTAGTTGACTGCGGCTTTGCGATAGCTCTCGAGCAAACCGTCCGCGGTGTGTTCCCACGAGAAATTCTCGGCGTGACGCGGTGCCTGCGCGGCGAGTTCGGCCAAGCGCGTCGGCGCTGTCACCAAAGATTCGAGGGCGCCGGCCCAGTCTTCGGTGCGGTGTCCTTGAACCAGCAGGCCTGTCTCCCCGTTGCGTACGGCTACTCCCAGTCCGCCGACGTCGGCGGCGATCACGGGAGTTCCGCAGGCTTGAGCTTCGATGGCGACCAACCCGAAGGACTCCGAATAGCTCGGCACCGCAACCAGATCCGAGGCACGGTAGACATCGGCGAGACGCTCCGGTGCCTGCGGTGGCAAGAACGTCACCTGCGCGGTGATACCGAGTGATCGTGCAAGTTCGATCAGCACGTCCGGCCGCGCGAGACCAGTTCCGGACGGGCCACCGACGACGAGGATGCGCAGCGGCAACCCGGGCCTGCGGCTGATCACTTCGGCTGCAGCACGCAGCAGAACGTCCGGCGCTTTGAGCGGTTGGATGCGGCCGACGAAAGTCACGACGATCTCGCCCGGGTCCAACCCCAACGACGCGCGGGCTGAATCGCGATCGCCCGGTCGATAGCGGGTGAGATCGGCGCCGGGAGCCACGACGTCGATACGCGTGGGATCTGCGCCGTACAACTCGTGCAGCGCCTTGGCTTCGTCGGTGGTGTTGGCGACCAGGCGATCGGACTCGGCGACTACTTGCTGCTCGCCGATCTGACGTGCTGCCGGCTCCGGGGTGTCTCCCTCGGCAAGCGAAAGATTCTTCACCGCCGCGAGGGTGTGTGCAGTGTGTACGAGGGGAACGCCCCAACGGTCGCGAGCCAGCCAGCCGACCTGCCCGGACAACCAGTAGTGCGAGTGGATCAGGCTGTAGTACCCGGGCTCGTGTCGCGCTTCCTCCCGTAGAACGCCCGCGACGAAGGCACACAGTTGAGTCGGCAGATCCGCCTTGTCCAGCCCTTCGAAGGGACCAGCTGCAATGTTCCGAACCCGCACTCCGGGAGCGGCGTCCACCACGGGTGCGTCGGCCGAGGACGTCGCGCGGGTGAATATCTCCACCTCGACGCCACGTTTGGCGAGCTGAATCGCGGATTGCAGAACGTAGACGTTCATCCCACCCGCGTCACCGGTGCCGGGTTGCGCCAATGGCGAGGTGTGGACCGAGAGAACGGCCACCCGGCGAGGGCGCGAAATGTGCATGGGCGTCACGACTCCATACTGCCCCCTCACCGGGCGCGAACTCTAACCGAGGCTCGAGATGAAGGTTCGCACTTCGGACACGAATCGTGTCGGATCCTCCACGAACGGGCCGTGATTGCAGCCTTCCCAGTACGACGCCTGGGACTTGGGAATCAGCTCCTCGGCGTGCTTACCTGCACTCACGTCGACGACGGAGTCCTCGGTTCCGTGCAGAACGAGAACGGGGATATCCAGGTTGCGAAGCAAGTCGTCGTGACCGACAGCACGGTTGAACAATGCTGCGCGCACCCGCGGACGAGTCGAGAGGCTGTACCCGAACAAGGCCTGCGACGCTGCACCCTTGCCCTCGGGTGGGCCGGTGAGAGCGTTACCGAAAGCGCCGAGTGCCCTGATCGCCTCGCGGGGATCTTCGGACATCGCGCCGGGAACCGCGCTACGCATCGCCGAGCCGACCTTGCCGCCCTTCTCCCCGCGGCCGATGCTGGTGATCGCACCGACCAGAACCGCACCCGCCACCGCGCCGGTTCCGTGCGCTGCCAGATAATCGCAGATCACCAGACCGCCGTACGACCAGCCGAGCAGTATCGCGTTCTCGGTGACGCCTTCTGCCGCGAGAACAGCCGCGACGTCGCCGGCCCAGTTCGCGGAGTCGTCGTATCCGGTTTCGGGAGCATCGGAGTAACCGTGGCCGCGCAGATCGACAGCGATCAGGCGGTAGTCCGCAGCCAGGTCCGCGAGGACCTGCTCGCCCCAGCACTGCGACGACTGAGCCCAGCCGTGCAGCAGCACCAGCGGGGTCCCCGCCGAATTTCCGGTTACTCGATAGACGATGGACGTGCCGTCGACGCTGACGGCTTCACGAATAGACATGCCGTCACGATAGAGGCTGCGACTGCAGCGCCGACCGCGAGCATGTACGCCGACGAGACGTCGTAGCGGTCGATCAGTTGCCCGGCCAGCGCAGACCCGAGCGCCACGCCGACGCCGAGGCCGGTGACCGTCAGGGTCATTCCCTCCGTGAGCTTTTCCGGGGGGACGATCTGTTCGACCAGGGCTGTCGCGATGATGAGCGTCGGTGCGACGGTCGCCCCTGCCAGCACGTATGCACCCGCGAGTGCGGCCACGTTTCCGACCAGGAGTAGTGGGACGCTGAGAACGGCGACCGCGGAGGACGCGATCATCAGTTGACCGCGCAGCGATCGCGCCGGATGCATCGACCCGAAGATCAGTCCCGCGATTCCCGAGCCGCCGGCGAACAGCGCGAGGACCAGCGTCGCGGATCCCGGCGAATTCTGTTCCTGGGTGAACGCGATGGCGCCGACGTCGATGACGCCGAAGATCGTTCCGAGCATCACCATGATCACGATGACGATCCACATCACGTGGTTACCGAGAACCGACCGTCCGCGGCCGGGTCGGCGCGGATGCACCTTCGGTTCGGTTCCGCGCTGTATGACCAGCAGCAGGGTTCCGGTGACCAGCAGAATCAGTCCCGCCAGGGGTCCCGCCTCGGGAAAGAGCCCGATGCTCAGGCCGACCGAAATGACGGGGCCCGCCACGAAACAGAGTTCGTCCACCACGGATTCGAAGGCGAAGGCGGTGCGCAGCTGAGGTTTTCCGACATAGATCGCCACCCACCTGGCGCGGATCATCGCGCCGATCGTCGGGGTGGCGCCGCCGGGGACGACCAGAACGAAAAGCAGCCAATCGGGAGCTTCCATCCGCACTGCGAGCAAGAGCGCCCCGATCGCCGTGACGCTCACGGCTGCGGCAATCGGCAGGACCGCACGCTGGCCGAAGCGGTCGACCGCACGTGAGACCGCGGGCGCGATGATCGCCGACGAGAGCGCAAAAACCGCGGCGAGCGCGCCGGCGAGCGCGTAGTCACCACGAAGTTGCGAGATCATCGTCACGATTCCGATGCCGATCATGGCGATCGGCAGCCTTGCGACAAATCCGGCGGCTGAGAAGGCGACCGATCCGGGGGCGGCAAAGATCTCGCGGTAGGCGCTCAGCAGGCCTTTGTTGGTGGATTCGCTCATGTCAGCTTCTCGTGCACTGAACAAGGTTCACAGAGCCGAGGCCGACTCGACAAATCGTTTTCACTGTGCGCTCGGGTTGACCTGTCGGTAACTTGCCTTACGATTGCGCGAATGAGTGTCCTGGTGTGTTTCCACGCCCATCCCGATGACGAAGTTTTCACTACGGGTGGCGTGATGAGAATGGCCGCCGACGCAGGTCACCGCGTCGTAGTCGTCACCGCTACCGACGGTGCTCTCGGTGAATTCCCCGACGGCCTGTTGGACGAATACGAGACGTTGGCTCAGCGCCGCAGCCGTGAACTCGAGGCGTCCACCGACGCGTTGGGCGCCAATCGCGTCGTGTCCCTGCATTACCCGGATTCCGGGATGGTGGGTACGCCCGAGAACGAGAATCCGGAAGCGTTCTGCAACGTCGACGTCGAGAAGGCCGCCGAGCGTCTGGCCGAGGTACTTCGTGAAGAGAACGCCGATGTCCTGACCATCTACGACCCCAACGGCGGATACGGGCACCCGGATCACATCCAGGTCCACCATGTCGGCGTCCGGGCCGCAGAACTCGCAGGCACGCCGTTCGTCTACGAGGCGTCCACCAACCGCGATCACATGAAGATGCTGATGCAGGCCAACCCCGAGTGGACCGAAGAGGCGCAGCCGCCGGACATCGAATCGTTCGGGCTTCCGGCAGACCAACTCACCACCGCCGTCGATGTCAGTTCGGTGATCTCGTCCAAGCGCGCGGCCATGTACGCGCACGCGACGCAGGTCGGCGATTTCGGCCCGTTCCTCGAAATGCCGACGGAGCAGCTCGCCGCGGCATTCGGCACCGAGTGGTTCCGTCGCCGCAACGCGCCGGAAGGTCTGTCCGAAACCGCCCTTCCCCTCTGAAGTCACCGCCCTCGATAAACCGAAGTCCCGACGGAGGTTTCGGCGGCTCGTTACCATCGGTAGGCATGGACCTCGAACAACTTGTCGCGAGCATGCCTTTTGCAGTTCACACCGGAATTCAGTTGGACAGCGCGGCACCCGAACAGGTTGTCGGCCATCTGGATTGGGACAGCCACCGCACCACCGCCGGCAACGGAATGCACGGCGGCGCCTTGATGACGCTGGCAGACAGCGTCGGCGCCGTCTGTGCATTCCTCAATCTTCCGCCCGGTGCAAGCACTTCCACCACCAGTTCGTCGACCGTGTTCACTCGCGGGGTGCGCAAGGGCACGGTCACCGCAACCGCCCGGCCATTGCATGCGGGGCGCAGCACCGTCGCGGTCGTGACCGAGATTCGCGACGACGAAGGCCGCCTCGTCGCTCAGGTCACCGCATCACAGGCAGTATTGGGACCGTGAAGCGTCCCGCGTACCGCGCCTCGGGTGCCACCCTGCCGTACGGCAATCTGCTTGCCTCCCATGATGTTGCGATGGAGGGTTACTTCTGGCGATTCACGATGCCAGGCAGCGGACGGGTGGTGATCGCGCTCGCCGGAATCAACAAGTCCGACGGCGGCAACTGGTCGACGCTCGGTCTCGCGGCGCATCCAGGCGGATTCCTCCGTACCGCCGAACATCCGAGCGGATCGGCCGATCCACGGATCCTGGGGGCCTACGCCGACAACGCTTTCCGCGGCAATGCCGATCGACTGCAGGTCGATTTCGGCGACAGCCATCTCGACGTGCGGATCAGCAATCAGCGATTCTGGCCGCATCGCCGCTTCGGGGGATCGAGCTACTTCCAATCAGTTCCCGCACTCAATCAATACTGGCATCCGTGGCTGCTCGGCGGCCGGGTCGAGGGAAGCGCCGTCATCGACGGGCAGAACTGGGATCTCACCGGGGCACAGGTGTACGGCGAGAAGAACTGGGGAAAGGGAGGATTCCCGGAATCCTGGTGGTGGGGACAGGCACAGGGGTTCACCGATCCGCGAGCCTGCGTGGCGTTTGCCGGCGGCCAGGTCAGCGCCGGACCTCTGCGCACCGAAGTCACCGCCGTCGTTGCCGCGCTACCGGACGGAACGGTATTGCGGCTGGGTAATCCGCTGACGTCACAGGTGGAGACGACGGTGTCCGACGATCGCTGGACTCTTCGCGGCTACAGCCGGAAGTGGAGCGTCGACATCGACGGGACCGCGCCCATCGCCGACGCACATATTCTTCCTGTTCCGATACCTGCCGAGCGTCGAAACGTGCCAGGAGCGCTCGAGCATCTCGGTGGAACCATGTCGGTCATCGTCCGCCGGCGCGGCACCATAGTCTGGAAGGACAGGTCACGGTTGGCTGCTCTCGAGCACGGCGGATTGGATCGGGCGCAGGCCGAACTCACTCGGCGGGAACAGCTCTCGCAAGATCGATGAGAGCGGAGGCCGCCGGATTCTTGCCGCCCGACGAACGCCAGACCAATTCCAGCCGAGATCGTGCTTCCGGTTCGAGATCGATCCGATGCAACTCCCCCACTGTCGACTCCGGAAGCACGGCCATTCCCAGCCCCTGCGCTGCCAATGAAACGATGATGCCGAGGTTGCTTGCCTCGAGCGCAACCGTCGGCTTGGTGCCGGCGGCGGCGCACGCGAAGTCCAGACACGTTCTGATGCCGGTTCCCTCCGGCAGACAGATGACCGATTGCGTCGCGAGTTCGGCAAACGGCAGAGACGACACCTCGGCCAGCGGATGATCCGCCGCCACTCCGGCCACCAGTCGTTCGTCGGTGATCACCCTCGATTCGAGCCCTTCCGGCAGCTTGCCCGCCACCCCGATGACGGCTATGTCGAAGGTTCCGTCCAACACTCCGGCAAGCAAACTGCGCGAATCGTCCTCGGCCAGCGAAATGTCCAGTCCGGGGTGTTTGTTGTGCAACCGACTGAGCAGATCTGTGAGGTCGGCGGAAGCGCAGGCGGTAACCATCCCGACCGAAACGGAACCCCGAACCAGTCCGTTCAAGGCATCGACAGCGTCGCGGGTGCTCTGAACGGAAGCAAGTGCAGCGTAGGCGTGCGGGAGGACAGCTCGCCCGGCGTCGGTCAGACAAACGGTTCGACCACTACGATCGAGCAATTCCTGCCCCAACTCACGTTCGAGCCGTTTTACCTGCGCACTCACACCCGGTTGGGCTACGTGAAGCCGCTCGGCGGCGCGAGTGAAGTTGGCTTCCTCCACTACCGTGACAAAGTATTCGAGCTGCCGAAGTTCCATAACTGCTGATTCTAGCTGCGAGACAAACTAGATCTTGGACTTATCGACGGCGGGCTAGAACGATGGAAGCATGACAACAACAGATGACGTTCAGAAGGCCGGAACCCCGGAAGACATCGCGAAGCTTTTTGTGCAGTTCGCCAACGCTGGTGACGCAGACGCCGTCGCCGCACTCTACGAGGAGGATGCGGTGATGGCCTTCCCGCCCGGATCCCTCACGGTGGGCCGCCAAGCCATCCGCGAGGTGATCTCTCAGATGCTGGCAGCTGCACCGAGATTCACCGTCGAGGAATCTCTACCGACGGTGATCAGCGGCGACCTCGCCATGACCTCGACCAAGCCTTCCGACGGAACCGGCGGGCGCACGCAGGTCGCGCGCCGCCAGTCCGACGGATCATGGTTGCGAGTCTTGGATCGACCGGAACTCTGACTACCCTCTTCGCAGTCAGACGGCCGACGCGCGACGCATGGCCGCAGCGGGATCAGCAAACAGTGAACTCAGTGACACGACCGTGGAAGCGTATTCCTGGACCCGATTACCGAAACCGGTAATTCGAATGTCCTTACGCTCCAAGGAGGATGCCGTCGAGAAAGCCTCGGCGACATGGGGCACTCCGGCGGGATAGTCGGTGAATGCCTGACCACCCAGAATCACACGATCCGGGTTGAACAGGTCACGCAGCATTGCCACCGTCCGGCCGAGGACGCGTGCTCGATCAACCAGAAGCTCGTGTGCCGGAATGGAACCCGACGACGCAGCCCGGTAGACGTCCGCGATCGTGACACGCTCACTGCCCTGGATCACTGCGCCCGAAGACAAAGCCTGCGCGACTACGGCGCGGTCACTGATCGTTGCTTCAAGGCAACCCACGGCGCCGCAGGTGCACCGTGCGGACGAACCCGTCGGAAGGTGCGCGATCGAACCGGGTCCGCTGGACGGCGTGTGCACTCGACCTTCGAAAGTGATTGCGATACCGGCAGTTTCACGGGCGTAGAAGTACAGCCCGGTAGTACCCGGCGTCGGGGCCTCGGCACGGTCGGTGCTGAGTAGAAGTTCCGACGCAGCCATCGCCTCGACGTGGGCGGCGACTGATACAGGAAGGTCCAAGCCGGCTCCGATGATGGATCCGACTTTGGCGCCCTTCCACCCCAGGCGCGGGTGATCGACTACTCCGGTCGCCGAATCGACGCGACCGCCGATGGCCACGCCGACGGCGAGGGGACGACGCTTGTGCCACCGTGAGGCAAACGATTTGGCCGAGCGTGCAATGGTGGCAAGCGCGACAGCAGAATTGGTGGCGGGAGTCGGAATCTCGACGGCGCCGAGCACCTTGCCACGAATGTCGCTGGCGATGATGCTGGTGACGACGGCACCGATATGAATGCCCACGGTCAAGTACGGCTCGTGGTTGACCTCGAACGGAACCCGCGGACGCCCGATGGCGCCGGAGGCTGTCAAGTCTGCGCGTTCGCGCAGGATCCCGAGGTCCAGCAGGCTCGTGACCTGCCGGTTCACGGTGGCAATACTCAGTCCGGACGCTTTCGCCGCGGTATCGCGAGAGAGCGGCCCGCGGGATCGAGCAATGCGCAACACCGTCGCGGACGGTCCGTCGGCAATGCGCAGTTCGGGCACGACGATCTGGGTACGGGTCCGCGTTCCCGAGAGCGCGGTTCGCGATCGGATGTTCGGAATGGCGGAGATTGTGGGTGTCGACATGGCTGTCCCTTGCAGAAGGAGGAGAAGGCGCATATCTCTGTCGACCGCGAAATCAGCTTTTGCGCTGGTCAAGCGAAGAGAAAGACAGGAAAGGCGCAGAAATTAGCTGCAGAAAGAACGGCGGCGACAACACAGCTCTCGCGCCAAGGGCAGACGCGAACCAAGCGCAGCGGTCACATAGGTGACCCGCAAAGCGGCAGGCTGGTCGGTCGACATGGCTCCAAAAGTAGCAGCTTCACCGAGATTCACAAATCAGGTGCGGTAACGATCACACTGACCACAACCCTGTCGAGGCGGATTCTCGCGTGTTTGGGTGGGTGCACTCCCCACGAAAGGTGCACCATGTCTACAGCTTTCGCCAAGCCGACCCTCACGGACGCGGCATCAACGAACGGGGCGGCTGCCGGCGCCGCTCGCGGCACTGTCACCCCCCTCGGCGCGCATATCGGCGCCCGAATCGACGGAATCACTCTCGGCGAGCACCTCGATCCGGCGACGATCTCACTCATCCGACAGGCGCTTCTCGAACACAAGGTGATCTTCTTCCGCGGACAGAACCACCTCGACAACGATTCGCAGTACGAGTTCGCCCAGCTGTTGGGCACCCCGACCACTGCCCACCCCACGGTGAAGTCGCACGGCGCAAAAGTTCTGCCCATCGATTCGGACCTGGGCAAGGCCAACAGTTGGCACACCGACGTCACCTTCGTCGATCGCATCCCCAAAGCTTCGATCCTGCGCGCGGTGCAGCTGCCCGAATACGGCGGTTCGACGACGTGGGCGTCGGGGGTGGCCGCGTACAACGGACTGCCGGATCCACTCAAGGCGCTCGCGGAGAACCTCTGGGCTCGCCACACGAACGTCTACGATTACGCGGCCACCAGCGCCGAGCGTCTCACCGAAGATCGCACGGCCGCCTATCGCGAGGAGTTCCAGTCCACGTACTTCGAGACGGAGCACCCCGTGGTGCGTGTCCACCCCGAAACCGGAGAACGCACGCTCGTCCTCGGACATTTTGTCAAGAACTTCGTCGGGTTGAGCACCGAACAGTCGAACGGTGTGTTCAAGCTCTTGCAGGATCACGCCATCAAGCTCGAGTACACGACGCGCTGGAACTGGGAAGCGGGTGACGTCGCGATCTGGGACAACCGCGCCACCCAGCATTACGCGATCGCAGACTACGACGACCAGTACCGGCGTCTGGAGCGCATCACACTTGCCGGCGACATCCCGGTCAACATCCATGGGGAACGAAGCCGCAGTATCGCCGGCGACGCTTCCGAGTATTCGGTTATCGAAGGTGCAGTTGCGGCAGAAGGTGCCTCGAACAACTCATGACTCACCCGCAGCCGATTCGACCCCGGCGTGGCCCACAGCCACGACCCCGCCTCTCGGATCACCCAACATCGTCGTGGTTCTGATCGACGACATGGGATACAGCGACATCGGACCGTTCGGCTCCGAGATCGAGACTCCCACCCTCGACCGCCTTGCCTCGCAGGGCATTCGAATGACCAACTATCACACGACGCCCCTCTGCTCGCCGTCGCGCGCCGCGCTTCTCACCGGCCTCAATCCGCACCGCGCCGGGTACGGATTTGTTGCCAACGCCGATCCGGGATACCCCGGACTGCGTCTGGAATTGGCCGACGACGTCCAGACACTCCCCGAAATCCTCCGCGGCGCGGGCTATGCGACCTATGCGGTGGGCAAGTGGCATCTCGTGCGCGACGCAAACCTCGCCCCGGGACGAAGTCGTGACTCCTGGCCGACACAGCGTGGATTCGATCGCTACTACGGCTCACTCGAAGGACTCAACTCCTTCTACTACCCCAATCAACTGATCTCCGACAATTCTGTGGTCGACGTCGACGAGTATCCCGAGGGCTACTACCTCACCGACGATCTGACCGACAAGGCTGTCGGGTACATCAAGGACCTTCGCGCCCACGATCAGGACAAGCCGTTCTTTCTCTACTTCGCACACGTCGCCATGCACGGACCCTTACAGGCCAAGCCCGCCGATCAGGCGAAATACCGCGGTCGCTACGACGAGGGCTGGGATCGAATCCGCGAGTCGCGGTTCGCCTCTCAGCTACTGCAGGGACTCTTTCCGGAGGGGACACGACAGGCACCGCGTAACTCCGAACCCGGATTCGACGTGCCCGAATGGCATTCGCTCACGCCGGAGGTGCAGTCTCGGTTCGCCCGCTACATGGAGGTGTACGCGGCGATGGTCGACTCGATCGATCAGAGCGTCGGACGCATCGTCGACACCCTGGACGAACTGGGCGAACTCGACAACACGATCATCGTCTTCACCTCGGACAACGGCGGCACCGCCGAGGGCGGTTCGGACGGGACTCGAAGCTACTTCGCGCAGTTCGCACATATTCAGGATCCGGACTGGGTGGGCGATGTCCCACACGACGAATCCCTCATCGGCGGACCTGAATTGGGCGTGCACTATCCACGTGGATGGGGGCAGACGTCCAACACCCCCTTCCGGTTCTACAAAGGGCAATCCTTTGCCGGTGGGATCCGTGTTCCCTTCCTCCTGTCCTGGCCCGCGGGATTGAAACCCGAAGCGGGCGACAACGGGATCCGCGACCAGTTCGCGTATGTCACCGACCTGACGCCGACGCTTCTCGAACTGGCCGGAATCGAAACCCCCACCGTGCGAAACGGGCTGCCGGTCAAGGAGTTCGACGGTGTGTCGAGCGCGCCGGTTCTGCGTTCACCCACCGCTCCGAGTACCCACACCGAGCAGTACACCGAGGTGACCGGAATCCGCGGCTACTACAAGGACGGATGGAAACTGCTGGCGCTCGCTCCAGCTGACATCGACAAACCGCACTGGCAATTGTTCGACGTCCGAGCCGACCCGACCGAGCTCGACGACCTCGCATCACGGTTTCCCGACAAGGTTCGCGAACTCGCCGAGGCCTGGGACCACTCGGCGTGGGCGAACACCGTGTTTCCTCTACTGGGCAATACCGTCGGCGCGGTTCGCCGTCCGGAGGAGGAGGCACTCTCACGCCCGGTGCGACTACTTGCGGGAACGCCCCCACTGGAGCGCTACCGCTCATCCAAACTGATCGGGTTCCGTGACTTCGACATCACGATCGAACTCGACGGTTACCGCGAAGGCGACGCCGGCGTCCTTGTCGCCCATGGGGATCCACAAGGTGGATATCTTCTCTACGTCGAGGACGGCAACCTGCATCTCGGATACAACGCCTTCGGTTCCTACTCCGTGGCCGATGCGGGGCCATTGCCGGTCGGCACCAAGCGAATCGACGTGTCCGTGGCTGTGTTACCGCGGTTGCGTTGGGACCTCCACGTCAGCGTCGACGGCATTCACGCGGGCCAACTGCTCGGGCAAGTACAACTGGTCGGGATGGCGCCGTGGACCGGCATCTCGGTCGGGGTCGACGCCAGAGGACCTGTGTCGTGGGAAGTACGACGACGCCACGGACCATTCCGGTACAGCGGCGCGCTGCGCGCCGTCACCTACACCCCTGGCCCGGTCAAGGTACCGCGTCGTCACATTGAATCCATCGAACGGGAAGCAGAGTATGCCGCCGACTAGCCCTACGATTGCATCATGACCATTTCTTCCGATGCCCGCATCGCCGTAGTCACCGGAGCCAGCTCCGGAATCGGTGAGGCCACCGCCCGCACCCTGGCAGCTCAGGGATTCCACGTCGTGATCGGTGCTCGCCGCGTCGATCGTCTCGAGAAGATCGCCGAGGAAATCGGTGGTACCGCTCTCGAACTCGACGTCACCGACGAGGATTCCGTCGACGCGTTCGCGGCCGTGGTCCCCCGTGTCGACGTGTTGGTCAACAACGCGGGTGGTGCAAAGGGTCTGGCAACAGTCCTGGACGCCGATCTGGACGACTGGCGGTGGATGTGGGAGACCAATGTCCTGGGCACGTTGCGTGTGACGAAGGCACTGCTGCCCAAGCTGATCGATTCGGGTGACGGTCTGGTCGTGACCATCACCTCGGTGGCCGCGCTGGAGGCATACGACAACGGCTCGGGCTATACCACCGCCAAACACGCTCAAGCCGTCCTTCATCGGACATTGCGCGGTGAACTGTTGGGTAAGCCCGTTCGACTGACCGAAATCGCGCCCGGAGCAGTCGAGACCGAGTTCTCACTCGTCCGGTTCGAGGGTGATCAGGACAAGGCCGACAAGGTGTACGAGGGAATCACACCGTTGGTGGCGCAGGACATCGCCGAGATCATCGGTTTTGTCGCGTCGCGGCCGTCACATGTGAACCTCGATCAGATCATCGTCAAGCCGCGGGATCAGGCAAGCCCCGGTCGGTTCCATCGCACCACCAGCTAGTTCGAATCGCACCGAACAGCTAGAGCCTCGGGCGAATCGACTGACGGAGGACGGAGTCGAGATTGCGTGCAATCTCGGCCTCCGTCACTTCCGCGGAAGCGCCGCGGGCACTCACGGTTTCACCCGCGGTGATGATGTACCGACCGTCGCCGGCATAGTCGTACCAGTGAAACGTTATTCCGTCGTCGGTCGGCCTGCTGTCGACGGCTCCTCCCGGGTATGCGGTGACTTCACCGATCGAGGTCCGCTCTCGGCCGAAGAATCTGCTCACTTCCTCGCTTCCGCGCGCACCGGCTGCGCTGCTCAGAAAGCTCTGCCTCCCGGCAGTTTTCGGCCTTTCGATGCTCACGCCACGCTCCGATCCAGCGGGGCAGGTCGGCAGGTGATCGACGAGCATCCGCGGAATTGCCGATGGGCGTGCCACGGTGAAAACCACGTCGGAGCCACAGTCGACAGTCCTGCCGGGCAGTTGAGTCAGGAGCACACCCAGGTCGCCGGCAACAACACCGTGCAATCGCGTCACCGTACTCATTTTCTGCCCGTGAAAACCGGAAACCTCCACACGAGCATCAGGATTCGCGAGAGCACCGAGAACGTGATGCAGCCGATCGTCGAGCACGGCAGACAGGTGCGCTCCCGCTCGACGTCGCGCCGCTGTCAGCTCGTTCATGGTGTCGGCCGCCGGACGAAACCGCAGCGGGTACGGGAGTCGGTCACGTCCGACCGCTTCCCAGAGAATCTGGAATTCGAGGCCGGTGAACTGCCACTGCATGGTGGTCATTCGCCCAGTACCGCCGGGGAGACCATGGGTAGGTCGCCGATCAGGGCGTTGCCGTTCTCGACGGTGACGAGGTAGCCGGGGGTGTCGTGAACGTTGTCTTCGTCTTGCCCTTGCCCTCGTCCCGGTGCCATGCCGCCGACGCCACCCATCGCTCCCCGACCACTCTGCGCGCCCGTCGCCGAAGTACCGCCAGTTCCGTTGACTCCCCCACGTCCGCCACCGGCGAGGCCACCGCCGCCGCCAGGGCCGCCAGGTCCGAGGGCTCCACCTGGCCCGAAGCCGCCGGTACCGATTCCACCGGCAGATCCTCCACCCGAACCGCTACCCACCGGGCCTGACGGCACACCGGAACCGAGCTGAGCACCATTCGGAGTTGCACGGGCAAGGCCATCCGGCGCTGCACCGGCGGACAGTGGACCGGCATGTGCCGCGGTGGTCCGGGCCGGGCCGGAATCGTTTGCGGACCGGGCGGCGTCGGCACCGGAATTCCCCTGGGCGTCAACACCACTACGGTTGTCACCATTTCCGGAACTGCTGCTGGAAGGGTTCTGACCGGAACCGTCCCCGGCCGGATTTGCACCGCCGGAGTTTCCACCGTCCACTCCTCCACCAACTCCGCCACCCGACGCCGATGGCGCGCCGAGCCCGTTCCCCGTTCCCGAGGCCATACCTCCGCCGGAACCACCACCACCGAATGCGCCGCCACTTCCAGCCCCGCCACTTCCAGCCCCGCCACTGCCGGTGACCGGATTGAAAGCGGCCGGGAGGATCGGCACCTGGTCGTCCGCACGCTTCATGTACGGCAGATACACGTCCTTCATCACCTGGCGCGCTTGACGTTCGGCTTCTTCCGCTTCGTATTGGGCCTGCTTCCACGTAGCCCCGGGAACCAGGCTGAGAAACCTCTCGACCGTCGAGGCGCCGTCGGGTGCCGGAATCGAGCGTTTGGCCTCGTCGAGTGCGATCTTCGCCTCCTCGATCTTGTTCGAGATCAGATCGACCCGCACCTTCAGCTCACCCGCATCAGCCGAGTAGGCCAGCACTGCTTCCAACGCAGCCGAGCCGCCGCGCCCCTGCCAGCCTTCGGTGATTGCACCGTTCACATCGTTCTGGAACTTCCCGATGCCAGATTCCACCCGGCCGGCAATGGCCTTCCAGGCCTCACCGATTGCACTCAGGGTTGCCGGATTCATCTCGTTGACGTGGTTGAAGATTTCGGAGTGCGACATCGCATCGAAAGGATCGTCGTCCACGATTGCATGTTCGCTGTACTCGAGCGATGACGTCTGGGCCGTGAGGGCATCGCGCTCACCCCAGGCTCGTGCGCGCTCTGCATCGGCGTCGGCGGTCGCAACAGCCATCTCGTCGTCGAACGCGCCGCGGTCGTCGGTTACGGATTGCACCAGAGCAGATGTAGCGACTGCGCTCGCGATGGGAGCGCCGACAACTGGCAACGCCGCCACGCCGGACGGGACGGCATGCGTCGCTTCGGAGATCCTGCCAAGCACATCTTCCAGAAATGGAATGCCCACCGCTGCCCCCTGACGTCGAAATCCCCGTCGGACTCCCCCGAGCCGACAGCGCTTACCTGTATTGACGCAAGCAACGCCCGGATGGTTCCGCTCGTCGACGGATTTCTCGGTTCACAGCAGTAGAGACTTACGCCAGTGCAGACATCGACTTCCAGGTCGGCAAATCGATCGCCCAGTCGTAGATGTCGCCGTCCGCAGGCGACAGGTCGATCGACGTGCCGGTCACCTCGACGGGGTCACCGTAGAGGGCGGTTCCGAAGTATTCCTGCGCGTCGGATGTCGACAGGTTGATGCAACCGTTCGTGACGTTCGACGAGCCCTGTACCCCGGTGGTCTGAGGATTGGCGTGGATGAATTCGCCGTTGTTGGAGATGCGCACCGCCCAACGCTCACGCACGTTCTCGTAGAACGGCGGATTGGACATCATGAAGTCTTCGTACTTCTCCGTCACCATGTGAATGCCGCTGCGCGTGACGTTTCGAGGTTCGTTTCCCTCGCCGTAGCTGACGGGAATGTCCATGATCGTCTGACCGTCTCGCACCACCTGCATGCGGTGGCTCGGCGCGTTCGCCTTCACGATCTGGCTACGACCGATCGTGAAGTCGAGCGTGAGATCCTGGTCGCCGTAAGCGCCACCGCCGTAGTTCAAGCCGTAGAGCTTGGCGTCCAGATGGACAGTTGTGCCCGGCACCCAGTAATCGGCCGGTCGCCAATGGGCCCGTGATCCGCCGTTGTCGTCGGCCAGCCATGCCCACGATCCGGCGGTGGGCGGCACGGTGGTCACGACAAGCGCCTTCTCGACGGCCGCCTTGTCGACGACGGAGTTGTCGAACTGCAACGTGATCGGTGCCGCGATACCAACTTCCTGGCCGTCGGCGATGTTGAGGGTGGCGCCGGTGGTCGACTCCGGGGCGACCGTCGTAAAGCTCCCCTGCACTGGCACGGATTTACCGTCGGTTCCGGTTGCCGAGCCCGACCACGAATACGTGGTGCCGTAGCCGAGTGCCTCACTGACGGTGAACGTCGTCTTGTCAGGCGAGAGTTGTCCGGCGACGGCCTTACCGGCCGCGTTGCTGAGATTGACGTCGGCCAGTGTTCCCTGGGTCACCGCAACCGAGACGCGCGCGACCGGGCTGACGTCTTTGGTACCGGGTGCCGGCGTCGACACCACGGTCGCAACAAGCGCTGGTTCGGCGGCCGCCGCACCGCCTTGTCCGTCCTTGCCACCGATCGTGCAGCCGACGGCGGCCACCATCACCGCGAGCAATACAGCTACCAACGCAACAACACGCGAACGACTTCTCCGACCACCCAGCTCATGCACTTCAACAGGCTACCTGCGGGCTCCGTCAGGAATCAGATGGTGAAGCCCACAGTTACCGGTTCCGGTTCCAGGTGGACGCCGAACGCGGCTTCGACGCCGTCGCGAACCGTCCGCGCGAGCGAGACCACATCCGCGCTCGTTGCCGACCCTCTGTTGGTCAACGCCAAGGTGTGTTTCGTCGACAGCCTGGCCGGTGCATCTTCACCGGGATAACCCTTCGAGAATCCGGCCCGTTCGATCAACCATCCGGCCGAGAGCTTGGTTCCACCACTGCCCGGGAACTGCGGCACGGTGACGTCTCCGAGCTGTTCGGTTATTGCTCCGAGCACAGCGGGCAGCTTGTCGTCCGGCACCACGGGGTTGGTGAAGAATGAACCCGCGCTCCACGTGTCGTGGTCGTACGGATCGAGCACCATCGCCTTGCCGGTCCGCAATCCCAGAACCGCCTCGCGGACCTGCGACGCAGGCAACCGCTCGCCTTCCTCGGCCCCGAGTGCAGTGAACAGTTCGCGGTACGCGAGCGGGGCGCTCAATCCGTCGGTCGACGCATCGAATTCGACGGCGAGAACCACTGCTGCATCGGAATGCTTGAGAACGCTCGACCGGTAGCCCAACTCGAGTTTCGACGGTTCGACCCACGACACTTCGCCGCTGCGTCGGTCGAGCAATTGAACCTGCCGGAGCCGCGAGCCCACCTCGACGCCGTACGCGCCGACGTTCTGCACCGGCGTCGCACCGGTCGAGCCCGGAATCCCGGACAGGCATTCGAGGCCGCCCAGTTCCGCGGCGACGGATTGGCCGACTACTTCGTCCCACACTGCGCCCGCTTCGGCAATGACGCGGTCCGTGTCGAGGCTCACGGTGGTGTTGGCCACACGAACGACAACTCCGTCGAATCCCGCGTCCGAGATCACGAGATTCGATCCGCCGGCGAGAATCAGCGTCGGGATCTGCTCGCGATCGAGCAGCGTCACGACGTCGATCAACGACTGCGTCGTCGGGCATTCGGCGAGCAGCCGCGCCGGTCCCCCGATTCGGAGCGTCGTCAATCCCGACAAGTCAACGTTCTCGGACACGAAAGCGCCTGATTCCACGACGCGTCTGCCAATGGTTACGTCCCACACATCGATAAACGGTAGCCTCCACAATCGTGAGCCGTCGCATCGAGCATTCGTCGAAGTACACAGTCCCCGCCGAGAAGGTCCATGAGGCGGTGACCTCCGAGCAGTACTGGCGCGACCGAATCGTCGCTGTCGGTGGTCCCGGCGCGGCGATCGAAGAGCTGACCGTTCGCGACGAGACCGTCGCGGTCACGATGTCGCAGATCATTGCTGCCGAGCATCTCCCGAGCATGGTGTCGAAGGTCGTCAACGGCGACATCGTCATCAAGCGCAGTGAGACGATGGCTCCTTTCAAGGACGGCAAGGCCACTGGCACCTTCTCCGCCCACGTCGACGGTGTTCCCGCCCGTATCGAGGGCACGCAGGTCCTGACTGGCGACGAGAACTCCGCCACTCTCGAGATCGAGGGTGAGGTCGAGGTCAAGATCCCGTTCCTCGGCGGAAAGATCGAAAGCGCGATCGTCGACGAGGTTGTCCGGCTCATCCAGGCCGAACAGGACTTCACCCGGGAGTGGATCGCGAAGTAAGATCCTGCGGGCGGCGATAGTTGTGGATACGGCCAATTTGGCTTGTCACAGCGCGTAACAGGTATTCTTTCCGATCATGGCTCGCCGCATCGACTACTCCGCCCGCTATCAGCACTCCCCCGAGCAGGTCTACGCGGCACTGGCGGACCGCTCGTACTGGGAGGCCCGCGTCGAGGAGATGCGCAAGCATTCCGAGAACCATGTGGAACATTTCGAGGTCACCGATTCCGGAATCGATCTCGTACTGCACCACATTCTTCCGCGCACCGATTTGCCGGACATTGCTCAGACGGTGATGAAGAAGGATCTGGTCATCACGCGCAAGGAGTCGTACGGCGCCTTCGGTGACACCGTGACCGGAACGTACGAAGCGTCCATCCCGGCCGGGCCGGGGAATCTGTCCGGGACCATGGAATTGTTCGCGACCGATACCGGGTCCACGCTGCGAACCACGTCCGAGGCGAAGGTCTTCATACCGTTCATCGGCGCGAAGTTGGAACAGCTCATGCTCATCAACCTCGTCGATCTGTTCCGCACCGAAGCCCAGGTCACGGCGACCTGGCTCGCCGCACGCTGAATCCGGCGTGAAGAAGGCTCCACCCCCGAAGATCGAGGGGGTCATCACCCGTGGCACGACGGGGATCAACAGACTGCGACGAAGTGACCGGTGGATCGTCCACAACCGCACTATCGCTCGCGCCCTGAACAATGCGGCCGATCCGTTGATCGTCGACCTCGGGTACGGGGCGAGGCCGGACACCACCTTCGAGATGGCAAGCCGCCTCACCGCTGTCCGGCGGGATCGACGCGTCATCGGGCTCGAGATCGACCCCGCTCGCGTAGTCGAGAGTCGTGACGGTGTCAGCTTCGCCCGTGGCGGATTCGAACTGGCCGGTCTCACACCCGTTTTCGTACGCGCCTTCAACGTCCTCCGGCAATACCCGGAGGACGCGGTGGACTCTGCGTGGGCACACATTCAGTCCGGCCTCGCCCCCGGCGGACTGCTACTCGACGGAACCTGCGACGAGCTCGGGAGGCGTTGCGCCTGGGTGCTTCTCGACGCCGATCGTCCATTGACCCTGACACTGGCCTGGGACCCCTTCGACATCGAGCGTCCTTCCGACATCGCGGAACGTCTCCCGAAGGCTCTCATTCACCGCAACGTTCCAGGTGAGCCGATCCACGCGCTGCTCAGCGCGGCCGATCGAGCCTGGGCCACCGCTGCGCCACACGCCTCGTTCGGACCTCGACATCGATGGGCTGCCGCATTGGAAATTCTTCGGGCGCAAGGAATTCCCGTGCAACCCGCGCGACGACGTCTTCGCGACTGCATCCTGACGGTGCCATGGCATGTCGTAGCGCCGAACCCCTGAACTCGCAGACGGGAAACGCCTCGCCGCAGAGGTTGTCTCCGCGGCGAGGCGTCCGTGTGCAGGCGTCGGGCTAGGACCCGAAGATGTTTTCCAGGCTTCCCAGCGAACCTGTCGAACTGCCGCCGTTGCCGGGATCGCCGCCGTCGGGCTCTGCCGTGACCTTGACGGTAACTGCGGCCTGGGTCTCGGAACCGAGGTAGCCGTCAGTTCCGCTGAACACCGCGGTGATTCGGCGATCTCCGAGTTCGGTGAAGGTGTGCGAGAGCGTGGCCTTACCGTTCACTACCGCAACCGGTCCACCGATCGGGGTGGTTCCGTCCATGAACTGAACGGTTCCTGCGCTGAGCGTAGGTGCCACTGCCGCAACGAGATCAACCTTCGCGCCCTTGACCGCTGACGCCGCAGCGCTCACGGTGATGGACGTTTCCTGATCCTCCGCGGCCGGAGCCGTGACCGAAACCGACTGAGCGGCCGAGGTAGAAGTGAGGAATCCCGTTGCACCCGAGTAGACGGCCGTGATGTCGTGCGTACCGACGCTCGCGAACTCGTGCATGATCGACGCCTTGCCCTCGACGACCGGCACCGGCGAGCCGAGATTGCCCGAGCCGTCCTTGAACTGCACTGTGCCGCCAACCGGCGTCGGCGTGACGGTTACGGACAGACCAACTGCCGTACCGGTTTTTGCATCCGCCGGAACGGTCAAGACCGTCTGGGTCTGCTGGTCGGTGGGAGCCGGCGCCTTGACGTTCACAGTCTGGGTGTTGGACGTCGAACCCAGGTAGTTGCCCGAACCCGAGAATACTGCGGTGATGCTGTACTCGCCCGCCACGTTGAAGGTCGGCATGGTTGTCGCCTTACCCGTGGCGTCCACTGGAACCGAGGGGCCCAGATCCCTGCCACCTTCCTTGAACTGCACGGTGCCACCTGCAGCACCGGTCGAGACCGAGGCAGTGAACGACAATGCCTCACCGGTCGACGCCGTCGACGGGCCGACGAGTGTGGTCGTTGTGTTCTCCTCGACCACCACCGGAGCGACTGTCAACGCATGCGGCGCCGACGTCGAGGCCTGGTAGACACCGGAACCGGAGTACACCGCCACGATCGAATGCGCGCCTTCTGCATAGGAATTCGTCAGCGAGGCCTTGCCGTTGGCATCGACGGTAACGGCGCCGCCGAGGTCGGTTGCACCGTCTTTGAACTGCACCGTGCCACCCGCCGGAGTAGGCGACACCGTAGCCTCGACGGTCACGGACTCACCTGCAACTGCACTTGCGGGACCGGTGATCGCGGTTGCAGTGCTCTTGTCCGCTTCGGACACGACGACGTCGACAGCTGACGACGTGGAGGTCGCCACCTTTGCATTTCCGAGGTACTTGGCCGTCACGCTGTGGGTTCGGATGTCAGCCGGCGTCCAGGCAAGTGTTGCAACACCATTGGCGAGCGCGCCCGCACCGATCTTGGTGGCACCGTCGAAGAACTCCACCGAATCACCGTCGGCACCACCGGTCACCGTCGCGCTCAGCGGAACAGGTTGTCCCAACTTCACGCCACTGGCCGGTGACAGCGTCGTCGCCGAAATGTTCTTCGACACCGTCACCGCCGGGCCCTTGTTCTGGAAATCGGAACTCGTCACTGACGCGTTGTAATGCACCGAAGTATCCAACGGCACCTCACGCGCACAATCCGCGCCCACCGTGTACTTGAACTCGAAAGTCTTCGAGTCGTTGTTGTACAGCGGCCACTCTGTCAGTGACCCCTTCACACGAACAAAATCAGCACCCTTGGACTCGACACTCCGCGTCGAACCATTCACCTTCGCCGAACCCTCGACGTACGTCAGACATGTCGGATGAACATCCTTGATCGCATACAGGTAATCCACGACGATGTTCTTCCGCTTGAACACAGTCTTCACGGTGATCGTCTCGCCCTCGGACGGAGTCACATTGCTGATCGTCCGCGTGTATTCGTAGTTGTTCGCATTCCACGTCAACGAACCCGGTGTCTCCGGCGCAGCTCCCGCAACCCCGAGACCCGTAACCGCCGCGAAACCCGCAGCAACAGCAAACACACTCAAACCTGCAACTGCACGACGTGCAGAACCTACAGACATAGATTTTCCTTCTCGAGAAGTGAGGGATATGGGTGATGCCCCACCACCTGAAGCGGGCGGGGCATCACCGGGTATCGATTGCTAGGAGCCGAAGATGTTGCCGAGGCTGCCGAGCGAACCGGTGCCGTTGCCAGGTTCTTCACCGTCGACCGGTGCGGCGATCTGGACGGAGACCTGATCGGAGGATGCCGTCACCGTGCCGGCGCCCGAGTACTCCGCCGCGACAATTCGCTGACCCTGAGTTGCGGGCTTCCACGAAAGGCTGGCCTTTCCGGATGAATCGACCGTAGCCGTGCCGATGACGGTCTCGCCGTCCTTGAAGGTGACTGTGCCACCGGCATTTGCAGGACTGATCTGAGCGGAGATCGTCTGTGCAACGCCGACCTGCCCCGCTACTACGCTGAGATCTGTTGTGGAGCTTGTTGTTCCGGCGGGCTGTTCGGCGACTGTCACATTCGCGGTGGTACTCGACCCGGTGACGCCGGATCTGCCGGCGAACACAGCCTCGACGTTCTGCGCACCGGCAACCGTCGGAACCCAGGCGTAGGTCGCTTCACCGTTGCCTGCCACCGGCACCGAAGCGAGCACCGTTCCGCCGACCTTGAACGTGACCGTTCCACCGGTGCCCGACGCGGACACAGTCGCTTTGAGAGTGGTCGACTTGCCGACCTGCGCGCCCGAGATCGGCGCCAGCGTCGTACTGGACTGAGCATCGGCCTGCGAAACGTTCACGATCAGCGCTGCCGAAGCGGAACCGACGGCACGCGCCGTGTCGGCGAACTTCGCTGTGATCGAGTGGTCTCCACGGGTGGTCGGTGTCCAGGCAAGTGTTGCAACACCATTGGCGAGCGCGCCCGCACCGATCTTGGAACCTGCGTCGAAGAACTCCACCGAATCACCGTCGGCACCACCGGTCACCGTCGCACTCAACGTCACCGGCTGCCCCACCTGAGCGCCACTGACCGGTGACACGGCCGTCGTCGAGACGTTCTTCTGAACATTGATCGACGGGCCACGACCATTCGTCGTGTCGTCAACGAACACCGTCCCGTCGAAATGCACCGTCGTCGACAAATTGGTACCACGAGCACAATCCGCGCCGACGCGATACTGGAATTCGAACGTCTTGACGTCACCGCCCCACATCGGCCACTCCGTAGCACCCGCACTCAACCGAACAGAATCAGTAGCCACCTCGTTGACACGGAACGCACTACCGTTCACCGTCGCCGAACCATCGACATACGTCATACACGCCGGATGAAAATCGCGCACCGCATACAGATTGTGAACCCCAGCAGTTCGCTTGAACACCGTCTTCGACGTGATCACATCACCCTCGGACGGCGTGCCGTTACTGATCGTCCGAGTCACCTTGTACCCATCGGAATTGAACTCAGCCGTCACCGGAGCCGCACCAGCAACCCCGACACCCGCAACCACCGCGAAACCCGCAGCAACAGCAAACGCACTCAAACCACCGACAACACGACGAACACCACTCACGGACATCCACATCCCTCTCGCACACGGGAGCAGACAGCCGTCCAGGACAAGCGTCCGTCTGCTTTTGATGCCGTGACGTTATCCCATTGACTGTAAAGTAACTACGCTTTTCGCCGAATTAGTTCATCGCCGACATCACCAAGCTGCAGCGATCATGGGTCGAAAGTCCCGAAGTACTAGTCCAGATATCGCCCCACCTGCACTGAAGTCAGAATATTCGCCCCGAAGTAGCGCATTTCAAATCTCTGATATTGGTGTCATATTCGATTTCAAACGTGATGCCAGAAGGTCGCAGAAGCATAGAAAATCAATCTCGACTACAGGCTTGCGGCGAGCGCCAACTCCACTCGGACGGCAACGTCGATGCTCGCGTTTTCACACGAGAGATACAACTCGTGCGCGTCCAGTCGACCTATCGCTACCGCATCGGCGACTACTTCGTTGAGCAGAACTTGAGAAATTCCACCTGATGCGAGGTCGTGCACGGTGCGCAGAGGCGTGGTGATGCGGATGGGTCCAATCTGTTCGCACTCGTCGTCCGCGAGCGGCAGTCGGTGCAGGGCGACTTGGCGGGTCGGCGCCGCGAGTGGGTGCGCTGTCGAGAGATGAATGAAGCGAGGTTGCAGGTGCCCGAGGCCATGTAGATCTGCGGCGCTGTAATGCGAGACGGTGGCGCTACCGGCGAACCACGTGCACCACTTCGCAAATTCGTCCAAGGCAGTATGTCTGACGCGTTCGAGGCGAAAGAGTCCCCGGCACTCACATGTCCATGTTCCGGATTCCGTCATCTCCTCCATCGACGCCAGACCGAAACCCAGTTCGGACGCTTGGAGAGCCGTGACAAATCCACACTGTCGCAGCGCCAGCAGCTCGAGTGATTCGTAGTCCGAAGCCATGACCACCTCCGGTGACCGTCGAAAACGCCGTTTCGAACAGACTACGGGCGACTGTGTCGCGCATCACAGGAATGAGGAAGTGCGTATTCACAGAGTTCGTTCAGACTCGTCGGGAAGAATCTGGCGAATGACTGTCGCAGCGAACAACCCTCGTCCGCGCAACCGAGTGCTCGTCATCCTTCTCGTGGTGATCGCCGTGCTCGTGGCGGCACTCGTCGGTGGAGAACTGTACGTACGCAACCAGGTGAAGACCTGCATGGCCGATCAGTTCCAGAGCGAACTGGGATCCCAGGTCGACGTCGGGTTGAGCTGGAAGCCCGTACTCCTGCAGGCAGTCGACAAGAAGGTGCCGTACATCAGCATCGACAGTGACGACTCTTCGTTCGGCCCCGCAACGGGCATGCAGGTTCACGCGAAGGTGAACGACATCAACTTGCAGCCCTCGGCGGGTAACAGCGGCACCATCGGCAGCTCCAGCGCCGACGTCACCTGGTCTACCGCAGGCATTCTCGCCACCTTGCAGGAGCAGACCTTCGGTGGCCTCGTCTCCGGCGTCACCGCCGACTCGAGCGCCGGAACACTCGCGTTCGACGTCGGACCGGTCGGGCTCGCGAAGCTCACGGTCAAGCCCACCGTCACCAACGGTGTGGTCGACGTTCAGACCGTCGGCGCCGAGATTCTCGGATTGGGTCTGCCGACAGACCTGGTCGACGGCATCGTCCAGACACTCACCGACAGCCTGCAGACGTACCCGCTGGACATGAAGCCCACCAAGCTGACCGTCACCGACGACGCAATCCAGATCTCACTGGAGGGCGGCGCTTACGCCATGCCCGTCGCCGACGCGAACAACCAGAACGCCTCGGCGGTGCCGGACAGCTGCGGCCTGCTGACCTAGTCGGTCAGACCGTCCAATACTGCTCGGGTTCCGGACAATCCGAGACGGGTGGCGCCGGCCGCAATCATGTCGAGTGCGGCCTGCGTCGTACGTATTCCGCCACTGGCCTTGACTCCCACGCCTGGGCCGACCGTCCGTGCCATCAGTTCGACGGCCTCGACCGTCGCCCCACCCGCGGGGTGGAAGCCGGTGGAGGTCTTGACGAAGTTCGCCCCGGCGCGCACGGCCGCGCGGCAGCATTCGACGATGGCCTCGTCGGACAGAGCAGCGGTTTCGAGAATCACTTTGAGGATCGCACTCTCCCCCATCGCCTCACGGACGGTGAGGATGTCTGCGAGCACAGCGCTGTAGTCGCCCGCGACCGCCGCTCCTACGTCGATGACCATGTCGATCTCGGTAGCGCCCTGATCGACGGCCAGTCGCGCTTCGGCACCCTTGACCAGTGAATGATGCTTCCCCGACGGGAATCCGACGACGGCCGCCGTCACCAGTCCGTCGGCGCGAATCGGCAACATCGACGGCGAGACACAGACGGCCAGCACACCGAGACTGCGCGCCTCGTCGATCAGGGCGGTCACATCGGCCGCGGTGGCTTCGGGTTTGAGGAGAGTGTGGTCCACCATCGCGGCAACCTGGGAACGAGTGAGTGCAGCTTCAGACATGATGGAAAGCTTGGCACACCACCACGCGACCGTCGCCGCAGCCGCACCTGAGAGACTAGGCCGCATGACCGCTGCACCTTCGATCGACGATCGTCGCTATGTTCTGTCCCTCGGCTGCCCCGACACCACGGGCATCGTCGCACGCATCTCGACCTTTCTCACCGACGTCGGTGGATGGATCGTGGAGGCCGCATACCACGCCGATGCCGACACCGGATGGTTCTTCACGCGTCAGGCGGTCCGTGCGTCGTCTGTGAGCATGAGCATCGACGAGCTTCGTGAACGGTTCAAAGCTGTTGCGGCCGAGATCGGTCCGGAAACCGAGTGGACTCTTCACGACTCCGGCGCACCCAAGAAGATCGTGCTGCTCGTGAGCAAGGAAGGTCACTGCTTGCATGACCTCCTGGGCCGCGCCGCGGGCGGAGAACTTCCGGCAGAGATCAGCGCCGTCATCGGAAATCACGAGGACCTGCGCAGTGTCACCGAGCGCCACGGGATCGACTTCCACCACGTTCCGTTCGCCAAGGACCCGGCCGAACGGGGACTGTCCTTCGAGAAGGTCCGCGCCCTGGTCGACGCTCACAACCCCGATGCCGTGGTTCTTGCACGCTTCATGCAGGTGCTGCCCGAATCACTGTGCGAGCACTGGGCCGGCCGCGCGATCAACATCCACCACAGCTTCTTGCCGTCGTTCATCGGTGCCCGCCCCTATCACCAGGCGTTCGCCCGCGGCGTGAAGTTGATCGGCGCCACCTGCCACTACGTGACCGCCGAACTCGATGCCGGTCCGATCATCGAGCAGGACGTGATCCGCGTCGACCACGCCGACGATGTCGCCGACATGGTCCGGCAGGGCCGAGACATCGAAAAGCTCGTGCTCTCACGCGGACTGCGCTGGCACCTCGAGGATCGGGTTCTGGTCCACGGGCGCAAGACGGTCGTCTTCAGCTAGAGCTGCGTTGCGCTAGAGATTGCGCAGTCGCACGATTTCCTTGTCGAACTCGTCGATGTTCTCGATCGACGACATGTGACCGACGCCCGGCAACACGATCAACCGTTCGAGGTTGCCGGCGTCGTCGAGGACCTGCGCAAGCTTGCGCGCATGGACCGGCGGAGTGAGCCGATCGAGCGAACCGACGAGCACGGTGGTCGGCACTTCGAGATTGTCGAGTCCCTCGTGAATGTCGAGGGTGCTCAGCGCTGCTCCCCAACCGCCACGAATCCGCGGCTTGCACTCACGAACGATGTTCTCGCAGAACTGAATCTCGGCCTTGGTCGCGTTCGGTGACATCGAGACGTACTGGATCGCCTTCGTCATGGCGCCCGAGGAGACAAACGGAACGGGCGAACTGAGGATGGCGCGGCCCACGGGGACCGGCACCCGAGGAAAGCGATTGGGCAGTGGGATGACCGTGGTCTCGGCGATCAACCTTTCACTCGCGGTGCTCGCGAGCATGACCGCCGACGCGTACTTCTTGACCTCGTCGGGGTGACGACCAGCCCAGGCGATGATGCTCATCCCGCCCATGCTGTGACCGACGATGACCGCCTTCTTGTCCTCGCGAACCGTGGCTGCCAGCACGGCAGAAAGGTCGTCGGCGAGGACGTCCGGGCCGAGCGGAAGATTACCGACGGTGCTGCGTCCGTGACCGCGCTGATCGTAGGTGATGACGCGATATTCACCGGCAAGCGCATTGACCTGCGGGTACCAGAATTCGGTTGAGCACGTCCAGCCGTGACTGAGAACGATCGGATCGCCGTCGACGGGACCGTAAGCCCGGACATTGATGATCGCACCGTCGTCGGTGGTCAGTTCGCTGATATCAGCTTTGAGCGTCGGAGTCTTCAGGAGTGCGTTGGGCTCGACGTCGCTCGAAAGAGTCAACCCGCGCGTGGATCGCCGATGACGGATCCCAGCGACTGCCGCGACGAGTGCTCCCACTCCGACGGCGCCTGCCAGTACTCGAAGCTCTGTGGTGCGCGAACGACTGGACATACATTTACCCCTGACTGCTGCTGACGACAGACGGATGCAATCTATGTGTGACTGCCGTTAACCGACACTATCACTCGAACAACGCGCGTTGTCAGCGTTGGAGCGAAGAGTGGGGCAACACACGGTGACCTGGAACCGCGTCACCGGATGAGCAGAAACCGCGGCCCCCTACCAGCGGGAACCGCCATGCTGGATGTCGTCCACGCGCGGTCGAACGTCGACGAGATATACACACACTGCAACAACCGCGATGATGCCCAGGAGACCGACAGGGGATGTCGCCAGCAGGATCAACGCCGCAACGATCAGAATTCCGAGCCAGATCGGCTTGGTCAATTTGTTGACCGCGGTAAAGGCGTCCGGACGCTGCCTGACGGCATGAACGATCGCGTAGACAGCACCCACCAACGCGAGCACTTTCAGTGCGAGAAAGATCAGACCGACTAGCCCATCGACTTGAGTCACAACTACATCCTAAGTTCTCATCCGGTTCCCGACGAACACGAAGGCTCCCACACTCGGCTGAGCGCGGGAGCCTTCGTCAGGTGGAGCTGGGCAAAATCAGGCCTTCTTGGCCGGAGCAGCCTTCTTGGCCGGAGCCGGCGCGGTGGCCTTGGCCGGAGCAGCCTTTGCCGGAGCAGCCTTGGCCGGAGCAGCCTTCTTGGCGGCGGTGGTCGCGCGCTCCTGGACGTCGGAAGCGGCAGCGGTCACGCGAGCGGCAGCTTCCTTGGAAGCCTCGTCTGCCTGGTCACCGAGGTCGAGGACCTTCAGTGCTGCCTCGTCGCCTGCGTCGGCGATCTTCTCGCCGGCGTCAGCGATCTTCTCGCCGACCTCTTCTGCGGTGTCGGAGATGCGTCCGGCAGCGCGGCCGGCCAGCTTGGCAGCCTGCTCGCCCACGGCGCGCGTCTGACGAGCAACGGTTCCGAGTGCATCTTCGGTCAGCTCGACGGCGTCGCCGAGTGCCGACTCTGCAGCAGCGATGCCCTCTTCGACTGCGGGCTGCTTGCGGATGCGCTCGACTGCGTCTTCGCCGCGCTCCGCGAGGGAGTTGTACAGATCGCCGGCAACCTTGAGGTATGCCTCGGCGACCTTGCGGAGTTCCTCGGGTGCGAACTTCTCTCGCAGCTCGGCGAGCTCTTCGGGCAGCTCGGACGGCAGGCCGGCGAGACGCTCGCGCAGTGCCTCGACGCTCTCGGCAACGTCACCCTGAACGGAAGCAAGCTTCTCGCGGGCACCGTCGACACGGCCGTTGACGTCACCCTGGGTGTTCTCGGCGCGCTCACGAACCTGAGCGACTACATCGGCCACGGCCTGGACAACCAGGTCGCCTGCGCCGACAGCGGCGTAGAGCGAGGTCTTGACGCTGTCGATGGCGTTCTTGTCAGTCATCTTGTTCTCCTAGTGAAGTCTCGGTGTCTGGAATTGCGGCCGATTCAGCGAAATCGGGCGCTGCGGCTGGTCTGGACGACTCGTTCTCGCGACAGAACGAGTCGTAGATTTCGAGCAGTACTTGCTTCTGCCGTTCGTTGATGGCCGTCTCGGCCAACACCGCGTCCCTGATGGGACTGTGCGGGCGTTGTTCGAGATATCCCGCTTGGACGTACAGGACTTCTGATGAGACCCGAAGACCCTTGGCAATTTGCGCCAGTACGTCTGCCGACGGTTTACGCAATCCGCGTTCGATCTGACTCAGATACGGATTGCTGACGCCGGCGAGTTGAGCAAGTTGGCGCATCGAAACTTGGGCGGCTTCCCGCTGTGCACGAATGAACCCCCCGATGTCGTGTGCCGCAGAGCTGACGACGCGAGCTGCCAAGTCGCTTGCTCCGGCTGCGGCACCGGATAATTCACGATCTCCGTCATCGGAGTTCGTCGACTTCGCTGGCATTGCGTCCTCCCTTTCCAGTGGACATTTCCCAGGATAGGAGAGGGTGCTAACTATTGCAAGCACTACTGCTAGCACTCGTGGCGGACGTCACATACCGGACAGCTCAGCCGAAGATGAGCGTCGAAATCGTGTAGATCAGCAGCCCGGCGATCGAGCCGACAACGGTGCCGTTGATACGGATGAACTGAAGATCTCGACCGACCTGCAGCTCGATTTTCTGGCTCGCTTCGTCGGCATCCCACCGCTCGACCGTGTCGCTGATGACTCCGGTGATCTCGTCGGTGTAGTTCTCCGCGATGTACTTGGTGCCCTGCACCAGCCAGCCGTCGACCTTCTCACGCATGGATTCGTCGTCTCGCAGCCTGACTCCGAAGCCGGCAACGTTCTCGGCGACCTTGGTCCGCAGGGTGCTGTTCGGATCGTCGACCGACTCCATGATGAGGCGCTTGGCGACCTGCCACGTCGACGACGCCAGACCCGTCACTTCCTCGCGGCCCATGATCTCCGCCTTGATCCCTTCGGCCTTCTTGATGGTCTCCGGGTCGTTCTGCAGATCATCGGCGAAGTCGATCAGGAAGCGGTTGGCGGCGAGGCGTACCTCGTGTTCGGGGTTGGAACGGACCTTCCAGGTGAACTCGACGAGTTCCTTGTAGATCTTCTCCCCCAGCATCGCGTCGACGAATTTCGGCGACCACGCCGGCGAATCGCGAACGATCACACGGTCGATCGTCTCCTGGCTGCCGAGTGCCCACTGATGCGCGCGCTCGGCAAGCAATTCGATGATCGGCAGTTGCTTGTTGTCCTTGAGCAACTCCCCGAGCACTCGGCCGATCGGCGGTCCCCACATGGGCTCGGCCAGCCGCTTCACGATCGTGTTGTCGATGATCTGGGCAATGTCCTCGTCGCGAAGAACCTCGACCATCCCGCGCAATACCGTCGACGTCTCGGCGGCGACGCGAGCGGCATTGGCAGGTTCAGCCATCCACGTACCGAGGCGGAGCGGAATCTGCGCCTGCTGCACCTTGGCCGACACAACCTCGGGAGCCAGGAAGTTCTGACCGACGAACGAGCTCAAACTGGCTCCGAGCTGGTCTTTCTTACGCTTGATGATGGCAGTGTGCGGGATGGGAAGCCCCATCGGATGACGGAAGAGCGCGGTGACGGCAAACCAGTCGGCAAGCGCGCCGACCATGCCCGCCTCGGACGCGGCCCGGACGTACCCGACCCACTCTCCGGCGCCGCGGGATTCCTGCCACCGGCAGAAGATGTAGACCACCGTCGCGAAGCCGAGGAGGCCAGTGGCGAAGACTTTCATCTTGCGAAGGTCCCGACGCTTGGCGGCGTCGTCGAAGGCGGAGAGGCTCAGTTGCTGCACCCTCGCCATTGTGCCGAAAGGTGTGACGCGGCGTAGCGCGAGCGACACGATGTCCGATTCGCTAGGACTTAATCCCCCGAACTGCGGATGTGAGTGCCCGAGATAAAGGCACGGACATTAAGCTGGACCAGAAAGTAGACCGATCGGACGTGGCTCGCACCACAGATATGAGATGACTCGTGGCCAAGAATGCCGTGCAGGACAACGAGCAGGTAGACGGCCCAGTCGTTGCTGATGCGAAGCCCGAGAAATCCGACGGTCGCAAGCGTCGGTGGCGCGAACACAAGATCGCTCGCCGCGAGGAACTCGTCGACGGCACCATCGCTGCTATCCGGGCACGCGGCCGTGAGATCGGCATGGACGAGATCGCCTCCGAGATCGGTGTGTCCAAGACCGTGCTCTACCGGTACTTCGCCGACAAGAGCGACCTCACCACCGCCACGATGATGCGGTACGTCGAGACCATCCTGTCGCCGCGTATCTACGAAGCGATCAGCGGTGATCTCGACGATTTCGAACTCACCCAGGCCAGCATCACCGCGTACGTCGAGACGGTGGCGTCCGACCCCGACATCTACCTCTACGTCATGGCCAACGGCGCCGGCGCCAACCGCGACGTCGTTGCCGATTCCGAGCGCATGATCGCCGAATTGCTCTCCACGGTGTTGGGCAATCGTCTTCGCGAGATGGAGATGGATTCCGGCGGTTCCCTGCCGTGGGCGTTCGGGATCGTCGGCGGAATTCAGCTCGCGACGCACTGGTGGATCTCCAACAAGTCGATGTCCGCAGAATCGCTGATCGACTACCTCACCATGATGACGTGGGGCGGCATCACCGGCATTGCTGCGGTCAACGGATCACCGGCCAAGTTCAAGTCGGTTCCGCATCCCCTCGTCAAGCCTGCCGAGGACTGACTCGCCCGAGACCGAACTTTCGAGCCACAGGGGTCGATCCTGTGGCACTCTTTCGGCATGGCACAAGACTCGCTGTGGGAAACACCGGCCGCCAAGACACTGCGGGCGGAGCCCGGGTTCGAACTCGATCAACTCGATCGCAACAGCACTCCGGGATTCACCGGAAACAAAGCTGACGGCGAACGACTACTCGAGGAGCGCGGCGCGGTCCTGTCCGACCTGCAGGAGTTGCTCTACGCCAACGGCAGGTCCGGGGACAGCCGTTCCATCCTGCTGGTCCTGCAAGGAATGGACACCGCAGGCAAGGGTGGCATGGTCCGACACGTGATCGGTCACGTGGATCCTTCGGGAGTTCAGCACGCGGCCTTCGGCGTCCCGACCGAAGAGGAAAAGCAACATCACTACCTCTGGCGGATCAAGAAGGAACTCCCCCGCGGCGGCTATCTCGGTGTGTTCGATCGCTCCCACTACGAGGATGTCCTGGTCGTGCGTGTCCACGATCTTGTCCCTGAGGATGTCTGGAGCGCGCGCTACGACGAGATCAACCAGTTCGAGAAGGAACTCGTCGACGCCGGAACCACCATCGTGAAGGTGGCGATGTTCGTCTCGCTCGACGAGCAGAAGAAGCGGCTCGAAGAGCGGCTCGACCGCCCGGACAAGTACTGGAAGTACAACCCGGGTGACGTGACCGAACGCGGTTTGTGGCCTGCATATCAACAGGCGTATCAGGCAATGCTCGACAAGACGTCGACCGAGCACGCGCCGTGGTACGTCGTGCCGTGTGATCGGAAGTGGTACAGCCGAATTGCGGTCACGGAGCTACTGATCGACGCTCTGGAAAAGCTCGATCTCGACTGGCCGCCTGCCAACTTCGACATCGAGGCGGAGAAGGCGCGACTGGCACAGTCCTGATCAGAAGCAGTCCTGATCAGAACAGGTGTGGGGATTCGCGGTGCACTTTGTGGTCGTGATGAACGGTGCTGGTGTACAGGGCAACCGCCAGTCCGATGGACGCGACGCCGGCGAGCCCGGCAATCAACGCCCAACCACCGTGCCCTGAACCGGCGGCCACGAGAAAGCTGCCGAGACAGACAACTGTGGCCAGCACCAGGAAATACGACGCCCACGCTGCAAAGAGATTGAGCTTCATCGTTCGCTCCTCCGGTCGGATCTCTTTCGTTTCGACCGTACGCCGGAGCATGACGGTCGACAAGACACTCCTGTCGTGAGGTTTCCCGACGTCTACGCCGGGTAGCCGAATTGCATGGACATCGGAACTCTTTACCGCGGAATCGAATCGGCGCGCGGACTGGACGGTCCGTCCACTGGCATCAGACGCAGAATCCTCCAGATCACCGAGCGATCCGACAGATCGCGTACTGTCACCGCACTTCTGCGCGGCGCCCTCGTCGGGCATCCCATCCATCCCGCCCTCGTGACCATTCCCGCGGGCGCGTGGACGGCTTCGCTGATCTTCGACGTGTCAGGCGATCCGCAGACTGCACGACGGTTGATCGGGCTCGGGCTTGTCTCGACGCCGCCGGCTTTGCTGACAGGCTGGCTGGACTGGTCCGAACGTGGCGACGTCGCACGCCGTGTGGGGCTGGTACACGCCGCGTCGAATGCTGTGGGGATCTGGTCTTTTGCCGCGTCGTACAGGCTACGCGGCAAGGATTCACTCGCGCTGGCGCGAGTTCTGTCAGTGCTGGGGCTCACTGCGGTCGGTGTCGGTGGCGCGCTCGGCGGTCACATCGTTTTCAAACTCATGGACGATCCTGCCGTCGAGGCTGCAGCGACTCCGGTTCTCGATCCCATCCTGGACGTGGTCAACTGAGCTGATCGGACCTCAATACTGTTCAGGCGTAAGCACTTCCGGAGTAGCTCCGTAGTTCTCGCGCGGTCTCGTCCGAATCCGCCAGTGGCCTGTTCATGACCCAGTGCGGGCTGCGCGTGCCCAGTGTCGCGGCAAAGTCGGCGACGGCGTCCGGGGTCGGCACTGCGTGTTCGCCCAGATATCCGAGAACGATGAGGTCCTCCCCTGAACGAGTCTCCACGGCCAGGGCCCAACCGCACGTCTCCTCCCACAGCAACGCCACCTCACGCCCAGGGAAACGCGGCACAGTTCGATCCAACGCGATGTAGGCCTCCAGAGGATGCTCGCGCCTGCAACACCATTGCTCTATGCCGGCCCCCACGCCGACCGCCACCCGTTGTACGTACCGCTCGAACCCGAGTCCGACGGTTGCGTCGACCAGCATTTGTTCTGTCATCGAACCTCACTCCTCGCCATCGTGTTTGGAATGTGCCCAGCGCTGACCGCGCCGAAACCCGGTTCAGATCACGGACTCCGGGTATCCCCAGACGAACCGATCAAGTGGAGAGGGGACCCGATGAAGTACTCGCCCGCTATGGCTCCCGGACGAATGCTGAAGATCTCCATGGTGTCGGTGAACGCCGATCCACTCGCACCGGTGGGCTGCTCGGCAGCCGGTGCACAGAACCTGCACGTCGACGAACTGTCCGCGGCCCTGGTTCGCGCCGGACACGATGTCACCGTCTTCACCAGGCGGGCACACGTCGGTGGACCGGACCGCGTTCGCGCCCGCGCCGGGTACTCCGTCGACTATCTCGAAGCCGGCCCGACACACGCTCTCCCGGACGCCGAAATACTCCCCCACCTGGGCACCTTTGCCAGCATTCTGCGCGCTCAGTGGAGTACCGACCGACCCGATGTGGTGCACTCGCACTTCTGGATGTCTGGTGTGGCAACGGAACTCGCGACCCGCTCACTCGGCATCCCCGTACTTCAGACATTCCATTCCCTGGGATCTGCGGCGCACCGACACCTCGGAGCAGCCGACGACAGTCCATCGGAGCGGACTCACCTGGAACCGTTGATCGCCAGGGGCGCAACCCATGTGATCGCGACAAGTTCGGACGAGATCTTCGATCTGGTTCGGCAGGGGTCACCACGATCACGGACCACGATGGTGCCCTCGGGCGTCGATACCGAAGCGTTCACCCCGGAGGGACCCGCCGCGAAGAAGACCGCGCCGCATCGATTGATCTGCGTCGGAAGGCTGGTGGAGCAGAAGGGCTTCGATGTTGCCGTCGCCGCGCTGGCTTCGCTGCCGGACACGGAGTTGGTGGTGATCGGCGGGCCACCCGTCGCGCAACTGAGCACCGACGAGGTTGCGATCCGCTTGGTCAAGCTCGCCGAGCGGCTCGGCGTCGCAGATCGAGTCCAATTGTTGGGACGCGTTCCGCACCGCCAGCTACCGAAACTGATGCGGTCGGCCGACGCCCTCGTATGCACCCCCAGATACGAACCTTTCGGAATCGCGGCGCTGGAAGCGATGGCGTGCGGAGTTCCTGTAGTCGCGACTCCTGTTGGCGGACTGCGGGATACGGTGATCGACGGACTCACGGGGCGTCGGGTGCCGGTGAACAGCCCCGTGGAAACCGCGCGCGCGGTCCGGCATCTTCTCGACGACGAAGACGAGGGCGCGGCGTTTGCACGGCAGAGTCGGGCCCGAGCGTGCGAATCGTATTCATGGGATCACGTCGCCACCGAGGTGGTCCGAACCTACGGCCGCTGCGTCACAGCACCGCCGAGAGCCCGCCAACACAAGGGCACTCACCGAAGTGAAGTGCACTGACGCTGACGGGCTCTACGAAGCTGATTTCTCGAAACTGTAGGTGACTCGAAACTATCGGCGAAAGGGCGGTATCAAGCCGGGAAACGTCGGGTCTCTTCGAGTCCGATTGCATGATCCAGCGACTCGTAGCAGGCAAACATCGACTCCTGACCAGCTGCTTTGAGTAGCCTCTGAACCGGGCGGGCGCAGACGAGCGCGAGTGTGCCGCCCACGTCGCGTGATCGCGTCGACAGGACCGACAGCACGGACAAGCCGCACGTCCCCATGAATTCGAGTTCGGAGAGATCGACAACCAGCGTCCGGTCCGCGGCAACGTGGTACGTCAAGAAGTCACGAAAAGCATTGGCGCTCATCAGGTCGATCTCGCCACGAACGTGGATCACAGCGGTATGTGCACTGATGCGGTGCGCGTGAAACGATGCGGTCGCTGTCCCGGTCGCGGGAGGTCCGTAATCTACCGATCCCTTCGCCGCGTTCGTAAAGCCTGAAATAGATGATCCTGGAACAACAGTCATGGTTCTCCCATCCCGCAACGGTTTACACTCTGCAAAAGAGAAGGGACCTCCGAAGGAGCCGCACGATGAACGGGTCTCCAGAATTACGGATAAATCCCTCATCGGCTGTGTGCTCAACCTCGGTTTGAAACAGTACGCCAGCATGACCGGCGTCACAAGTGCGTTGCGACCATTCGTTTCGGTGTTCCGAACAAAAATGTGGTTTGGTCTGCGGTTCCGCGAGGTAATCCGATGTTGCGATCGCCAACGGTCGTGAGCAGAATCGTGTCGTTTACCCCGGCACCACCATCGACCAAATTTCGTGTTCGGGGGTCACTGTGAAGGTCGAGATGGGTATCGTTCTCGGCACCAGACTTCACCGCGACCCCTGGTACGACGATCCGGAGAACTTATGGCACACCTCAGCGCACTCGAGCCCGATCAGGATCAGACTCAGCCAGTTGTGGAGTTGAGGATTCAAGCGACTCTCGATCAGCTGTCGATTTTGCGTGCACTGGCCGCCACTGTTGCCATTCAGGAAAACTTCGACCTCGACGCCATCGCCGACATCAAACTGGCCATGGACGAAATCTGTACGCATCTGATTGTTCGTGCTGCGCCTGATTCGGTTCTGGTGTGTCGGTTCGTGTTCACTCCCCCGCAACTGCACGTATCCGTATCGACGACAACCACGGAGTACGAGGACAGCACTCAGCGATCGTTCGGGTGGCACATCCTCACCGAACTCACCGATTCGATTTCGCTCGACCAGGAAGAGAACCTGGGCGGCGTCGGCTACATCACGACCATGAAGTTCACCAAGGCCCTCAGCGGGCGCCTGTGACCGCTTCCGCAGACGGCCCGTCACGCCCGCGCCGGCGGTCCACCGACGAATATCGGGACGTCATACCCGTTTTCGAGGAAATGCGGACCCTCGAGCCCCACAGTCCGGAGTACGAACGAGTGCGCACCGCACTGATCACCAGGTGCCTACCGTTGGCCGAACACATCGCCAGACGATTCGACGGGCGCGGCGAGGCACACGACGATCTGGTTCAGGTGGCGCGCCTCGGTCTGGTCAACGCCGTCGACCGTTTCGATTCCACGCGGGGATCCGATTTCGTCTCGTTCGCGGTTCCCACCGTGATGGGCGAAGTTCGACGACACTTCCGCGACACCGGTTGGGCATTGCGGGTTCCACGCCGGATGAAGGAGTTGCACTTCCAACTCGGGCAAGCCATCAGCGAGCTGTCACAACAACTCGGGCACGCGCCGACCGTCGACGAGTTGGCCGAGACGTTGGGGATCGAACGTGAAGAAGTTGCCCAGGCGCTGATCGCCGGCAACGCGTACCAGACCGTCTCGGTCGATGGTGCCGCGTCCAATCACACCGACGATCTTCCGCTCGTAGAAACACTCGGTGACTACGACGCCGCACTCGAGAACGTCGAGAATCACGAGGCATTACGTCCACTTCTCGACAAGCTTCCCGAGCGAGAGAGGACGGTGTTGATGCTCAGATTCTTCGGAAACCTGACGCAGACACAGATCGCCGAGAAGGTCGGTGTGTCCCAGATGCATGTGTCGAGATTGCTCGCGAAGACCTTGAGTAATCTTCGCGAGCAACTCGACTGAGCGGGACCGAGGCGGGTCAGATTGTTGCGGTGTCGATCACGAATCGGTATCGAACGTCGCTCTTGATCACGCGCTCGTAAGCGTCGTTGATGTCGCTCGCCGGAATCAGTTCGATTTCTGCGCCGATGCCGTGCTCGGCGCAGAAGTCGAGCATCTCCTGTGTTTGCGGGATACCGCCCACCATGGAGCCGGCGAGGCTACGACGGTTTGCGGCGAGCGAGAATGCTCGAACTTCGATCGGCTTCTCCGGCAGGCCCAGTTCGACGAGCGTGCCGTTGATGGCGAGCAAGGACATGTAGGCGTCGATATCGAGATTGACCGAGACTGTGTTGAGGATCAGGTCGAACTCGCCGCGAAGAGCCTTGAACGTCTCACGGTCATTGGTCGCGTAGTAGTGATCGGCGCCGAGACGAAGGCCGTCTTCCTTCTTGCCGAGCGTCTGGCTCAGGACGGTAACTTCCGCGCCGAGCGCCTTGGCGATCTTCACACCGACGTGACCGAGGCCGCCGAACCCGATGATGGCGACCTTCTTGCCGGGGCCGGCATTCCAGTGCCGCAGCGGTGAGTACAAGGTGATGCCGGCGCACAGCAGCGGCGCGGCAACGTCGAGTTCGATGCCCTCGGGGATCGAGAGAACAAAATGCTCGGTGACGACGATGTGCGTCGAGTAGCCACCCTGAGTGCGCTCGCCGTCGCGTCCGGTGGCGTTGTATGTACCGGTCACACCCTTGCGGCAGTACTGCTCTTCGCCGGCCAGGCAGGCGTCGCACTCTCCGCAGGAGTCGACGAAGCAGCCGACGCCCACGCGGTCGCCGACTTTGTGCTTGGTGACGTCCGAACCCACGGCGGCGACGACACCGGCGATTTCGTGTCCGGGGACGATCGGGTACTTGGCTCCGCCCCACTCGTTGCGAGCGGTGTGGATGTCGGAGTGGCAGATGCCGGCAAATTTGATGTCGATGAGAATGTCCAGTGGACCGAGCTCGCGGCGTTCGACGGTGGTCTTCTCGAGCGGACCGTCAGCGGACGTCGCGGCGTAAGCAGCAGCAGTAACCATGCACACATGCCTACCCGTGCATGGAGGGACCTGCAAATCGCAGGCCCCTCCATGACGTGTTCTTGACGTGACTTACCCGGCGTCGCGCTCCGCTTGTTCGGCGCGACGACGCAGGCGCCTCGCGGCCGCAACCATGTTGCGCAGCGAAGGCTCGAGCTGCCATGGATGGCGGGTCTTGAGGCCACCGTCCGGGTTGGCCCACAAACGATCGAGAGAGATCGATTCGCTTGCCTCGGTGAGCAATTCGTCGAGCTCGTCGATGTCGGGAATCCGAGCCGAACGAGATTCGTACACACCGGGGCCGACGCCGTGCGTGAGCGCGCCTTCCTTGAGTGCTTCGAGAACCCACGTGATGGAGCGGGTCGCGACGATAGCCGTCACATCGGCGTCCAACCGTTCGATGGCGTCGACCACCGACGACCGAGCGGAGTACGTCAGATGTGTGTGGATCTGTGTTTCCGGCTTCGCTCCACCTGTTGCCAGACGGAACGCGTCGACGGCCCACTCCAGGTAGGCCTCCCGGCCGTCCTCACGCAGTGGCAGCAGTTCACGAATTGCCGGCTCGTCCACCTGGATGATGGCGATTCCGGCAGCTTCGAGATCCGCGATTTCGTCTCGAATGACAAGTGCCAGTTGCTCTGCCGTTTCGTAGAGCGGCTGATCCTGACGAACAAACGAACGGGCGATCATGGTGACCGGACCCGTCAGCATGCCCTTGACCGGCTTGTCGGTCAGCGACTGCGCGTACGCAATCCATTCGACCGTCATCGGCTTCGGACGTGCAATGTCGCCGTAGAGAATCGGCGGACGCGTACAACGAGATCCGTAGGCCTGAACCCAACCGTTGTGCGTGAAGGCATAGCCCTCGAGCAGTTCGGCGAAGTACTGGACCATGTCATTGCGCTCGTGCTCGCCGTGCACGAAGACATCGAGACCGATGTCCTCTTGCAGACGGATTGTGCGCTCGATCTCTTCCTGGATGCGCTTGTAGTAGTCGTCCCACTCCAAACGCCCCTGGCCGAGTTCGTAACGAGCCTGGCGAATCGCGTCGGTCTGCGGGAACGAACCCAATGTCTGGGCCGGAACCAAGGGCAGGTTCAACCGTTCCTGCTGAGCTTTACGACGCTCCTCGTACGGTGCACGCACACGATCTTCGGGCTTGATCGCGTTGACCCGAGCACGGACAGCGTGCTTGAGCTTGAAGTGCACCTTCGTCGGACGCTTACGCCACTTGTCCGAAGGACCTTCGGTGAGTGCCTTCGCCAGGGAGACGACCTCGCCGACCTTCTGCTTCGCAAAAGCCAGACGGTCTGCGACGTCTCCTGGAATGTCGTACTCGGAGAGCACGTCGTACGGCACGTGCAGCAGCGACGACGACGTGGAGACGACGAGGTCGGGCACAACGTCCTTGAGTTCGTTCAGGTACGTCAAGGTGTTGAACCGGTCGACGCGCCAGACGTTGCGACCGTCGACGACGCCCGCGTAGATGCGCTTGCGCTTGATGTTCGGCACTGCGGCCAGTTCCTCGGCCGTGATCTTGCCGTGCACCAAGTCCAGACCGAAGGCTTCGATCTTGGTGGGCGCCAAGATGTTGAGGGCTTCGCCGAACTTGCCGTACGGACCCGTCACCAACAGGCGCGGGCGGAGCGGAGCCGTCGACAGCTTCTCGTACGCACGTCCCAGAGCGGCTAGCTCCTCGGGGGTGCGGTCCTCGGTCACCGAAGGCTCATCCAACTGAACACAGGTGGCACCGGCCTTGGCGAGCTGCTCGAAGAGCTTCTCGTACTCGGGCAGGAGCGCGTCCAACAAGTCGAGCGGGGTGAAGTTCGGATCGGACTTCTCGGTGGCGGGTCCGACCTTCGAGAGCAGAAGCAGCGAGACGGGCCCCATGATGACGGGGCGCAATTCGATGCCGCGCGCCTTAGCGCGTTCGAACTCGTCGAGAAGTGCCTCCGAGTTGAGCGAGAACACCGTGTTCGCGTCGATCTCGGGCTGACGGTAGTAGTAGTTCGTGCCGAAGAAGCGCACCAGCTCGAGAGGCGGGAAGTCCGGGCGACCGCGGGCCATCGTGAAGTAGAAATCGAGCGGATCGAGGGCGCCCTCGAGCGGCTTGAACCGCTCCGGCACTGCGCCGAAGAGCAGCGCATTGTCGAGGACGTGATCGTAGAAGGAGAAGGTGTTGCCCGGAACCTGGCTCAGTCCCGTCGCAGCCAGTTCACTCCAGGTCGATTCCTGGAGTTCCTTGGCGACCGCGAGAAGTGCGTCCTTGTCCGAAGTGCCGTGCCAGTAGGACTCGAGGGCGCGCTTGAGCTCACGGCGCGGCCCGATGCGCGGATACCCCAGGACGCTGGAGCCGAATGCTGCAGTGCTGCTGGACATGCGGTCGACCTTTCTAACCGAGGGGCGCGAGCGCCCTGTGCGCGCTTATGGAGTCTCTACACTCCACAAACGCGCACAGGGGCTTTGGGCCTTAGCTTGCCTGCTTGGTGGAGCGACCGTTGTCGGCGTATTCGTAGAAGCCCGCGCCGGACTTCTTGCCGGTCAATCCGGCTTCGACCATACGCAGGAGCAGCGGCGGAGCGGAGTACAGCGGCTCCTTGAACTCTTCGTACATGGAGTCGGCGATGGACTTGACGGTGTCGAGTCCGACCAGGTCCGTCAGAGCCAGCGGACCCATGGGGTGCGCGAGGCCGAGAACCGTTGCCTTGTCGATGTCTTCCTTGGTCGCGAAGCCAGACTCGACCATGCGGATCGCCGAGAGCAGGTACGGCACCAGGAGTGCGTTGACGACGAAGCCGGAGCGGTCGGCACTGCGGACGACCTGCTTGCCGAGGATGTCGCTGGCAAAAGCCTCGGCGCGCTGCGAGACGGAGGCACTGGTCTTGAGCGTCGTCACCAATTCGACGAGCGGCAGGACCGGAACCGGGTTGAAGAAGTGCATACCGATGACTCGCTCGGGACGCTTGGTCGAGATGCCGAGCTTCATGATCGGGATCGACGACGTGTTGGATGCGAGAACCGCATCCGGGTCCGTCACGACCGCGTCGAGCTCGGCGAAGATTTCGCTCTTGATCTTCTCGTCTTCGACGACGGCCTCCACGACGAGCTGGCGGTCCGCGAAATCTCCCAGATCGGAGGTGAAACGCAGACGCCATGCGGCCTGCTCACGCTCACGTTCTGTGATCTTTCCGCTGCTCACACCGCGGTCGAGCGAACGCAGGATGCGTGAACGCCCGGCTGCTGCAAGCTCGCGAGTCTGCTCGAAGACCAGAACATCGACATGTGCGCGGGCGCACACCTCGGCGATTCCGGCACCCATGATTCCGGCGCCGATAACGCCGACGCGCTGAATTTTTTCGCTGGTCACGTCAGCTCCTTGTTTGTCTCGTGGAGTTTGTCTGGTGAAGGTGTTGTAAAAGAAGCACTTCGAACTGCGTCGACGCTGGTGGCCGATGCAATCGGAACTGCCTTGAAGACGAGAGAAAGTAGTGCGGTGATACAAGCAGGGGAGAGACCCGAAGCCGAGCCTCTCCCCCACCCGAAGTCAGTTCTTAGTGGAACTGGCCCTCTTCGGTGGAGCCCTTGAGAGCTGCCGTCGAGGTGTTGGGGTCAACGGTGGTGGCGATGGTGTCGAAGTAGCCGGCGCCAACCTCACGCTGGTGCTTGATGGCGGTGAAGCCACGCTCTTCGGCAGCCTTGAACTCGCGCTCCTGCAGGTCGACGAATGCCGTCATGCCTTCGCGGGCGTAGCCGTAGGCCAGGTCGAACATGCCGTAGTTGAGCGAGTGGAAGCCGGCCAGCGTGATGAACTGGAACTTGAAGCCCATCGCGCCGAGCTCCTTCTGGAACTTCGCGATGGTCGCGTCGTCCAGGTGCGCCTTCCAGTTGAAGGAAGGGGAGCAGTTGTAGGCCAGGAGCTGGTCCGGGAATTCGCTGCGAACGGACTCGGCGAACTTCTTCGCAACCTCGAGATCCGGCACGCCGGTCTCCATCCAGATGAGGTCTGCGTACGGTGCGTAAGCCTTGGCGCGAGCGATGCAGGGCTCGATGCCGTTCTTGACGCCGTAGAAGCCTTCAGCCGTGCGGGTTCCGTCGAGGAACGGGCGGTCACGCTCATCCACGTCGGAGGTGATGAGGGTTGCAGCCTCAGCGTCGGTGCGGGCGATGATGACGGACGGAACGTCCGCAACGTCGGAAGCCAGGCGAGCCGAGGTCAGGGTGCGGATGTGCTGCTGCGTGGGGATGAGCACCTTGCCGCCGAGGTGGCCGCACTTCTTCTCCGAAGCGAGCTGATCCTCCCAGTGGACACCGGCAGCGCCGGCGCCGATCATGGCCTTCTGCAGCTCGTAAGCGTTGAGAGCGCCACCGAAGCCGGCTTCGGCGTCGGCAACGATCGGAGCGAGCCAGTTGCTGACGGAGGTGTCACCCTCGGTCTTGGCGATCTCGTCGGCGCGCAGCAGTGCGTTGTTGATGCGACGAACGACGGTCGGAACCGAGTTGGCCGGGTAGAGGCTCTGGTCCGGGTACGTGTGGCCCGAGAGGTTAGCGTCGCCGGCAACCTGCCAACCGGAGAGGTAGATGGCCTTCAGGCCGGCGCGAACCTGCTGCACAGCCATGTTGCCGGTAAGTGCACCGAGGGAGTTGATGTAGTCCTCGTTGTTCACGAGATCCCACAGGATCTCGGATCCGCGACGAGCGAGGGTCTGCTCCTCGACGACGGTGCCCTGGAGCTTGACGACCTGATCGGCCGTGTAGTTACGAGTAACGCCCTTCCAGCGAGGGTTGGTGTCCCAATCCTGCTGGAGCTCAGCTGCGGTCTTCGGGGTGCCGGTGGTCGACATCAAGACTCCATCTCTTTGATCTGCTGGTCCGGCCTGTTGTGAGCAGTACGTGCGTACTACTTCACATACTTGCCAGGCCCTTCTTGTGTACTTACCGAGAATGGCACATCGAAAAAGTGCCGTCTACCTGTTGCTAATGCCAATCTTCGCTACCTTTTCAACACACTTTGCTAAGTCTGTGAAGATTCCTACACGGCTGGTACTACCCAATCGGACAGGTTCCGTACTGGCGAGTAGCAAAGAAACCGCAGGCTGTGAACGAAATGCACTCAACTCCGTCACTTGCAATTCCGGCAGTTCGCGCGGCACTCGGAACAGGCCCATCCGCTACTTCGGAGCCAACTTCACGACTCGCAAGTGACCGCAATCACTTCGTGGCAACAGGCTTCGCTCGGGCAATTCCAGGGATCTACCCGTCAGAAAGCCACAGACAACCCATTCGCCGGCCATATGCTGTCGAACCATGACTTGTCGTTCGACGCCCCCGACCGGGCGATAAAGCGGTGCCGGACAACTATCAGCGGCCACCGAACAACCAGGCATGGTCGCAATCCGGTCCACAGCCGCCACAGTTGGGCTACCGGGCCGCGCCGCAGTCGTATCCTCCGCCCCAGGGATTCCCGCCTGCACCGCCGCGTGGAAATCCGCCGCCGCGTCGGCCCGGCTGGGTGATTCCGGTATCCGTAATCGGAGTCATCACTGTGTTGGCTCTCTTCGGCGGGCTTGCCTGGGTCCTCTGGCCGAAGGACGTCCCAAACTCAGCCGCCGGTGGCGCGGCCCAGACCACCATCACCGCCGCGAACACACCCGGCACCACGACAACCGCTCCCAGCACGACATCCCCGACGACCACACGCGCCGCGAACTTCCCGGCCGGTGCGTCCGCCTGCCCCGGCGGGCAGCCGGCCGGAAGTTACAAGGAGTCCGCGACAAGTGGGGGCAAAACTTCGTGCGAGTTTGCCGAGGCAGTTCGGATCGCCTACGGAAACTCCGGTGCCACCGGTGCCTCCAGCACCGTGTCCGCACGTAGTCCGGTGACCGGCAAGGAGTACACGATGGCATGCAAGGTGACCTCCGGCATCGTCACCTGTACTGGCGGCGACAACGCGGTTGTGTACTTGCGCTGACGGGCGCAATTGCGGCATCGGCAACCCGGTGCGTGTCGTTCCAGTGTCGCACTTACGGATCCTCCGATAGCGTGACCGCATGCCTCTGTACGAGTTTCGCTGTACCGGCTGCGGCCCGCTCGAGCGGTCGTTCGCGATGGCCGAAGTGCCCCAGTCGATCCGTTGCCCCCAGTGCAGTCTCGAATCGAAGCGTGTTGTCTCGTCTCCCCGTTTGAGTCACAGCTCGTCAACCGCGATGGGTTTACTGGACAGCACTGCCCGATCAGCTCACGAGCCTGCCGTGGTCAGTGGGTCACTACCCGGCCGTGGCCGACAATCTGCCCCGACGACGTCCAATCCGTTGCACCGCAAGCTACCTCGCCCCTGACCGTCCTCACCGCGCGTCCTGGCCGTGAGTCCCGATCCGACACGAAAGTCCTGCCGCCACGAGTTTTCCGTTTCTTCGAGAATGAGGAGTGCATATGCCTGAACTGCTGTTTCCACTCGATTCCGCCAAGAAATTCACCGACCAGGCGATCGTCGGCCACAATCGGTGGCACCCGGACATCCCGGCGGCGGTGACGGTGAAACCCGGTGATGCGTTTCGTGTCCATTGCCGCGAATGGTTCGACGGCGCAATCCACAACGACGACTCGGCCGACGACATTCTCAATGCACCTCTGACGACCGTCCACACGCTGTCCGGCCCCTTTTCCGTCGAAGGCGCAAAGCCCGGCGACCTCTTGATCGTCGACATCTTGGATATCGGGCCTATCCCCCAAGAGGATTCGGGTCCGTTGGCCGGCCAAGGCTGGGGGTACACGGGCATCTTCCCGCGAAACAACGGCGGCGGCTTCCTCACCGAACAGTTCCCCGACGCGTACAAGGCCGTCTGGGATTTCTCCGGCCAAACGGCGACGTCGCGTCACATTCCGCACGTCTCGTTCACGGGCATCGTCCACCCGGGGCTGATGGGTACTGCTCCGTCGGCGGCGTTGCTCGCCAAGTGGAATGCCCGCGAGGGCGCTCTCATTGCCACCGATCCCAATCGGGTTCCCCCGCTTGCACTTCCGCCCGAGCCCCGCGATGCAGTACTGGGAACCTTGACCGGTGACGAGTACACACGCGTAGCCGGCGAGGCGGCGCGCACCGCTCCCCCTCGCGAGAACGGTGGAAACCAGGACATCAAGAACCTCACCAAGGGCAGCCGAATCTTCTATCCGGTATTCGTGGACGGTGCGAATCTGTCGGTCGGCGATCTTCACTTCTCCCAGGGCGACGGTGAGATCACTTTCTGCGGTGCCATCGAGATGGGCGGCTTCATCGATCTTCGTGTGGACATCATCAAGGGCGGAATGGATACCTACGGCGTTTCCGAGAACGCCATCTTCATGCCGGGCAACACGGATCCGCAGTACTCCGAGTGGCTTGCGTTCTCGGGCACTTCCGTCACGTTGGACGGCGAACAGAAGTACCTGGATTCACATCTGTCCTACCAGCGTGCGTGCCTGCACGCGATCGAGTACCTGACCAAGTTCGGGTACGCGCCAGAGCAGGCGTACCTGCTGCTGGGTGCGGCACCGATCGAGGGCCGCCTGTCTGGCGTCGTGGATATCCCCAACTCGTGTTCGACGGTGTATCTCCCGACTGCGATCTTCGACTTCCCCCTCGCACCCTCGTCGAGCGGACCGTTCCAGATCGATCCCGGAATCGGCGCTCCGCGTTCGGAGAACAGGGTCTAGGCCTCCCGCCCCGTGAGTGGTTGAGGAGTGTGAGGACTCCTTAACCACTCACAGGGGGTGCCGGTGCGAATTCTGCAAACCCACCTTTGCGAAGCCGGACTGTCACTCGTATCCTGGGAAAATGTCGAAAACCTTTGTCGGTGTCCGGCTCCGCCAACTGCGGACCGAGCGCGGGTTGAGTCAGGCTTCGCTGGCCAAGACGCTGGAGATCTCGGCAAGCTATCTCAATCAGATCGAGCACGACGTCCGGCCACTCACCGTGCCGGTCCTCCTGCGAATCAGTGAAGTCTTCGGCGTCGACACCACCTTCTTCTCCCCACAGGACGACACGCGCCTGATCGCGGAAATGCGTGAAGTTGCCCTCGATCAGGAGATGGGCATCGACGCCGACGCCCACGAAATCGCGGAGATGGTCTCCACGCACCCGGGCCTGGCCAAGGCGATGGTCAACATGCATCGCCGCTTCCGCAACACCACGGCGCAACTCGCCGCAGCGACGGAAGACCGCTTCTCGGACGGCAGCGGCAGCGGTTCGATCACCATGCCGCACGAGGAAGTGCGCGACTACTTCTATCAGCGGCAGAACTACATTCACGATCTCGACACCGCGGCCGAAGAACTCACTGCCCGGATGCGCTTTCATCGCGGCGACGTCGCCGGCGAGATCGCCAGGCGCCTGGAAACCGTCCACGGCGTGCAGATCGTTCGACGAGTCGACCTGGGCGAGAACATACTTCATCGTTACGACCCGGATACCAGGGTCCTGGAAATCTCCGCACGGCTCTCCGGCGGGCAACAGGTCTTCAAGTTCGCGACAGAACTCGCGTACCTCGAGCACGGCGATCTGCTCGACTCGTTGGTGGCCGAAGGCAACTTCACCAGCGAAGCGTCGGTCTCCCTGGCGCGACTTGGATTGGCCAACTACTTCGCGGCGGCCACCGTGCTCCCCTACAGCCAGTTCCACGACGTCGCCGAGGACTTCCGGTACGACATCGAGCGCATGTCCGCCTTCTATTCCGCGAGCTACGAGACGATCTGCCACCGCCTCTCGACCCTGCAGCGCCCCAAACTTCGCGGGGTTCCGTTCATGTTCGTCCGTGTCGACCGTGCCGGAAACATGTCGAAGCGTCAGTCCGCCACCGGATTCCACTTCTCCACCAGCGGCGGTACGTGCCCGCTGTGGAACGTCTACGAGACGTTCTCATATCCGGGCAAGATCATGCCCCAGATCGCACAGATGCCCGACGGCCGCCGATACCTCTGGGTTGCTCGCACGGTCGAACGTCGAGCGGCTCGATACGGACAGCCCGCAAAGATCTTCGCCATCGGATTGGGATGCGAGATTCGACACGCCCACCGACTCGTCTACAGCGACGGTCTGGATCTGGACGAGTCGAATCCGGGAACGCCGATCGGCTCGGGCTGCCGTGTCTGCGAACGCCTCAACTGTCCGCAGCGTGCCTTCCCGCCGTTGGGTAAAGACCTCGACATCAGCGAGCACCGGAGTTCGATTTCGCCTTACGTGATTCGCTGACCGCGCTAACGCACGTAGTTGCGCAGGAACGCGACTGTGCGATCGAACGCGATCATCCCGTCCACGGTATCGAGGTCGAACTGATATTCGTGGTCCAGCGCAGGCTCGTGATCTTCGGGGTAGAACAGTGCGTCTACTTCGACGCCCAGATCGGCGAGCCGTTCTGCCATGGGTTTCGACTGGCTGGCGGTCAGCGGGTCGACATTTCCGCCGGTGATGAACGTCGCTGGAAAGTCCGAGGTCACATGGCCCAGTGTCGACATCTGACCCACTGCAGTCGACCCGTCGAAGTCCCTCGTTCCGAGATACCCCCACAGCGATTGCTTGTCGACGCCCCAACCGAAGTACTTCCCCTGTGACAGCAGCGGTTTCAGATCGAAGACCCCACAGTCGAGGACAACTCCGCGTATCTGCTCGGGACGTAATGCCGGCTCCACACCCATTTCCGACGCGTAATCAGGGCTGGTCATGACCGTCGCCAACTGACTGGACAACTGCGCGCCTGCCGAATCTCCCGCAAGAAAGAGATTGTTCGAATCGACATGCAACCTGTCCGCATTGCTCACGATAAATCGATACGCGTCGTTCAGTTGATTCACTGCGGTGGGGTAATACGCATCTGGTCCCAGTGAGTAGTCCACCGAAATCACTGTGAAGCCTTGATTTGCCAACAGTTTGTAGTAACCGTCGGCATCAGTTCTCGATCCTGATATCCAGCCACCGCCGTGCACCCAGACCACCGTGGGTAGCGCCGAAGTGGACTCCGACGGGTAGTACGCGTCCAGTTGTGCATCGTCGTCGCCGTCGCGGTACGACTGATCGAGAATCGAGACGATTTCTGACGGTGCATGCCTGTCGAGTTGTGCGTGAGTCGCTTCGGAGCCACCCGCTGACATCCACCGTACGAGGAGAACTCCTGGCCACGGACTGACGAGTGCCGCGGTTACCCCGGACAGCAGAATGACGACGAATACCGCCGCGATTCCGACAATGCGCCTTCGCCGTCTGTCGGGGGAAGACGCGCGCACAACAACTCCTGGGGTCGGGTCGGATTCACCCAGGCTAGACCAAAAGGACTAGTCGAGAATTCCCCGGCAACACACCCGCGGCGCTTTGTCTGAAATGACCATTTCTTCAGCGTCTCAGCATCATCCGACAACTAGCGGGTGTGTGCGTCGAGAAACTGAACCGTGCGATCGAGGGCAGTGAGACCGTCGGCATTGTCCAGATCGAACTGATACTCGTGACCGAGCGCCGGAACGTGATCGGCCGGATAGAACAGTGTGTCGACCGCAACCCCCAACCCCGTCAATTTGTCAGCCAACGGTTTCGACTGAGAATCTGTCAAAGGATCCGCGTTGCCGCCGCTGATGTAGGCAGGCGGAAATTGAGCGCTGACGTAGTTCAAGGTCGACATCTGATCCGCTGCGTCGGTACTCATGAAGTCACGCACCCCGGTATACGCCCAGAGGGACCGATCAACCCCCCAACCGATGATGCCGGGTCCGCCGACCATGTTCCCGACGTCGTAGATTCCACAGTTCAGGATTACTCCACGTAACTGATCCGGCCGCAGCGACGGGACCACGCCCACACGGTTCGCATACGCGGGATCAGTGATGAGAGTGGCGAGCTGACTCGAGAGTTGCGCTCCCGCAGAATCACCGGCGAGAACGACCGTCGTCGGATCAACATGCAGCCGTTCCGCATTCGCGACGACGTACGCGTGAGCGTCGTTGAGCTGCCGCACCGCTGTCGGATAGTGATGCTCAGGTCCGAGTGAGTAGTCCAGGGACACAACGGTGTAGCCACGAGAGGCCAGCAACTCGTAGTACGGCGCGTAGTTGGACTTGCTTCCCGAGATCCAGGCACCGCCATGAGTCCAGATCACCGTAGGCAATGCGGTCGTCGTCGCTGCGGGAAAGTAGACATCCAGGTATGCGTCGTCGTCATCGGCGCGGTACTGCTGGTCCTTGATCGAGTCGACGCCTTCGGGCGCGTGCTTCTCGAGCGCCTCGGTGACTTTCACGGCATCACGATCGAAGACCCATCGTACGGTGAGTGCGCCAGGTCTCGGGCTCAGAACGAAGGCCAGAACCACGGCTCCGACCAGAACGAACACAATTGCCAGAGCCCACAGCAAGCGCCTGCGCCACCGATGCGGTGAAGGGTTCGTCATCGGGTTTCCTTCACTCTCGGCAAAATGTCCGGATCAGCGTAACGCGACGCCGGTACTGTCAGGCGCGATCAGCCGAGTTCAGCGATCCGCCGCTGCGCGAGTGCCTTGACTTCGCCCTTGGCTACTTTGCCGCCTGCCGCCATCGGCAATTCGGCGACCGTCATCACGTACTCGGGTATGTACTCGCGGGTCACTCCTCGGCTCTGCAGCCAGGCGGTCAGGTCCACCGAACTCAGATCGTCATCGGCGGACACGACGACCGCACAGACCTTCTCACCGAACAGCGGATCGTCGACTCCGACCACGGCGACCAGTTCCACCGAAGGATGCGCGCGCACGTACTCCTCGACCTCGACCGCGGAAATGTTCTTGCCGCCTCGAATGATGATGTCGGCTTTGCGCCCGACCACACGCACCCGCCCGGTCTCGTCGATCTCGACGATGTCGCCGAGAAGCATCCAACCGTCGTCGGTGTACAACTCGTCGTTTGCATCGACGTCGCCCCAATAACCCTGGCACATCAGCGGGCCGTTGACCGCAGGCTGACCGCGACGGACGGAGCCGGTCACTTCCTTTGCCGCATCGTCGAATACACGAACTTGCATGCGATCGATGACGTGGCCGCACGTCTTCAGTCGGGTATCGGAACCGTCCGAAACCGTCGTCACCGAGACGGCGCCGGTTTCGTTTGATCCGTAGAACTGCAGGACAGCCGCTCCGGTACGTTGTTCGAAGGCCAGTGCCTCCGAATACGGCACGGCTTCACCACCGGTGAACATGAAACGAAGTGACGAGAGATCGGCCGATTCCGCGGCCTCCGAACGCAACAGCATCTTGAATTGTGTACTCACACAATTCAAAGCAGTCACCCGTTCGCGCTCGATCAACTCGATCATCACCGAAACGTCGAAGCGTTCCATGACGACATTGCGAGCACCGAGTAGCGCCGGCAGGAAATGCGAAGTCCAGAGGCCGAATCCGAAAGGTGCCGGAACCGCGCCGAGGAACACCTCATCCGGACCGATCGCCGCCGCCTCGGCGGCGATCTCGGAGAAACCAACCCAACGATCCTCGGTTTGTGTGACCAGTTTGGGTAAGCCCGTTGTGCCGGACGTCGAGTTCAGCATCGAAACGGCTGACGTGACAAAACACGGACTGGTTGCGGGGAACTGCTTTAGCTCGACCGGCAACGAGGTGAGTTCGCCGTTTGCACTCATGCGTTCGAAACTCACGTCGGCGCGTTCGTCGGCGAAGACGACGTCCAGTCCGGGATGCTCTGCCCGCAGACTCGCCACGAGTTCGGCGGTATCGACGCCGCGCAGCGTGCGAGTGGTGACGAGAACGGAGGCTTCCGAGCGGGCGATCAGATGAGAGATCTCGCGAATGCCCGAGCGCGAACCGATTCCGACGGCGACGCGGCCGGTACGAAATGCTGCGCAGAGAGCCGCATGGAATACAGCGGTGTCGGGGAGCAACACGGCTACATGTCCGTATCCCTCACCAGCTAGATCCAGCGCCGACGCGATCGCATCGGCAGCCGCGTCGTACTGTTTCCACGACACCCTCGATTCCGGAGTGACAAAGGCGGTTTCGTCCGGGATGGTCTCAGACCAATGCCTGACCATTTCGCTGATGCTGACGCCGGCGAACCGGTCCGGATTCGTGGCGAATTCACCGACGGTGAAGTCGAGTGTCTTCGTTTCAAGCATGATCGTGGATCATCTCCCGTCGGCGCTGAGTACGCCCATCGATTGTTTGTACGCGTTGTCCAGTGTCGCTGCGGAATCGCATTCGCGGACGAGTTCGCCGCGCTGCATGACATATCCGCGGTCGACAACCGATTTCAGTGCAGTAAGTGCCGGTTCCGTCACGATGACGGTCACACCCTCGGCGGCCAGACCCCCGACCAGCGCTCGCAGCTCCGCGACGATTTTCGGTGCCAGTCCTGTCATCATCTCGTCGAGGAGCAACACCTTCGGGGTTTCCAGAAGGGCCCGCCCCAGAACCAACATCTGCTGCTCACCACCGCTGAGGACCCCGGCATAACTCTCGGAGCGTTCACGCAGGATCGGGAACCTCTCGAAAGCTGTTTCCACGGCATCGGCTTTCAATCCCAGCAGGTCTGCGCCGACGCGTAGGTTCTCGCGAACGGACATTCGCATGAACAGTTGCCTGCCTTGGGGTACGTAGGCAAATCCGCTGCGGACACGATCCAGTGCCGATAATTTCTGGATCTCTCGACCATCGAATTTGATTGTCCCGGTGGCGGGAACCGAGCCGTAGATGGATCCCGCCAAGCTGGTCTTGCCTGCACCGTTCGGCCCGACGATCGCTGTCACTTCACCGGCGGGGGCGACAAGGGAGACTTCCCGGACGGCGACAGCGGATCCGTATCGAACTGTGACTCTGTCGAGTTCGAGCATGTCAGGCGCCTTCCTCGTATTCGGAACCGAAATAGACTTCTCGCATCGCGTCGCTGGCCAAGCACTCCTGCGGTGGTCCGTAGAACGCCACTGATCCGAAATTGAGCAGCACGATCTTGGTGGCGAGCGCCGCGATGAGATCGACGTTGTGATCGACCAGGACTACTCCTTTGCCCTGCGCGGCAATCGATCGCACGGCACCGGAGATGGCAGCGATGCCGTCGTGATCCGCGCCGGCAAACGGTTCGTCCAACAGGAGAACATCGGGTTCGGTCGCCATCGCCCGCGCCACCTCGACCAGACGCTGCGCCCCCAAACTGAGATCCCCGCAAGCACTCTCGACGTCGGTGACCGAGTATCGCGCAGCAATCTCCCGGGCCCGCTGTGCTGTCCGGTCCCAGTTCTCGAAAGGTCCTTTGATCGCCCACCACAGCGAGTGCAGAGGTGAGGTGATCTTGTGCCCGTACAGTCCCGGGATGATGTTGTCGACGGCGTCGAGTTCCGCCGCGAGCTGCGGATGTTGAAACGTGCGCGAGAGCCCTTGCCGTGCACGGCGCTCCGACGGCCCGGTCAAGGGAGCACCGGCGAGCGCGACGGTTCCGGAGTCTGCTTGCTGTGTGCCGAAGATGCAGTCCACCAGTGTGGTCTTGCCTGCCCCGTTCGGGCCGACCAGGCCGATCACCTCTCCCGGTCCGACGCTGAACGAGACATCGTCGACAGCGCGGACGCCGCCGTAGGACTTGTGGAGCCCGCTCACTTCGAGTAGCCGAGTCATCGATTGCCACGCTCCTTGTACAGACGGTTCATTCGACCCAGAACGTTCTGACTCCACCCGATCACCCCACCAGGCGCCACGATGAGGATCACCAGGACGGCTCCGGCAAGCAGGAGTTCGCCGCTTCCCTGGTAGCCGGGCATGTTCAGCGTCACGATCACCACGATCAATGCACCGAGCGGAGCACCCCACGCCGAGCCGCGACCGCCGATGATCGGCATAAAGATTGCAAGGAAAACAATACTGAGAGTGAAGGTTTCAGGAGTGACAGCTTGCACCGACACGGTGAACAGCGATCCGCCGGTCGACGCGATCGCGGCACCGATCGCCAGCGCCACAACGGTCAGGTGCGCAGGATTGACGCCGGAAGACCGTGCGACATTACGATTGTCGCGGGCAGCTTGCAACATCAGCCCCCACACCGATTTCCGAAGTCGATCGACAGCGACCGCGATCAGACACACGAACAAGATCGCGAACACGACCAATGCGTAGCGCGGTGGCTCCCAGCCGAACATCGTCACAGTCTCGACGCCCGAGACCCCGGCCGACCCGCCGGTGAAACTCGGCCCGTCGATCAACCAGTGCTCGAAAGCGATACCGAACAACAAGGTCACAGCGGCAAGGTAGAAGCCGGAGAGTTTCTGCGTTGCCAAGCTGAGGAGTACTGCAACCGCTGCAGCGGCGAGGGCGCCGAGAATCCATCCCCACCACATCGACAACCCGGTCCGAACCGAGATCAGCGCAACGGCATACGCGCCGATCGCCGCATACGCGCTGTACGCCATCGACAGTGATCCCGCGAGCACGAATGGCACGTACATGCCGAGGGCGATCAGCGAATACGTCGCAGCGAGGAACACCAGATCCTGTCGGTACAGACTCGGCCCCATCCACAGCAGCACGGCAGCGACCACGACCACGGTGATCAGCGCTTCCCGTGACACAGCGAGCATCCTCGTCCGGGAACTGCCGGCCGGAGTGGGCGGATTTGACGTCAGCGGACTGGTAGAAAGCGAGGCCATCAGACGCGAACCTTCCTCGAGAGCAAGCCTTCCGGACGGAAAGCGAAGAACACCAGGGCAATCAACAGAATCGCGGTTTGAGCAGCACTCGCACCGAAGTAGTACGGGGCGAATACCTGGACGACGCCCAACACCATTCCGCCGATCAGCGGAGCCCAACTCCGGCCGGTACCACCGATGACGAGTGCGATGAATGCCGTCAGCGTCCATGACAGACCGCTCGTGAACTGAACACCGGCCTTGGGAGCGAACAGAAGTCCGGCGACGGCGGCGATCACACCCGCGAGGGTGAACGCGATGAGGCGTACCCGATCCACCGGCAAGCCCAGGACGCGGGCGGCATCCGGACTGTCGCCGACGGCGCGAAGCAGACGGCCCGAGGTGGACCGGTTCAGCCACAGTCCGATACCGACGAAGATCCCGGCAGTTCCGACGACGAGTACAACGGTCGAACTGTCGACGGTGGCACCGAGCACCGATATCGGATCGAAGTCGAAGATCTTCTGCCCGGGAAGTGGTGTGCGGCCGAAGACAGTGCCGGCGAGCTGCTGGATCCCGAACAGTACTGCGGTCACAGCCACCAACGCCGGTAGTTCCCCACGACCCGATCGCTTCTGAACCTGTTTGACCACAAGCTTTTCCGTCAGGATCGACAGCGCCACCGCTACCGCGATCCCTAGCGGCATGGCAATCCAGAGAGCGAGCCCGTAATTGATCGCGACCCAACTCGACGCCATGGCCGCAGCCATCGCATACGGACCCATCGCAAAATTGAAGAAATCGGCGCCGACCACCACGAGATACATTCCGAGGGCTATCAGTGAAAAGAATGCACCGATCTCGATGGCAGCGAGCCACAGTTGTGCGTCTGTCATGTCAAGGCTCCTCGGTTATCCACACGGGGGTTGGTAGGAATCCCACGGATGGGCCGGCTTGTTGTCCTCACCGAATTCGACGAGCACCAGTCCGCAGAGGCTGTCCGGAGCCAGGTGATCCTGCGAGGAGAACGACAGTGTCAATCCGTCCTGGCCGAAGCTGGCGGGAAGTGCCGAAACCTGTTGAAGAGCATCACGAACGGCCGTCCGATCTCGGTGGTCGCCGGCAATTTCGATTGCCTCGGCCAACATCATGACGGCGTCGTACGCCTGTGCGTCGTAGGCGGTCAGTTGATAATCAGGCCCCTTCACCGCCTGCACCTTGCGACGCAGTTCGGCGGTTCTCGGGTTGTTCTCACTGAGCGAGCCCATGTACACCATGCCGCTCAACGCCTTCGGGTCCGCCAAAGCCCAAGATGCGGGCTGGTTTCCGATGGAAGCGAGTGAGAAGCGTTGCGTCTGTGGGGTGATCTTCGACAAGGTGTTGTGCGCGAGGATTTCGAAGTGCCCGCCGATACTGGCGACCAGAATCGCGTCCGGTTCGGTTTCCGCGAGACGTGAGACCTGTGCGGTGATGTCCGCGGCATCGACCGGCGCCTTTTCAACGCCCGTCACTCTCGCGCACTTCTCGAGCGCCGGCCGCAGGGTCTTGATGATTCCGTCGATGGACGCACTCGCGTCACCGAGAATTCCCAGGGACTTGTACCCCATCTTCTCGAAAGCCCCGCAGTACACCTGGGCGTACTGCTTCAACGAGTTCGGAATCATGAACGAGAAGTCGTTGTCGGGCGCCGAGGCAAAGGCGTCGCTGAGAACGACCGGAGCTATCGCGGGAATCTTCGACTGCTGGAGAATCGACTTGGCCTGCAGCACCGACCCGCTGCCGGTGGCGAGGATGACCGCACTTGATCCGTGATCGACCAACTTCCGAATGATCGACGGGGTCTTGGTGGGACTGCTCTCGTCATTCTCGACAACCAATTCGACCTGCTTGCCGTTGATTCCGCCGGCCTGGTTGATCAGGTCGACAGTCATACGCACGGTCTTGCCGGCGATCGTGCTGTACGACGCACCGGGCCCGGTGGAGTCCTCGTCCAAACCGATGACGATGGTGTCTTCGGGAATGACACCGGCAGATGCGCACGCGCTCGCCCCGAGGACCACTGCCGCGCAGACGGCAATCGCCTTTCCGAGTCTCACATCAATCTCCCGTCCAAACTCTGCTTGGTAAATCAAACAAGCGCTTGATTTATGAGTGTGGACAGAAGTATGCACTGGGTCACACCGATAGTCAAAATTCGAACTACACGCGTAGGAACTGCGGTGTTACGGCTTCTGCAGCTGCCGGATCGAGGAGCTGAGTTCGCGAATGACGGACTTCAATTCGTCGACGTCCGAACGGAGTTCGGCCATTTGGGAGTCAGAGCGGAGTTCGGCAAATTCGGAGGCAGGAGATACGGTCTGCGCTTCCTTCTTCGTCGTGCGCTGCGCAATGCGTGCCACCGGCTCGCCGTCGACGGAACGTGCGGCGAAGCCGTCCAGGAAAACCGAAATCAGATTGCGCTGCAGATCATCCGCCAACTCGGAAAGCTGCGGGCGATACTGCGCGACGGTGGACCAGACGGATTCACGCAGGAGACGGTGAAACTGTTCGGGATCGATGTCTTCCCGAAACTCCGCGTCGGCAATTCCGCGAGCGATAGCCGATCGCCAGTAGCTGTGTGCCTTCTGAACCAAGATGGTGATGGGCGCGTCCGCCGGTTGCGACGAAAGTATGGCTTCTCCCTGATAGACCTCCGTGGCATACGGGTGATCCACCGCCGATGCAAAAGACACCGAGACCATCGTTGCCAGGCGATCTCGGGCCGAACCTCCCGACTCGATCGAGTCTTCGTACCTGACGTTGAGGTCTTCGAGAAACCGGACGACGATCTCGTTGGCTATCGCATCCTTGGAGTCGAAGTAGTGATAGAGGCTGCCGGAGAGAATCCCGACTTCGTCGGCGATGTCGCGTACCGTCGTCGCGGCGATTCCCCGCTCACTGAACAGCTTGGCCGCATGAGCGAGTATTTCGTCCCGTCGGGTCGAGCGCACGAGAAGATCCTTCCGACGTTCCGATCGTCAAGCGAGTGCTTGATCAATTTCTCGTCGATGCTAACACCGCACCCTCGCTGACCTGCGGTGTGAGGTCCTGGACATCCAATCGAAACACCGGACACACACTTGTCACCGACAGTCATTCCACCGCAACAACTTCCACCTACTCTGTGCACTCGACGAATACAGCGTTGTATACGCACTCCGGATACAGATCTGTCAGAGCCATTGTCTGCCAGAGCCATCGACACGAAAGGCCCGTACATGCGAACCTTCTCGAAGCGCACCCTTGCCGCGCCGGCCGCTCTCGCCGCGCTGGGCTTGGTTCTCACCGGCTGCGGAAGCAAGGCGACAGACACCGCATCGGGAGATTCGACGGCTACGTCGTGCGTCGACACCTCGGGGGACACGATCAAGGTCGGTTCTCTGAATTCACTCTCGGGCACCATGGCCATCAGTGAAGTGACGGTCCGCGACTCCATCTCGTTGGCGGTGCAGGAGATCAACGATTCCGGCGGTGTGCTGGGCAAGAAGATCCAGATCGTGGCAGAGGACGGCGCGTCGGAGCCGACAGTGTTCGCCGAGAAGGCCGAGAAACTGATCAGCAGCGATTGCGTCGCAGCAGTTTTCGGTGGCTGGACTTCCTCGAGCCGCAAGGCCATGCTGCCGGTGTTCGAGGACAACAACTCCTTGCTCTACTACCCGGTCCAGTACGAGGGACTGGAAGATTCGAAGAACATCTTCTACACGGGTGCAACGACCAACCAGCAGATCATCCCGGCTCTGGATTACCTGAAGGAGAAGGGCGTCAAGTCGCTGTATCTGGTCGGCAGCGACTACGTGTTCCCGCAGACCGCCAACCGCATCATCAAGGCCTACGCGGCAGCGAACGGCATCGAGATCAAGGGCGAGGATTACACGCCATTGGGCTCGACCGACTTCTCCACCATCGTGAACAAGGTCCGCACAGCCGACGCCGATGCCGTGTTCAACACACTCAACGGTGATTCCAACGTCGCGTTCTTCCGTGAATACTCGAATGTCGGCCTGAAGCCCGCCGACATGCCCGTCGTCTCCGTCTCCATTGCCGAGGAAGAGGTCGGCGGTATCGGAGTCCAGAACGTCGAAGGCCAGCTGACGGCGTGGAACTACTACCAGACCATCGACTCACCCGAGAACAAGAAGTTCGTCGAGGCGTACAAGGCGAAGTTCGGCCAGGACAAGCCCACGTCCGATCCGATGGAAGCGGCATACACCTCCGTCTACCTCTGGAAGAACACCGTCGAGAAGGCCAACTCGTTTGCGGTCAAGGATATTCAGGACAACGCCGACGGTGTGACCTTCCAGGCACCCGAAGGACTCGTCACCATCGACGGCGACAACCACCACATCACCAAGACTGCCCGAATCGGCGAAATCCGTTCCGATGGACTGATCTACACGGTCTGGGATTCGGGACAGCCGATCGAGCCGGATCCGTACCTGAAGAACTACCCCTGGGCCGAGGGACTCGGCAGCTGATCGACGAAAGGCGGAATTGACGGAATCGACGAGTAGAGAGGTGGAGCGTCTGTCATGGATGTTGTGATCGGACAGTTGTTCACGGGTTTGAGTATCGGATCGATTCTCCTGTTGGCAGCGTTGGGATTGTCTCTCACGTTCGGGCAGATGGGTGTCATCAACATGGCACACGGCGAGTTCATCATGGCCGGCTCGTACACCGCATACGTAGTGCAGCAGGTGATCTCGAATGCAACGGGATCGTTGATCATTTCTCTGCTGGTCGGTTTTGTCGTCGGCGGACTGATGGGTGTCGTGCTCGAAGTGGTCCTGGTATCGCGGATGTACCACCGACCCCTCGACACCCTGTTGGTGACATTCGGCGTCGGATTGATTCTTCAGCAGTTGGCGCGCGACATCTTCGGCGCGCCGGCAGTCAATGTTTCGGCGCCGAGCTGGCTTTCGGGCGGGGTCGATATTTTCGGCGCCGTGGTACCGAAAACCCGCATCTTCATTCTGGTGTTGGCGATCGCAGCGGTGATCGCGCTTTCGGTCGCGCTGAAGCAGTCGTCGATGGGTAGACGCATCCGGGCCGTCGTGCAAAATCGCGATCTGGCCGAGACGAGCGGAATCTCCTCTCGTCGTACGGACATCACGACCTTCTTCCTCGGTTCCGGACTCGCCGGCGTCGCGGGTGTCGCGTTGACGCTCATCGGTTCCACCAGCCCGACCATCGGCCAGTCCTATCTGATCGACGCCTTCCTGGTTGTTGTCGTCGGCGGTCTCGGTCAGATGAAGGGAGCCGTGATCGCGGCCTTCGCCCTCGGCATCTTGAACTCGTTCATCGAGTACTCGACGACGGCGTCGATCGCGAAGGTGATCGTGTTCGTCATCATCGTCGTCTTCCTTCAAGTTCGGCCGCAGGGCCTGTTCGCAGTCAAGACGAGGAGCCTCGTATGAGCATCCTGAACAATTCCCGAATTCGGGTGTGGGGCGGTTTTGCACTTGCCGCGATCGTGCTGTTCGCCATCGCTCCGGCTGTGCTCTCGGACTTCAGGCTGTCACTGTTGGCCAAATTCCTGTGCTTCGCCATAGTCGCTGTCGGCATCGGCTTGGCTTGGGGCAGAGGCGGAATGCTCACGCTCGGCCAGGGCGTCTTCTTCGGAATCGGCGCGTACGTGATGGCGATGCACCTCAAGATCGCCGATGCCGAACTCAAGGGCGACGCGGTCCCGGACTTCATGTCCATCGCCGGCAAAACAGAACTTCCGGGATACTGGCAACCGTTCGCCTCGCCATTCGTGGCGATCTTCGCCATCCTTTTCCTGCCTGGCGCTGTTGCCTTTCTCCTCGGACTCGGTGTGTTCAAGCGGAGAGTCAAGGGCGCATACTTCGCGATCCTCTCGCAAGCACTCGCCGCGGCTTTCGCGATCCTCTTGATCGGCCAGCAGTCGATCGGTGGCAGCAACGGCCTCAACCGCTTTCGCACGTTCTTCGGTTTCAACCTCAACGATCCGGCGAACAAGCAGATGTTGTTCTTCATCGCCGCCGGAGTTCTTCTCGCATCGGTCGCTCTGATTCGCCAGCTGATGAACTCCCGATACGGCGAACTCCTCGTCGCCGTCCGCGATCAAGAGGAGCGCGTACGTTTCCTCGGATACGATCCGGCGAACATCAAACTGGTCGCCTACGTGACCGCGGCGTTCCTCGCCGGTATCGCCGGTGCGCTTTTCGTTCCGATCGTGGGCATCATCTCCCCCGCCGACGTCGGAATCGTTCCGTCAATCGCCTTCCTCATCGGGGTCGCGATCGGTGGCCGCGCAACGCTTCTGGGTCCGGTACTCGGTGCGATCGGCGTCGCTTGGGCGCAGTCGACATTCTCGGAGAAACTCCCTTCGGGATGGATCTACGCACAAGGGTTGATGTTCATCGTCGTGGTCGGGTTCTTCCCGGCAGGTGTGGCCGGATTGTTCGCCCTGATGCGCCACCGCAAGAAGCGTGAGACCCCGGCCGACCCGCCGGTCAAGGTCTCCCAACCCGAACCAGTGGAGGTGTCGTCATGACCAACACAACCGCCACCAGCGAACCCACACCGGCACTGGGCGGCAACGCCGGAATGTCGTCCGAGTACCTCGAAGTACGGAACCTTTCGGTCAGCTTCGACGGTTTCAAGGCCGTCGACGGCGTCGACTTGACCCTCATGCAGGGCGACCTCAGGTTTCTCATCGGCCCGAACGGGGCTGGAAAGACAACGCTGGTCGACGCCATCACCGGACTCGTTCCCGCGACGGGTTCGATCACGAAGTCCGGCGAGCAACTGCTCGGCAAGAAGGTTCACAAGATCGCCCGCCTCGGCGTCGGGCGAACCTTCCAGACGGCAAGCGTCTTCGAAGAACTCTCGGTGCTGCAGAATCTCGACATCGCGGCGGGAGCCGGTCGCTCGGCGTGGAACCTGCTCCGAAGGCGCAAAGGTGTGCTCCCCGAGATCGAGGAGGCTCTGGAGACAACCGGCTTGGAGCACCTCAGAGACACTCCCGCGGGCATTCTGGCGCACGGGCAGAAACAGTGGCTCGAAATCGGAATGTTGTTGGTGCAGAACTGTTCCGTGCTACTACTCGACGAGCCCGTCGCTGGGATGAGCCTGGAGGAGCGCGAGGAGACCGGAAACCTTCTGCGTCGCATCGGCGGTGCACGAACCGTCGTCGTGGTCGAGCACGACATGGACTTCATGCGATCGTTCGCCACGTCCGTCACAGTGCTCGCCGCTGGGAAAGTACTCGCCGAAGGAACTGTGGCGGAGGTTCAAGCCGACCCCAAGGTGCAAGAGGTCTATCTCGGCACAGCCGCTGCCGGAACCGATCTCGGCGCCGACACCGAACCGACCCCGGAGGACTGAATCATGCTCGAGCTCGTCGACATCCGCGCCGGCTACGGACGCACCGAAGTAATCCACGGCGTATCCTTACTGGTTCCCAGTGACGGGGTTGCGGCAGTCATGGGTCACAACGGTGCGGGTAAAACCACCTTGCTGCGCGCCGCCGTCGGTCTGATCAAACCTACGCGGGGAAAGGTACTTCTGAACGGTGAGGACATCACCGGACTACGGCCGAGCGCCCGCGTCGCTCGCGGACTTGCCTACGTACCGCAGGGTCAGCAGTCGTTCGGACAACTGACAACTGCCGAGAATCTTCGGGTGGTCGCCGACGGGCGCAAACGCGGAAAGGCACTCATCGCAGAGGCATTGGATCTGTTTCCCGCGCTCACCACACTCCTCGACCGTCGCGCGGGACTTCTCTCCGGCGGGCAGCGCCAACAACTTGCCATCGCCCGCGCTTTGATCACCGAGCCCAAGATCCTCATCCTCGACGAACCAACCGAGGGCATTCAGCCCAACGTGGTCGCCGAAATCGAAAGAACCGTCATGGAACTCACCGAGCGCGGCGATCTCGGTGTCCTCCTCGTCGAGCAGCACATCGGTTTCGCGCTCCAATCTGCTCAGCATTACAGCATTCTCGCGGCCGGACACGTGACCTCGACCGGTGAGGGCGGCACCACGTCCACCGAGGCGGTTCGTCGAGCGATGGCAATCTGACATGAGTGTGCGGCCGCCGCTGCGCGAACAGGTTTACCGGTCGATCCGAAACGATCTGATGTCCGGTCAGATCGCGCCCTCGGAACGACTGGGCGAGGAACGCCTGGCCCATCTCTACGGTGTCTCGCGAACACCGGTGCGCGAAGCGCTCGCAAAGTTGGAATCCGACGGGCTGGTCGAGCGCGACGAACACGGACTCTTTCCGTACCGACCGCACCTCGACGAGTTGGGTGGCCTCTACGAGCTGCGCATACTCCTCGAGGTGCACGGGCTTCGTCGGGTACTCGACGGTGAGGCCCCCGCTCATGATCGAGACGCGCTCGGTTCCGAGCTCGACAAGTGGTACGCATTTCTCAAACAGATGCCGGTACCGGACGCCGGTTTCGTGACGCTCGACGAGGAGTTCCACATCGCGCTCCTCGCCTCGTCCGGAAACCACGCGTTGGTCGACGCCTTGCAGGCCGTCAACTCGAAGCTGCGCCCCGTGCGGATGTTCGACTACCTGACTCCCGACCGTATGAAGGCCACCGTGGAGGAACACATCTCCGTCGTCGAACTGGTGCTGGACGGCAAGATTCCGCAAGCCCACGAGGCGCTGGTATCGCACATCGACATCTCTCGTGCGGTTGTCCTCGACCGTGCTCGTCAGGCCCTCTCGTTCGCCGCCATGGCCAATGCCGTGCGTAACTGATCAGCTTCGTGTCGCTGACTTCAGGGTGACGACTTCGGTGACGTGGTCTCTCGTCAGGGGGATCCTGAGGTACTCCCCCGGTACGGTTGGCTTCGGGCCGAGTTCAGAACCGGGGACCGTACCCGTTGTGCCGTCCGAGCATTCGACTGAAACTTCGCTCGTGTAGTCCGCATCAGGCGCAACGTCGCAGGTGAGTCCGTCATCCGTGGTGAAGGCGGAGATACTCGAACCGACGGGCCCCTGGATTACTGTCCCGATTGGGTCCGCCGGAGCCGGTGTACTCGTGGTTGGTGTAGCCGTCGTTGTCGGCGTTGCTGTCGATGTCGGGGTTGCTGTCGATGTCGGGGTTGCTGTCGATGTCGGCACAGACGCGGTGGTCGTCATCCCTGCAGTGTTCTCAGCTGCTGTGGTCTCAGCTGCTGTGGTCTCAGCTGCCGTGGTCGAAGAAGTCGTCGATGACGGGGGTTCGCTCACCGAAGTAGGCGTCGGGCTGACCGCACGCGCAGCAAATCCGGTTGCGAGGCTCAGCGGCGTGACCGGGTATGTCGCGGTGCCAATTCCGCATTGAGCCGTTACAAGATTGAACGTCACGTTTGTGGTGCCCAGTATCTGCGCCCCCAGAATCGCAAAAGCTGCCATCGAAAGACTCACGCTCAGCGTCGATTGCGCCGTTGTTGCCGTGGACGTTCGCGTGCTCACGAGCTTGATGTTCGTGTATTGAATCGTCGCCAAGCCAGCGGCGTTCACAGTGGCGTCCGCCCCTGTCACCGTCACCGATCCGTTCTCGGCAGGCTGTGGAATCGTGAGGACGCGAGATCCCACCGTCACCTGATTCGTGGGGCTACTCGCCGATACCGATGCCCTGTTCGAGGTATCGCACGCAGCCCCTGCCGTAATCGGCGATGCCACAGTGACTATCGGCGCACTTACCAGATCAATCCCCAGTAGAGACAGCAAGTTCACTGTCACGGTCATCGAGGTGAGTGTCGACGTCGCATCGGTATCCGAAACAATTGCCGACTGGCAGCGGCCGCTCGCAGGCTGCCCGACCGAGTAGGCAGCGCACGACGAGATCGATCCGGTCCGGGACAACGAGTTGACGCCCAGCAGCTTTGCAACCACAAGATTGGTTGTGTCCAGGTCCTTTCCAATCGTGTTCTGTTGTGAGACACCTTCGAACATCGAACTGCCGAAAAGATCTATCACGATTCCGCCACTGGACAACCCGAGCCCGCCGGCGCCTCTGCCGTACCCACTCGTCGTCCATGAACCGGTGGAAATCGGACCGGTCACGTATTCGGAGTCTGTCCACGCCGCTTCGGTCTCTCCGAACAGTGGGTGAGACGAGAAACCGGAGCCCAGAACAACCGCAACTGCCAATACGATGACTGAGAACAGGTGGCGACGCTTCATTGCCTCCCGCCGTCCGGCGGTAGAAGAACCTGAATGGGTTCGGTTTTCGGTTCGGCCAATTCGGCATCATCGTCGTCATCGGTATTGCGCGGCCAGAATACCGCAACCACCAAAGCGGCCATGGTCAGCGTGATCGCCCCCAGAACAAGAGGATTCGAGAAGTAGACGATCACCCGCGCCAATCCCGGAACGTGCCAGAGCACCTTTCGGACCGTGGTGACCTCGTATACCGCGGGATCAGCCGAAGCGTTGGCATCACCCTTGAGATCGAGAATCGTGATGCCGTTGTCCTGGGTACGAGCGGAGACGACCCGGTGGGTCACCGGCAGTTCGGACACTCCCCGATCGACGGTGACGACGTCGCCCACCTCGACGGAATCTGCCGGTACTTCCCGCACAACTGCCAGAGATCCGGTCGGAATGGTCGGCGACATCGATCCGGTCTTGAACATGATCAGTGTGATGTCGAAGGCGACGGCACAGATCACCAAAGCGATACAAACAACCCCACCGGCAGCGAGAACCTGAAGGATGCAGTCCCCGATGATCGTGGGGACCGAACGCTTCTTCGTCCGGGCATGTGTTGCCCGGGCATGTGTTGGCATTGCAGCTCCTTCAGGGTGTTGCACTGAACTGCCAAGTGGGAGTTGCCGTTTTACCGATCAACGCCGAGTTACTCCAATTAGCCGAGGTTCCGGGCAGCGAAATCTCGAAGCACAGCGCCACCGCGGCGCCCGGGGACGCTCCACCGGCGGGTAGCGCGATGGCCCCGACTGCGGAACCAGTTGAGAGCGACGGAAACACCGTCGCACTTCCCACCACGAATTGTGGTGTTCCCGTGGAGAAGGCTGACGCATCACAGGTCGTCGACTTGACCACCCGATACCGAAGCGCCGACGCCAGAGTGGAGTCGCCGGCAACCGTGGCCGCCTGCAGAGTGACGGATGCTGCCGGCGAGACCGGCACTGTTCGAAGAGATATCGGGCCGTACGAGAACGCACCGGGGCGAATCAGGAGCGCCGAGGGTGTGTACGTGAAAATGCCAGGGGCACTGGATGCATGCGACGACCATCCACCGCCGACGTTCGACTCGATTCCGAAGGTTCCGGTGCGAAACGATGCATCGCCCATCGTGCTGTCCACCCAACTGGCAGCCACGGTGGTTGCACCGATACCCAGGACGAGTCCCGAGGCCGCCAGTGCGTACACCTGACGCATTCGCCGTGTGACCACGCAGGCGTCAGGGGGTGGACTGGCCGGTGAACTGCCAGAGCAAGCGTCCGGTGTCCTTGCCCGACACGATCGAGGGGTCGACTCCGGCGGGCAGCGTGACCGCGAAGCACAGTTCGACCGGCACACCCGTGCCTAGCAAGGCGACATCCGAACCCGAACCTGCCGTCAAGGCCACCGGACTAGCTGTCGTGCCCACCCATGCTGTGCCTGCTCCAATTCCCGCCGCCGTGCAGGCCGTGGAGGAGACACCTCGATACACCGAGTACCGCAGGGCGGGTTTGAGATCGGCATCACCGCCCGTCGCACCGAGTAGTTGTACCGTCGCGCCGAAAGTGCTGGCCGTGGGACCGATCCGTAGCGCTACCGGCGCATATACCGTCGTTCCGGGTGCGAGTGTGTTGAATCCCGTGCTGAATTGGAAGTGGCCGGCGGAAGCGTCGACTTGATACTCACCCCAGGTCGTCAGTCCATCGAAACTGCCCTGGAGATTCCAACTTCCCGTCTTGAACTGCGCGTCGCCGAAAACATTGTCTGTCCACGCTGCCAAGGTGACAGCGGCGCCGATACCGAGGACAAGTCCTCCGGCTAGTAATGCACGTACTTTGCGCTTGTTTACAGCCTTCCGATCAGTGGCCATGCTGGTCTCGATTCACTTGGAATGCGAAAGAACCTCCGATTCGGGAAATCTAGCCCCCACTTTCACCCGAAATATCCGAAATGACCGAAATTGAGACAAAGACTTGACGCCTTCTCCTCCTCGCCGCCATCTGTGGGCGTTGACCAGGGGGAAATAGGAAAGCCGGCCAGATGGTTGCACCTTCCAACGACGCTTGCGTTCTATTCGCTGAGAAAGGCTCCACCTCCATGGCCGTACCACTTTCCATCCTCGACCTCGCCCACATCGGGGACGACGAAACCGCCAAAGACAGCTTCGACGCCAGCGTGACCTTGGCGCAGCGTGCCGAAGAGTGGGGCTACAAGCGAATCTGGTACGCCGAGCACCACAACATGGGTTCCATCGCGTCTTCGGCAACCAGCGTTCTGATCAGCCACGTCGCCGCGAACACCAGCAAAATCCGCCTCGGCGCCGGTGGAATCATGCTGCCCAACCACGCACCGCTGACGATCGCCGAGCAGTTCGGCACCCTCGAGACTTTGCACCCCGGTCGAATCGATCTCGGTCTCGGCCGCGCGCCCGGTAGTGATCAGAAGACGATGCAGGCTTTGCGACGCGACCCGAGTTCTTCGGACAGCTTCCCGCAGGACGTACTCGAGCTTCAGGGCTACCTCGGCGACACCTCGCGCGTCCCCGGAATCAATGCCGTTCCCGGTAAGGGCACTCACGTTCCGCTCTACATTCTCGGATCGTCACTGTTCGGCGCCAAGCTCGCCGCGATGCTCGGCCTGCCGTATGCATTTGCCTCGCACTTCGCCCCCAACGCCCTGCGCGACGCCGTCGCAATCTACCGACGCGAGTTCAAGCCGTCGGAGCAGTTGGCGGAGCCGTACGTCATCGCCGGCGTCAACGTCATCGCCGCCGACACCCATGAGCAGGCTCAGCAGGACTTCCTCGCGGCCAAGCGTTCGCGCGTCAGTCTTCTTCTCGGGCGTGGACGCAAATTCACGGACGACGAAGCGGACATGCTGCTCGACTCCCCCGCCGGTCAGCAGGTTCTGCAAATGACCAAGTACAGCGCCATCGGCACGCCCGCCGAGGTGCGTGCGTACCTCGACGAGTTCACCGAGCATGCGCAGGCCGACGAGCTGATCACGGTGTCGACCGGCACCAACCGCGAGGCATGGTTGCGCACGTTTGAACTCCTCGCCGACGTGAGCGATCTGGTGCCCGCCTAAGCTGCCGGTATGGGCGATCCATCCCGTCGCGGGTTCATCTCGGTACTGGCCGTACTACTTTCGACGGGTTGGGCCGCCAACCACTTTGCTTCGCTCATCCCGGTTCTCCGGGTGGACGAGGGCCTTTCGCATACCGTGCTCGACGGTGTTTTCGGTATCTATGCGCTCGGACTCCTACCCGGCCTGTTGACCGGTGGAGCAGTGTCGGACCGCGTCGGCCGAGCTGTAGTCGTCCTTCCCGGAGCACTCATAGCCTCGCTCGGAACCTTGATTCTTCTTCTCTGGCACGACGCGCCCGGGCTCATGGTCGGGCGCCTCGTAGTCGGTATCGGTGCCGGTCTGGCAATCGGCGCGGGTACCGCGTGGGCGGCCGACCTTCGCGGCAAGTCCGGAACCGTGATGGCGGGCGTCGTACTCACCTCGGGTTTTGCACTGGGACCACTGTTTTCGGGTCTGTTGGCACAATTTGCCGCCTTCCCACTCGCTACGCCCTTTGTCGTCTCGACCGTCTTGTCGGTGGGTTCGGTTGCCGCGGCAGCTGTGTGGAGTCGTACTCCTGCTCCCACCAAAGCTGCGATGTTCACACAGATTCCCGACCGCGCAGAGCGGTCGGGAACCGGTGTGAAGGCCGCACTGCTCTGGGCACTTCCGTTGGCGCCATGGGTGTTCGCCAGCGCAACAGTGTCTTTCGTGACCATGACGGCCAGGCTCGGGGACCGCTACTCAGGTCCTCTCCTTCCGGGTTTCGCGGCGGCGCTGACTCTGGGTGCTGGAATCCTGGTTCAAACCGCTGCGCGCCATCGCAATTGGGGTCCTCAGGCCGGCACGACAGGCGCCGCACTGGCGGCACTCGGATACTGCCTGGTCGCAGTCGGCGGCGCGCACCCCGCGCTCGGGTTGTTCATCGTCTGCGCGCTCGTCCTCGGTACGGCCTACGGACTGTGTCTGCGTGAGGGACTGCTCGACCTCGAGTCGCTGGCTCCCCCGGCCTCGCGGGGCGCTTTGACCGGGATCTTCTACGTCGGCACCTATCTCGGATTCGGACTGCCGGTGCTACTGGTTGTCATCGAACCCACGATGGGCCCGTCACTGCCGTTGGTGATCCTCGCCGCTGTTGCCGCCGTCGTTGCCGTGGTCCGATTCCGTCGATTGCGGTCGCCCCAGGCTTCCACGCCACATCCGCGTCTCGAAGCCGCATCGGTCTGAACACCCGTTCGGACGGAGTTGGCGGTACTTGCAGTCGCAGCTACCCGGCGGTGTTAGCGTCGGAGGACCAGAAGGTAACTGCGTAGGGACACAGCACATGGGCAAGAGCGAGGCGGGCAAGGCCGAATCGGCCAAGAGCAGTGGCGACGATCTGACGGGTCGGCGCATCCTGATCACCGGCGCTGCCCGCAATATCGGTTCTTCGCTGGCCAGACGCCTGTACCACCGTGGTGCGTCCGTGGGACTGCTCGGCCTCGAGCCGGAACTTCTCGAGCAAGTCGCCACTTCCTGCGGCCGCGCACCCTGGCAGTTGTGCGATGTCGCCGACCCCGAGCAGGTATCTCGCGGCGTCGACTACATCGCTGAGAAGTTGGGAGGCATCGACGTCGTCGTGGCCAATGCCGGCGTCGAGGCGAACTCGTCGATCCTCGACGGAGACGTCGAAGACATGCGTCGCGCAGTCGAAGTCAACCTCATGGGCACGTACTACACCCTGCGCGCAGCGGGTCCCCACATCAGTCACGAAGATGGTTACGCCCTGGTGGTCGCCTCGGCCCACGGCGCGGCGAAGCACCCGTTCCGCGGACCGTTCGGTGCTTCGCGCGCCGGTGTCGAAGCGTTGGGCGACGCGTTGCGCCTGGAAATGAAACACCTTGGTACCAAGGTGGGCGTCGCGTATATCGGAGACATCGACACCGATACCACCGCACTCTCTTTCGACGGCGCTCGCGGAACCCTCGCCAGCGCCGGCACCACGACCGTCGCTGACGCCGTCGACGCGTTCGAGCGCGGTATCGTCGGCCGGAAGTCACGCGTACACGCGCCCCGCCGCAGCGCTGCGGTTCGCCACATCGCGCAACGAGCTATCGACCTCCGTCCCTCTCACATCCGTGGAGTCGCATGAACCCCCGCATCCCGCCCGGCCGATTCAAAGATCTCGGTCCGATCAACTGGGGAATCTGGCGTGTCCTGTCGAAGGCTGCCGGAGCACCCGATGCGCATCTGTTCAGCACCTTGGGGCGCACGGGTGGACTCTTCCGCGGTTGGCTGCACTACTCCGGCTCACTCATGCCCGGCGGCAAGATCTCTCGCCACGACACCGAACTGATCATCCTGCGGGTCGCGCACCTGCGGGACTGCGGTTACGAGATGGATCACCACATCAGGCTCGGCCGCAAAGCCGGAATCGACGCAGAAGAACTGGCCCGAATCATCGAGGGCCCTGGCGCTTCCGAGTTGAGTCCGCGTCACCGTGCGATCTTGACTGCGGTCGACGAGTTGGTCACCACCAAGGATATCACCGACAACACGTGGGGAACGCTCTCGCAGCATCTCGACGATCGTCGGTTGATCGAATTCACCTTGCTGGTCACTCAGTACGACGGCCTGGCCACCACGATCGGAACCTTGCGGGTTCAGCGCGACTTCTCCTGAAGTTCCGCGGCGGCCGTAACTCAGCTCTTACCCGAAGACATCTGGACGAAACACCTGATCAATAGCGTATACAGGTATGTCGACAGGGATGAATACGGCGCCGGAGCCACTGCGTGAGGTGGTCTACCGGGAACTACGCACCGAACTGGTCAACGGGACTATCGGGTTCGATCAGCGCCTGACGGAACCGAAACTCTCCACGCGTTTCGGCATTTCTCGCACACCAGTACGGGAAGCGTTGACGATGCTGTGCGCCGATGGACTCCTGCGCCGGGAAGAATACGGGTTCTCCGCCGTGCGCCCGAGCATCCCGCGGATCCGAGATCTGTACGAACTCCGAATCACTCTGGAACTACAAGGAATTACCCGGGCGATCGCAGATCCGACGATCCGGCACGACCGAACAATCCTCGACGACGAATTGGTGCGGTGGCGTGCCCTGGCTCTCGATCCGCCCGCTCAGGAACCGGGGTTCGTCGAACTGGACGAGGAATTCCACGTCGCCGTACTGAGGGCGTCGGGAAACAATGAACTGGTCGCGTCGCTGCTGTCGGTGAATTCCCGTATCCGGCACGTTCGGATGTACGACTTCATGGTCAACGGCCGCATCGACACCTCGATCGCGGAGCACATTCGAATCCTCGACGAACTACGTGCCGGCAATCTGCCCGAGGCCCGCACGCTTTTGCACCAGCACATCGGCGAGTCTCTCGACGTCGTCCTCGACCGGGTGACCCGCGCGATCACCGCGCTCTCACTCGCCACCATCACGGACTGATCGGAGCAGTACACACCATGACCATCGCAGCAGAAGTTTTCACCCCGACAGCCCGGGTCGAGCAGGCATTCCAGCGGATCGAGGAAGTAGATCGCCCCGAAGTCTGGATCACGTTGCGCCGCAAGGAAGATGTGCTTGCCGATGCCGCCTCGGCCGAAGCCAGAATCGCCGCGGGCGAGCATCTTCCCCTGGCTGGGCGTCTGGTCGCCGTCAAGGACAACGTCGACGTCGCCGGTCTGCCGACCACAGCGGCGTGCCCCGAATTCGCGTATGCGCCGGATGAAACTGCCAGTGCCGTTGCACGGTTGATCGAGCACGGAGCTGTTGTTCTGGGGAAGACCAACCTGGACCAGTTCGCCACCGGGCTGGTCGGAACGCGTAGTCCGTACGGAGCCGTTCGCTGCGCCTGGAACGAAGAGTTGATCTCGGGCGGTAGTAGCTCCGGATCCGCCGTCGCTGTCGCGCTGGGGATTGCAGACATCGGAATCGGCACCGACACCGCCGGTTCCGGCCGGGTACCGGCGGCATTTCACGGGATCTACGGACTGAAGCTTTCGCTCGGCGTCATTCCCGTCCACGGAGTAGTGCCCGCCTGCATCGACTACGACGCTCTGACGGTGTTCGCCGGCGACCTCGAATCGGCAACCGCGGCAGCGGCAATCATGGTCGGCCACGAACCTCGAGATCCCCGCAGCCGCGTCTGGCCTTCCGACGTTCGTCTCGCGGCGGCGCCGAATCCCCGCGTCGCGGTCCCCCGAATCGAGGATCTCGCTCAACTTAGCCCGTCGTATCTGGCAGCATTTCAGGACACTGTGACAGCTCTGGTAGCCGGCGGCGCCGAGACCGAGACCGTCGACATCTCCGGGCTGCTCGACGCGGCCCGATTGCTCTACGACGGCGCCGTGGTGGCGCAGCGGTACGCCGCTGCCGGCGAGTTCCTCGAAACCCGCCCTGCCGGAGCAGATCCCGCGGTGTCCGACATCGTGCTCGGCGCGAAGCACCCCACCGGATACCAGCTAGTCGACGATCTCGACGCTCTCACCCGCGCCGAGGCAGCCGCCCGGGCACTCCTCGCCGGGTTCGACGCCCTGCTGCTTCCCACCACCACCGAACATCCGACGATCGCCACCGTGACCGAGGATGCGTTCGGAATCAACCGCCGGATGGGAACTTTCACCAACTTCTGCAACCTGCTCGACATGGCGGCCGTCGCGGCGCCCGGACACTGCACTGCCGAAGATCACCCGTTCGGCGTCATGTTCGTCGTACCCGCTTTCGACGACCAGATCGCCATCGACCTCGCCGCACGACTCGGTGATGTGCCTTCACCCACCCTCGTCAATACCGGAATCGACCTCGCAGTATTCGGCGCTCACCTGCGCGGGCAACCCCTCAACACACAGTTGGTCGACCTCGGCGCGCGGTACGTCGAAACCGTCACGACCTCGGATGCCTACCGGCTCTTCGCTCTCGACACGACGCCCCCGAAGCCCGGCCTGGTACGCCGTGGCCCTGGACTCGGCGCACCGGTCGTCGGCGAGATCTTCCGGATCTCACCGGCTGGCCTGGGAACGTTCCTCGCCGCCTTGCCCGCGCCGATGGCGCTCACCAGCGTCGAGTTATCGGACGGCAGAACGACAGTCGGTTTCAGCTGCACTCATGACGCCGTAAACGGCGCAGCTGACATCACCGGCTACGGCGGTTGGGCCGCGTACCTCTCTCGCTGACAGTCAGGGCTTGCAGATTCGAGTGACGGCCTCGCGCACCACTTCACGGCGGCGCGCGATCTCGTCGGCGTCGACGTTCTGGTTGTCGGCCACACCGGGGGCCACTACCCAACCGAACACGAGGCCGAACAGCATCGTGATCAGGTCCTGGGGGTCCCAGTGCTTCGAGATGAGGCCGTCTTCTTGAGCCTTGCGGATCGTGGCCATTCGCGGAACCCAGCTGGAATGTTCCTCGGCCAGCTTCTTCATCCGTGGTGCCTCACCCTGCAATTGACCCCAGATCATCATCCGTTGAATCTGTGGTTTGGCGAGCATTGCGTCGAACAGTTCGACGGCATGCGCGGGCATGTCTTCACCGGTGAACTCGACGGACTCCATCGCCTGCTCGAAGTCGACGTCGAGCACCGCGTGGAACAACGCGACCTTGTCACCGAAATAGGCGTAGAGGCGCTCCTTACTGGCGTTTCCGTTCTTCGCAATCCGATCGATGCGCGCACCGGCAAGCCCGTAGGTGCCGAATTCTTCTTGCGCAGCGTCGAGGATTCGCTGTTTCGTCGCGGTCACGTCAGTGGGAGCCATAGTGATGATGGTAACCGAACGAACTATTTCGTTTGACTCACCCGAGAAGGCTGGAATACCTTTTTCCAATGACCACCACGTCCCACGTCGACGGCGGCACTCTGCCACCGATCCCGGCTGTCTCCGAGAATCCGAATCATCAACGTCGCTGGCTGGTGCTCTGCATCGTCGCGTTCGCTCAACTCATGGTGGTGCTCGACGGCACCATCGTCTCCATCGCCCTACCGGCAGCCCAGGAGGAACTGGGCATCAGCGACCTTGACCGCGCGTGGGTGGTCACGTCGTATGCCTTGGCGTTCGGTGCGCTGCTGCTCCTCGGCGGACGTATCGCAGACTACTGGGGCCGAAAGCGATCCTTCATCGTCGGCATGGCGGGCTTCGCGGTTGCCTCCGGCATCGGCGGCATCGCGCAGAGCGGTATCGAACTGTTCATCGCCCGCGCCGGCCAGGGCGTCTTCGCAGCATTACTCGCGCCCGCTGCGCTGTCGATGCTCACCACCACCTTCATCGGAGAGAAGGAGCGCGCCAAGGCTTTTGCCGTCTACGGCGCGATCTCCGGCGGTGGCGCTGCCATCGGCCTGCTCCTCGGTGGAGTGCTGACGCAGTACGTCGACTGGCGCTGGTGCCTGCTCGTCAACATCCCGATCGCGCTGATCGCCATCGCTGCAGCCGTCCCGATCGTCAAGGAAACCAAAGCGCACGGCGACACGAGCTACGACCTTCCCGGCGCTGTCCTCATCGCCCTGGGGCTCGGCTCACTGGTCTACGGATTCACACGCGCCGAGCACGGCTGGGGTCAGGCAGACACTTTGCTGTTCATCGCACTGGGCCTGGTCTTCCTCGCCATCTTCGTGGTCGTCGAGAGCCGCAGCAAGAATCCGCTTCTACCGCTGAGCGTTCCGTGGCATCGTGATCGCGGCGCTGCTCTGATCGGCTCCATGCTGGTGGGCGCCGCCCTGCTCGGCGGCACGTTGTACCTGACGTTCTACCTGCAGATCGTGCTCGGATTCAGCCCGGTCATGGCCGGCGTCGGATCGCTGCCGATGGCATTCTTCATCGTCTTGGCATCGACCATCGCAGCGCAGTTGTCCACCAAGATCGGCCCCAAGCCGCTCATGGTCGCCGGCCCGCTGGTGGCCGCAGTAGGACTGCTCATGCTGACCCAGATCGAGGTACACAGCTCCTACTGGACGCACGTGTTCCCCGGCCTCGCGATCTTCGGCTTCGGACTGGGCCTGCTGATGGTGCCGATGCAGAACCTCGCGCTGATCGGTGTTCCCGACCACGACGCCGGCGCTGCCAGTGCCCTGGTCAACGCCACCCTGCAGATAGGCGGCGCACTCGGAACCGCACTGTTCACCACGATCTACGCTTCGGCCAAGTCGGCCTTCACCGCCGACAACGCGGCGCCGATCCCGCCGGAAGGCATTCCCGTCGACATGTCGAATGCGACCATCCCGACCGGGGACCAATTGGCGCTACTCCCCCAGCCGGTGCAGGACTTCGTCGCCTCGATGACGGACTACTTCTTCGGCGCCGAGGTATCCGGATACTCGGCCGCATTCGGTTGGGCGGCAATCCTGTTGGCGATCATTTTATTAACCGCCCGCGGTTAATAAAGGCGCACAGCAGGTCAGGCCTTCTTCAACACCTCAGCCACCGGAGCGCTGCTGCGGCCGATCAACTTCTGCAGGTCACCAGACTCGGTGTCCAACGCCCCCTTGGCAATTGCAGCATCGGAATCCGCGAGAATCTCTGCGACCGGGGCAGGCAGGCCGACGCTCTCGAGAATCCCCTTGTATGCGTCCTCGCTCACGAACTGGTACGCGACAGGCTTGCCGGCAAACTCGCCGATCTTCTCGGCCAATTCGGCGTAGGTGAGCCTCTCGTCACCGCCCAACTCGTACACTGCACCTTCGTGACCATCGGTGGTCGCGACTACTGCTGCGGCGTCGGCGTAATCCGCACGCGCCGCAGCCGCGATCTTGCCTTCCGCTCCCGCACCGACCAGTGCGCCGCGTTCGATCACACCGGCCAGGTCGTTGGTGAAGTTCTCCCAGTACCAACCGTTGCGCAACAGCGCGAACGGAATACCGCTCCGAGTGAGCACGTCCTCGGTCGCCTTGTGCTCGGCAGCAAGCTTCATCGGCGTGTCCTGAGCATTCAAGATGCTCGTGTAGGCGATGAATCCGACGCCGGCAGCCTTCGCCGCGTCGATGATGTTGGTGTGTTGCGCGAGCCGTGACCCCACTTCACTTCCCGAGATCAGCACCAGCTTTTCGACGCCCGCCAATGCGGTTTCCAACGCCGAGGCAGCCGCATAGTCCGCTTGACGTACAACTACTCCGCGGGCGGCGAGGCTTTCCGCCTTCTGTGGATTGCGGACGACTGCGACGATGTCGGACGCGGCGGTTCCCCGCTCGATCAACGACTCGACTACCAGTTGTCCGAGGTTTCCGGTTGCGCCGGTGACTGCAATGCTCATGCGAACTCCCGATCCAGGTTGAAGCGTAAATGCGTTCTGCAACCATCATGCACTTATTTTTCGTAAGTGCAACACGTCGAGTTAGCGCCATGGGATCGTGCAGTAGTAGCCTGGGTTCATGACCAGCACCGACTCACCTTCACGTGCTGCCCAGACCCCTGATCCGAATGCCGACGTCGTGGACCCGACGCTCGAGGCTGACGTCTTCGCTCGCGGGTGCAACTCTCGGGCGGCATTGCAGAATGCAACCGGACGCTGGGGCGCACTCGCGCTGGCGGCATTGAACGAGGGCCCGTACCGGTTCAGTGCCCTGCGCCGACGCGTCGACGGAGTCAGCGAGCGCATGCTCTCGCAGACCCTGCAAGCACTCGAGCGGGATGGCCTCGTGCACCGTGAGGTACTCGAAACCATCCCGCCCAAAGTGGAATACAGCCTGACCGAACTCGGCGCCGACGTCGCCGCAAAGATCACGGCCCTGATCGAACTACTCGAGTCGCAGGTGCCGAAAATCGTTGCGTCACAAGCGTCGTACGACGCTCGGAATCAGCTCAACTTGTCCGAAAGCTGAGCGATGAACTCGTCGAATGCGTAGGGAACGCTCAGCACCGTCGGAGCGGACGTAGCCATCGCGTAGTCCATTCCGACCAGACGAACCAGACGGCCGTTCGACACCGAGGTCATGTTCGCGAACGGACCGAAGGACATCAGCTTGTCCAGGTTGGTGCCGTCGGCGTCGACGAGAATGAAGACGTCGGCGTCGAGTGTGTCGATGGATTCCATGCCCACGGACACCGAACTGTCGCCGGAAGTGCACACTGCGTCGACACCGGGCGAGGTCTTCACCCCGAGCTGGCCGAGAAGACGGATCCGCGGGTCGGTGCCGCAGAAGACGATCAGGCCCTCGTCGGTGCGCATTGCATACGTTGCGGTTTTGCCCTGGAACTGTGGGTGATCAGCGGCCTGCTTCTCGAAGTACGCCCCGGTCTCGTCGATCAGCGTCTGAGCCTGCTCCGGCTGTCCGAGCGCTGCACCGATCATGCTCATCTGCTTGTCCCACGCCGTATCCCACGGCTGGTCGGGGAACGCGACGGTCGGCGCGATGTCACTGAGACGCTTGTACTCGCCCTCGTCGATGCCGGAGTAGACGGCGAGGATCACGTCGGGATCGAGCCCGAGGATCTGCTCGAACGGGATATCGGGATTGGTCGTCATGAGAACGGGCTTGGCACCGTTCAGACGCGAAGCGTCCCAGGGCAGGATGTTGTTCTCGATGCCGTCGCCGGAGAAGCTCTCCATGGCGACCGGAACCTTGTTCAGCGCGATCACCGCATCCTGGCCACTCCATCCGATGGTCACGATGCGCATAGGCTCCGCGTCGATCGTCGTCGAACCGTAGGCGTGGTCGACGGTCACGGGGAACGCCCCCGCCTCGGCGGCACCCGAAGCTTCGGTGTCCGATCCGGAGTCACCTGAGGTTCCACAGGCGGAGAGCGTCAGCGCGACGCAAGCCGCGAGCAGTACGGAACGAGTTTTCATGAGTGGTCCTTCGAAAGCCGGATGGTCGACTCGGGACGCTAATGCGTTGCGCGCCTACACCCCGACTCGAAGGCCTCAGATGGCGGTTTCGCAACACAACTCGACACAAAAGACGAAAAACCCCGTGTGCCTTTCCGGTAGTGCGAACTACCGAAAAGGCGCACGGGGCCGAAGGCCCTGCCGTCAGAAGTTGATCATGTGGCCGGCGAGGCCGTGGATCGCTTCCTGCAGTGCCTCACTGAGTGTGGGGTGGGTGTGGACGTTGCGTGCCAACTCGTTGACCGTGAGGTCCCACTTCTGAGCCAAGGTCAGCTCAGGCAGCAGTTCCGAAACGTCCGGTCCGATGAGGTGACCGCCGAGCAGTTCGCCGTACTTCTTGTCGGCGATCAGCTTGACGAAACCGGTCGGGTCACCGAGACCGTGTGCCTTGCCGTTGGCAGCGAACGGGAAGTTCGCGACCTTGACGTCGTAGCCCTCGGCCTTGGCCTGCTCCTCGGTCAAACCGAACGAGGCGACCTGCGGCTGGCAGAACGTCGCACGCGGCATCATCCGGTAGTCACCGAGTGTCTGCGTCTCCGCGCCGCCGATGGTCTCGGCAGCGACGACAGCCTGAGCTTCTGCGACGTGCGCGAGCTGCAGCTTGGCGGTGACGTCACCGATGGCGAAGATGTGCGGGACGTTGGTGCGCATGTAGTCGTCGATCGCGATGGCGCCGCGATCGGTCAACGCGACACCGGTGTTCTCGAGACCGAAGCCCTCCACACGCGGTGCGAAGCCGACGGACTGCAGAACCTTGTCGACGACCACGGTCTCGATCTCGCCGGACTTGTTGTCCTTGATCGAGACGGTGACCTTGCTGCCGTCGTCGCTGATGGACTGCACAGCGGCACCGGTCTTGATGGTGACGCCGAGCTTCTTGTACTGCTTGGCGATTTCCTTCGAGACGTCGGCGTCCTCGTTGGGCAGTGCCCGATCGAGGAACTCGACGATCGTGACGTCGACGCCGTAGTTCTTGAGGACGTAACCGAACTCCATGCCGATCGCGCCGGCACCGACGATCAGGATCGAACCCGGAAGGTCACGGGTGAGGATCTGCTCTTCGTAGGTCACGACGTTCTCGCTCAGCGAGGTGCCGGGCAGCAGCTTGGTGTACGAACCGGTCGCGATGATCGCGTTGTCGAACGTGATCGTCTCGGTGCCACCCTTGCTCAGCTCCACGCTGATGGTGTTGGCGTCGACGAACGTGCCCTTGCCGTCGTACTCCGGGATCTTGTTCTTCTTCATCAAGAAGTGAATGCCCTTGACTCGCCCGTCCGCGACCTTGCGGCTGCGATCGAAAGCGGAGCCGAAATCGAAGGACACGTCTCCGGACATGCCGAACGTCTTCGCTTCTTTCGTGAAGATGTGCGCGAGTTCGGCGTTACGGAGAAGCGCCTTGGACGGAATGCAGCCGACATTCAGGCATACACCGCCCCAGTACTTCTGCTCGATGATGGCGGTGCTCAGGCCCAGTTGTGCCGCGCGGATAGCAGCGACGTACCCACCGGGGCCGGCTCCGAGGACAACGACGTCATAGTGTGAGGTCACGATTCACCAGGGTAGTCCTGCATCGTTTCGCTGTCCCCAGATGGTCGCATTACCCGTCGGTAGCCCACACTTCTCGGGCAACTCGGGCGAAATTTCCGCCGTACACGGCCTCGATCGACGGCTCGTCGAAGCCCCGCTCACGCAATACCTGATCAAGTGTCAGCACGTCCTCCGGAGGAGTCCACTGCAGTGGCCCCCACGCGGTGTACGCCTCGGAGAACGACGACGGGTTCTGCTCGATCTCTTCGCGGAAGTCGTCGGCGTCGAAGGAGAAGTCGGAGCCGATCCCGACGTGATCGATGCCGACGAGTCCCACAGCCTCTTCGATGTGGTCGGCCATCGCGGACAGCCGAGCCTGGTCGTCATCCGGTCCGTTGACGCCGAGGAATATGCCCACGCCGTTGATCCCGATGACGCCGCCGGTCTCCGCACACGCTCTGGCCTGATCGTCGGTGATGTTGCGCGGATGCTCCCACAACCTTCGGAGGTTCGAGTGGCTGTAGATCATTGCTCGCTGGGTGATAGCTGAGATGTCCAACCCCGTCTGTACCGAACAATGTGAGCCGTCGACCGTGATTCCGACGCGATTCATCTCGGCAACCAGGTCACGGCCGTATCCACTCAACCCCGTGTCCGCCAGGTCCAAGCAGCCGCAGCCGGCAGCGTTCATGTAGTTATACGTCGGCAACATCGAGCGGACTCCGAGGTCGTAGAAGTACGAGACGTTGGCCAGGTCTCCCTCCAGCGGATTCGAGTCCTCCAGGTCGAAGGCCAGGGCGATTCCGCCGGACTCCTGAATCTCGACGACGCCGTCGACGGTGAAGACAGGGGTTATCTCCGGGAACTCGACCCGCGCCTGCCACGCGAAACTCTTGGCGATTGCCGTCGAGTCCGCGCGAGTCTGCGGCGAGTAACCGACGTTCACCGAAACGTAACTCCCCGCTGGGCGCTGATATCGGAGAAGATCTTCGACAAACGCGTTCGACTGCAGAGGTAGGCAACAATGTTGTTCCCATAGTGGATATGTCCGGTTCACTCACTAATCCCGTCGATGATCAGGGAAATTCACCTGAAACTGGTCGTACGTTCAGCAAATCTCTGGTTCACTGGCGGATAACGCACCGATGCGGTAGAACTTACAAGACTCACACGCCCTGTACCTATCGACAGAGCATGTACCCAGCATGAATTCCCGCACGGGAACAGCAACAAAGGACCGTTCACTCCTGGGCGGATTCGAAGGAATTTTAGGTGGAGGTTTCTGAACGTATGCGTGCTCGCACTTTCAAGCGTGGCCGTCTGGTCGCCGCTGTAGCCGCAGTATCCGTGCTGCCGATGCTGATCAGCCCTGCAGTGTCGTCCGCAGGCGGAGATCCGTCGACCACCACGGCAACTGTTGCCAAGGCAAACACAACGGGTTCCAAGCTCTCGAGCCGCACGGACAACGGGCGCATCGCCACCATCAAGGTGTACTCACCTTCCATGGGACGCGACATTCCGCTCGAGGTCATCCTCCCAGCAGACGGCAGCGAACCCCGCCCGACGCTCTACCTGCTCAACGGTGCAGGCGGCGGCGAAGACCGGGCGACGTGGCAGCGTCAGACCGACGTCAACGAGTTCTTCGCTGACAAGAACGTCAACGTCGTCACCCCGCTCGAAGGTGCATTCAGCTACTACACCGACTGGGTGAACGACGACCCGTCCCTCGGCCGTCAGAAGTGGCAGACGTTCCTGACCCAGGAACTCCCGCCCGTCATCGACGCCGAGTTCAACACCAACGGCGTCCAGTCGATCTCCGCGATCTCGATGACCGCGACCTCGGTCCTCAACCTCGCCATCGCAGCTCCGGGCCTCTACAAAGGTGTCGGTGCATACAGCGGATGCGCCGAGACCAGCACACCGGTCGGCCAGTCCTCCATCGAACTGGTTGTGGGCATGCGCGGCGACGCTGACGTGACCAACATGTGGGGCCCCCTCGACGGCCAGGGCTGGATCGACAACGACCCCGTCGTCAACGCCGAGAAGCTCCGCGGCACCGAGCTCTTCATCTCCACCGGCTCCGGACTCCCCGGCCCGCACGACACCCTGAACAACGAGGCGATCAACGGACAGGTCGGCACACTCGCCAACCAGGTGATCGTCGGCGGCGTCATCGAGGCAGCAGTCAACTACTGCACCCACAACCTCGCCTACCGCCTCAACGATCTCAAGATCCCGGCCACCTTCGACTTCAAGCCGACCGGCACCCACTCGTGGGGCTACTGGGAAGACGATCTCCACAACTCCTGGCCGATGCTCGCTCGTTCGATGGGCATCTGACCGAAATCGTTCCGACTCGACCCCGCTCCCTGCACTTCCTGGAGCGGGGTCGAGTGCTTGTCTGGGCCGATTCGGGGGTTAATTCGGGGGTTAATTCCGGGGCCAATTCAATTGTCAGGCAATCGAATCGCGTCACTTTCTGCGCCCGCTCTGCTTTACTGACACATAACAAAAAGTGAACCTGTTCCAGTAAGGGCTCACAGGCACTTCGATCCGTTCCGGATCCGAAGACATTCAGGTGGAGGATCCGAACGTATGCGTGCTCGAATTTTCAAGCGTGGCAGTGTGATCGCAGCTCTCGCAGTGGCCACGGTGCTGCCGATGCTGATCAGTCCGGCGACAGCTTCTGCGGGCGGTGACACGTCCGGATCGCACGTCGTGAGCAACACCAAGACCGGCGACCGCAAGGTCACCATCTCGGTCTTCTCCCCGGCGATGGATCGCAACATCCCGCTCGAGGTCATCCTTCCAGCAGATGGCAGCGAACCCCGCCCGACGCTCTACCTGCTCAACGGTGCAGGCGGCGGCGAAGACTCGGCGACCTGGCAACGCAAGACCGACGTCATGAACTTCTTCCAGGACAAGAACGTCAACGTCGTCACTCCACTCGAAGGCGCATTCAGCTACTACACCGACTGGGTGAACGACGATCCGGTTCTCGGTCGCCAGAAGTGGCAGACGTTCCTGACCCAGGAACTCCCGCCCGTCATCGACGCCGAGTTCAATACCAACAAGGTCCAGTCGATCTCCGCGATCTCCATGACCGCGACCTCGGTCCTCAACCTCGCCATCGCGGCTCCCGGCCTCTACAAGGGCGTCGGCGCGTACAGCGGATGCGCTGAGACCAGCACCCCCGTCGGTCAGAGTGCGATCGAACTTGTCACAGGTACCCGCGGCGGAGCTGACATCACCAACATGTGGGGCCCGCTCGACGGTCAGGGCTGGAAGGACAACGATCCGGTCCTCAACGCCGAGAAGCTCCGCGGCACCGAGCTCTACGTCTCCACCGGCTCCGGACTCCCCGGCCCACACGACACTCTCGCCAACCCCGCGATCAACGGTCAGGTCGGTGCGCTCGCCAACCAGGCGATCGTCGGCGGCGTCATCGAGGCAGCGGTCAACTACTGCACCCACAACCTCGCCTACCGCCTGAGCGACCTGAAGATCCCGGCCACCTTCGACTTCAAGCCGACCGGCACCCACTCGTGGGGCTACTGGCAGGACGATCTCCACAACTCCTGGCCGATGCTCGCTCACTCCCTGGGCGTCTGACCCGATTCGTTCTCACTCGACCCCGCTCCAGTGTTTCGGGAGCGGGGTCGAGTGCTGTCGGGAGCGAGCAGTAAGAATGGACGCATGACTTCCGATCAGCAGCCCATCACCGGCGACGACCCCTACCTCTGGCTCGAAGACGTGACCGGTGAGTCTGCACTCGATTGGGTCCGTCAGCACAATGCCGTGACCGAGGAGCAGCTCACCGACAACGAGCGCTTCGATCGACTGCAGAGCGACGTGCGCGAGATCCTCGATACCGACGCACGAATTCCCTACGTCCGCCGTCGAGGTGAGTTCCTCTACAACTTCTGGCGCGACAGCACCCACGTTCGCGGATTGTGGCGACGCACGACGTTCGATCAGTACGTCACCGACGACCCGGAATGGGACGTCCTCGTCGACCTCGACGCCCTGGCCGAGGCCGAGGGCGAGAACTGGGTCTGGAAGGGCACGCAACTTCTACGGCCACACCGCAACCGTGCATTGATCAGCCTCTCCCGCGGCGGGGCAGACGCGGCGGTCGTTCGCGAGTTCGACATCGACAAGCGCGAGTTCCTCGCTCCCGAGGGCGAGAATCCCGGCTTCTACCTTCCCGAGGCCAAGACCGACATCGACTGGATCGACATCGATACCGTCTACGTCGGAACGGATATCGGACCAGGGTCGCTCACCGATTCCGGATATCCCCGTCTGGCCCAGCGGTGGAAGCGCGGCACTCCCCTCTCCAGCGCCGAGACCGTCTACGAGGGCCAGGCCACGGACGTGGCCATCTCGGCTTCGCACGATCCGACGCCCGGGTTCGAACGAGACTTCGTCACTCGCTCGGTCGATTTCTACAACTCTCAGCATTTCGAAGTTCGCCCCGACGGTGAATTGGTGCTCGTGGACGTCCCCGAGGACGCCGGGATCTCGATTCACCACGAGTGGTTGTTGATCCGCACCAAGTCCGTGTGGGCCGTCGAGGACACCGAATATCCGACCGGCGCACTGCTTGCCATCCGTTACGACGATTTCCTTGTCGGCTCACGAGCACTGACATCGATCTTCGAACCCGACGCGCATTCGTCGCTCGAGCACTACACCTGGACACGCGATCATCTGATTCTGGTGGTCCTGACCGACGTGCGCACGACGCTGCGAATCCTGACGCCGGGCGAAAACGGCTGGGAGGACCGGCCTTTCGAAGGGCTCCCAGAACTGACCAGTATCGAAATTCTCGACACCGACCCCGATGTCAGCAATGAATACTTCGTCAACTCGAGTGGATACACCTCCCCTGCAACTCTTTTGCACGGCGTGATCGGCGAAACCGAACCCACTGCCCTCAAGCAGGCTCCCTCGTTCTTCGATGCCGAGGGCATCACCACAGAGCAGTTCTTCGCCACCTCTGCCGACGGCACCCAAGTTCCGTACTTCGTGGTGCGCAGTCCGCGTAACGAGCCCGGCCCCACCCTGCTCTACGGGTACGGCGGATTCGAGATCTCGCTGACACCGTCGTACAGCGGTTCTCTGGGCCGTGCCTGGCTGACGCAGGGCGGCACCTATGTGGTTGCGAACATTCGTGGTGGCGGCGAGTACGGACCCGGTTGGCACACACAAGTTCTCAAGGCCGGTCGCCACAAGGTGCACGAAGACTTCGCTGCCGTCGCGAGAGACCTCGTCGATCGCGGAATCACGACCCCGGATCTTCTGGCAGCTCAGGGCGGAAGCAACGGCGGCCTGCTGATGGGCATCATGCTGACCAAGTACCCCGAACTCTTCGGCGCCATCGTCTGCCAGGTCCCGCTGCTGGACATGCGCCGATTCCATCTCCTCCTGGCCGGCGCTTCGTGGATGGCCGAATACGGTGACCCCGATGTCCCGGAGGAGTGGGCATTCATCTCGGAGTACTCGCCGTATCAGAACATCGACGCCGCCGCGTCGTACCCACCGATCCTGATCGCGACGTCCACCCGCGACGACCGCGTCCACCCCGCGCATGCCCGCAAGATGGCCGCACGGCTGGAAGAGCTGGGCAAGCCGGTGCTGTATTTCGAGAACATCGAGGGTGGCCACGGCGGCGCCGCGGACAATGCTCAGCTGGCCTTCAAAACTGCGCTGACCTACGAGTTCCTCTGGCAGAAACTCGGCTGATCTTTCAGCGGTCGCGCAACCACGCGACGACGCGCTCGCTCACAGCGGTGGGATTGCGTATCCAACCGTTGTGACCGAGTGGTTCGCCGATGTGCGTCATCGTCACTTGGGCCCCGGAGAGCTTGTCCACCAGGTTCTTTGCCGACCGGCGTGGAGCGAGATCGTCCCCTTCGATCGTGATCGACAGAACCGGCAAGGTCAGGCGAGCGATCCGCTCCTCGTAGTCGATATCCGCACCGACGGGTTCCATGCGACCGGTCCTGGCGAACCGGGCCCAATCGGTGATCAGTACTTTCGACTGTCGACCGAAGCCGCCGACGTTGACCCGGTCTCCAGGCCAGAAGCCGGCGATGTTGGCTGTCACCGACATCGCGGACGAACCCAGATAGAGTCCGGGCGCACGGATTCCGGGGAATCCGCGGTGATACGGCGATCCGGAGGCAACCAGGATCAGTCCGCCGAGCCGGCCCCGAATCCTGGACGCGTACATGACCCCGATCTGGCCGCCCATGCTGTGCCCCATCAGAAATGGTGTGCTGGCCGGAAACCGCTCACGCACCACCTCGAACGTCGCCGGACAATCGATCGAGACCAGTTCCTGATATCCGAAAACACTCGACGCGCTCGGGCGCGGTTTGCTGTCACCTTGGCCACGCAGTTCACCGATGGCCGCATTGAAGCCGGCTTCGACCAGGGCCTGCGCCACCGGATCGTAGAACCCGGCGGGAACTCCGAGCCCGGGCAACATCACCACCACGGGTGCGTCGTCGTTCGGTCCGGGAAACAGACGGATCGGGGTCACGGTGCCGTCGGGGAGTTGGATCGGTACGGTCTCCATTCAACTCACACTAACCACCCACGCCGCGGATGGGCAGAGCCCACGCGCCGACTATTCGAGGCTTCCCACGATCAGCGGATCCGGAGTACCCACGATCTCGTAATCCTTGTTGTCGTAATCGAACTGACTGAGCACGTGACGCATCGCGTTTATCCGCGCGCGTTTCTTGTCATTGCTCTTGATGACGGTCCACGGAGCGGTGTCGGTATCGGTGAACCGAATCATCTCTTCCTTCGCCGCCGTGTACGCATCCCACTTGTCCAGAGAAGCGATGTCCATCGGCGAAAGCTTCCACTGCCGAACGGGATCGACCTGTCTGATCGCGAACCGCGTGCGCTGCTCCAGCGGTGAAACCGAGAACCAGAACTTGATCAAGCTGATGCCGTCGTCGACGAGCATCTGCTCGAACAACGGCACCTGGCGCAGAAAACGCTCGTGCTCCTCGTCGGTGCAGAAGCCCATGACCCGCTCGACCCCGGCCCGGTTGTACCAAGACCGATCGAACATCACCAGTTCCCCGGCTGCGGGAAGGTGCTGCACGTAGCGCTGGAAGTACCACTGCGTCGACTCGCGAGCCGACGGCTTCTCCAATGCGACGACCCGTGCGCCGCGAGGATTGAGGTGCTCCATGAATCGTTTGATCGTTCCGCCCTTGCCGGCGGCGTCGCGTCCTTCGAACACTATGGCGTGCCGTGCGCCGGTTTCTTTCGACCAGTTCTGCAGCTTGAGGAGTTCGATCTGCAGCAGACGCTTGGACATTTCGTACTCGTCCCGAGGCATCCGTGCGTCGTACGGGTAGCCCTCCCGCCAGGTGTCGACCTCGAAACCGTCCGGCGACGTCAGCAGCACCGGATCGTCGTCGTCATTGTCGTCGACGGTGAAGGCGGCGGTGTCGGCCAGATCGACGGCGGTCGAGAGATCCGCGAAGGCGCTGAGAAACGGTCGGCGTTCTGCTAAATCGGTCACCGCCGACAAGTTAGTCTCCCGCAGCAACTGTTCGGTGAAGCTGGGATGAACTACCGGGGTATGACACGGCGGCCTCAAAAGATCAGGGTGCAGATGGGGGTCGTCCCCGATGGTGCGCGGCGCCATCTCGCTTCAGAATTGAAGCATGACATTCGAAAGCAACACACCTCGCCCCTTCACCCGTTCCAACGACAAGAAAATGTTCGCCGGAGTGTGCGGCGGAATTGCAGATTACTTCGGCGCCGACGTAAATCTTGTCCGTCTACTCGCGGTTATCGCCGCTATTTGCACGGGTGGAACCGCGGCTTTGGTATATCTCGCCGCCTGGATGCTCATGCCGTTAGGTTGAGATTTCCGGCAATTTACATGGCGAGAATTACGCGGCGACAAAAGGTATTTCGGGGCCTACGCGCCAACACGAGCAGGCCCGAAATCAACAATCTACTTGGCGGCCTTCAACTCTCCACCGCTGAGCGCAGCGAGGGCCTCGAGACCCTTGACGGCCAGGCCACTGACGCTGCCCAACCAAGATGTTCAGAAAACTCGGGGACGACGGGCGGCGTAAAGCTGAGGGTGTCGAGAGATTATCGTTCGACGAACTCACGATTTTGGTCGGAAACTGCCTGCAGAAGCGCCGTGAACCCAACCCTCAATAGTTCGACGTAGTGCTCGATATCCGGCATCGTCTCTCGCGAGACGATGACATTGAGCGTCAGAGAACCTCCACGCGCGGCAATGAGGAAGTGGCGCAGAATGTCTCCGTCGACCGGCGCCTGCCCGCCGAGAACTGCCACCGCCGGCGCACCTTCGAAGACATTGCCGTCGACCGATACCGGGACATTGCTGATCGTCGTGTTCTGAATGACCTTGTGCGAAGGGTCCAGCTTGTTGAGCCGACGCGAGAGACCGGTGAGTCTGAGCAGAGCCGCAGGCGAGGTTTCGATGCGCGTGCCGTAACGACGGACGGCTGGGTGTGAACTCCGCCCTTTGGCCCTCAGCGCCGAATCTCTGATTCGTGTCAGCCGCTCGACCGGATCTTCGACGTCTGTGTGCAGATCGACCGTCAACAGCGCCAGTTGGTTGGCCGACTCCCATTCGGCTATCTTCCGCATCGATCGGGGAACCATCGCCGCCAACCCACTGGCCGATTTCTCGCCCTTCTCCGACAGGTATGCGTCGAGAGCACCGGCGACGACGGTCAGGAAGATGTCGTTGACCGTCACGCCCGGAACGGCCGCTCGGATCGCCTTGATGTCTAGGCCGTCCAGCGTCAGGAAATCGATCGTGATGTCTCCGCCCAACACGCCGTTGAATCGGGTCGGTAGGCGGTCGGCCGAGTACGTAGGTAGCTCTCCGGCCTCTTCCGCCTCCCGAACCGTCTCGGCCGCAACCTTTGTCACGGACAGACCCCGGCCGAAGCGGATCGCCTGGCCGGGCAAACCGACGACCGTGCGCCCGATCAAATCCAGCGACGAAAGCCCCGAACCGGCACGCTTCGTCTCCGGCTTCGGCGGACCGGAGAACAGAAGGTTGGTCAGATCGCGGATCGCCAGACCGTCACCGGCTCCGTGGTGGGTCTTGAGCATGATCAGCGTCAGATTGCCCGGCAGCTCGTCGATCCCGTGCACTCCGGTCATGACGTGCAACTCCCAGGGCGGCCGGGACAGGTCCATCGGCTCCCCGAGCGAGCGCCCGAGCAATTCACGAACCGGCGCCCACCCGGCAACAGGGGCACGATGGACGTGCACGTGATCATCGACGTCGAAATCGGCCGGGACCCAATATGGATAGTCCAGATCCAGCGGAACTCGCTGGAGGCGACTCGTGAACAGTGGCCAGTACCCGAATCTTTCGGTGATCCACCGAACCGCGTCGTCGTGCGTCATCTCTGCGAGCGGATGGCCCGTAGTGTCGAAGAAGTAGGCGCAGACCATGTGGCTCAGATGTCCGCCGGACTCGTTGTAGACGAACTCCGCGTCTCGCGGTCCCATCTGAGATACCGCGGCTGGCAACGAGTTCCGAAAGATCATGCATGCCCCTCAATTCCGACGCTGAACGAATGTCCGAATTGTAGCGAGCTGACATGCAGATCCTCTGGGTTCTGCTCGGAATCGTTGGGTATCACCAAATCCAGCAATCGGAAAAGGTGCCTGCGATTCCGATCGATCAGGAGGCAACCTCTTGGTCAGGTGAATCCGCAGTCTGCATCGCGGCTGCCGCCGCCAAATCATCGAAACTTGCTCGCAGTAGTTCGATGTAATGGTGGAGATCGGGCATGGTCGCGGTATCCGCGATGACGTTGAGGGTCAGTCCCCCACCTGCTGCGGCGACCATGAAATGCCGTAGCCCGTCCCCGTCGATAGGCGCTTGCACTGCAAGCACAGCCGCGCCCGGGGCGCCGGCAAGCGTCAACCCTTCGACCGAGAGAGGAATGTTACTCACCATGGTGTGCTGGTAACGCGGTCGATCGAGGCTGTGATCGTTCTGCTTGCGCGCATACGCCATCAATCTCATCAACGGCGCCGGCGTGGTCTCGACTGCGGCCCCGGCACGCCTGACCGCGGGATGGGACGTGCGCGCCTTCTCCGACCGTGCCGAACTCGAAATGAGCGCCAACCTCTCCAACGGGGACTTGACCTGGGTGTGCATATCCACCAGCAGAGCCACCAACTGATTCGCCGACTCCCACGCTTCGACCTTGCGTACCGAGCGAGGAACCATCGCGATCAAGGAATCTCGTGGCCGTTCGTCCTTTTCCGTGAGGTAGCGCGTCAGAGCACCTCCGACGACGGCGAGCAGAACGTCGTTGACAGTGGCACCGGGCACCGAATCCTTGATCGCACGGACCTGCTCCCCGGACATTGTCATCGGTTCCAGAGAGGCCACTCCACTCACCTTGCCGTTGAATCGAACTGCAGGCCTCTCGTTGAGGCTCTCCACCCATTCTCCTGCCCTCTTCGCAGCGTCAGCATCTCTCTGAGCGCGTCGGTTGCCTGGTACCTGCCTTGCGAAGCGATATATTCGGCCGGGAAACCCCAGTAGCGACTTGGTAAATATCCTCGCTCGCACAAACGGCACAGGCGGTTCGGACCCAGCCTGCTGCACCTTGCCCGAAAAGATAGTTTCGCCCAACGTCCTGATGGCGATACCGTCAGCTGCGCTGTGGTGAGACTTGAGCACCACCGCCGTCAGTCGGCCCGGCAATTCTTCAAGTCCCTCCAAACCTACGAAGAAGTGCAGTTCCCACGGCGGACGACGCAGGTCCATCTTCGTCGTCAACAACGCGCTCAACGGCTTTTGCAGTGCTGCCCATCCTGTGTCATCGATCTTGTTGACGTACACGTGCTTTCGCACGTCGAAGTCAGGGTCTGTCACCCAGTAGGGATGGTCCAGTCCCAACGGAGTCCGTTGGACTCGTTGAGTGAACATACGATCACATCCAAGGCGTGCGGTAACCCAGTCCACTGCCTGTTCTGCCGTGAATTCCGCGCTTGGGTGCAACGATGTCTCGAAGAAGTACACAGCGATCAGATGGTTCAGGTGACCAGCGCCCTCGTGATAGATGAATTCGGCATCGCGTGGGTTCAGCTGCGCCATCCTTACGCCTGACGTGTTGGACGCGCCCATTGAACTCCTTGTATCGCGGCTGGTTGCCCGCACATTCGCCTGAGTGCAAAGCTTGTGACTATAAATCCGGTGATTGCAAAACCAATGGTCCCCGAAGCCACAGGGCTACGGGGACCATAGTTTCAAGCAAGTGCAGGTTCGCCTGACTGCTCCGCTACGATGCTGTCCTCGACAACCGAACAATATGATGCAGTCGCTGGAGTGATCACGGCTTTTGTGGAGGATCCTTGATGATCTTGCTTCCAGTGGAAGTTAGACCAAGCATGCTCGATACCCACGTGATCATTCCGGTTAAATAAGTTTGCAGCATGACCGATTCCGTTCTTCTATGGCGTGGGGGAGGACGACAGCGCGTTCAAATACTTCACAAACGTGCCTACGAGATCGATCGATCCGAAATCGACGATCTTGGACAGGTAGTCCAGGAAGAGATCGAACATCTTTTCTCCTTCTCCTTTTACAGGCCGGCTACGGAACCGAGGACCGATTGGACGCTGCCCGCCGCAGCCTCACCGAGCGCACCGCCCATGTTGAGGCTTCCGGTGATCGACAAGAAGATTCCGTCAACGACCTTGACCAAGTAGAACAGTGGATCCACCAGGGATCCGACGTCAACGCTTGCGAGCGCACCTATCAAACTAGCTGTGTCCACCGTATTTCACACTCCTTGAGATTGATTTCGTTCACTGGGTAAAGAAATTCACTTCTCAGTCGACGTTCGGGAACCACCCGAAGTCAACCGAAGCCATAAACGGGGTAAACAAAGCCACCCCGAGAATGTTTTTGATCAACCCCCCGGCCTCGCCTTCGAGAACATCCGCAATCGATCCCAGATCCATCATTCACTCCTGTCATCAAGAAACATTGGAAGAAGAACTTGCAGGTGCCGTCAACTGAGGTCGATTGCCGAAACCAACGATCCGGTGACCCCGTCGATTCCCGGCATGAGCGAACCGGACCAGACGTTACCCAGCAGGTCGGTGAACAATGCCGCCGTTGTCTGCAGGAACATGACGATCATATTGAATCCCACGCTTTCGATTGGCCGCGAATACTCACGGAACATTTACATTGGAATGCTTGATGCAGCCCACAAAGAACCGGTCCAAGTAGCAATTAAAGAATCTCTGTCGAACGATGTAACCGAGATCCTCCGGGGTTGGTGCCCACTTTCCGCGGCTGTGACTGACATCAAGGTAGTGCAATAGGATCCGGTTTGGGTGCCTTTTGCCCAAGAATTTCAGATGGATCTGAAACCTGTTCCATATTCGCAGGTCTAGCGTCCAAGACGCCTGAAAATCGAGAAAAATGGAATAGCAACCGGAATGCACGTCGTCCGAAAGGCTTAGTACTTGAGGGTATTCAGAACAGAATTATCCACCAAAAGAACTAGAGGTATCCGCACTTCACAGGTTAGCGGAGGCGAACAATCGGGACGGAAAATATCAAACATCCTTCAACATTCGGATAGGTGAAGCTTCTCGTTCCCCACCTTCTCGATACACCTGTTACGCCATGAGGTTGTCCACACACACGCGGCCATCCACAAAGTGGCTTCTGAATCCGCGTCGTCAGGCCCTTGCCGCCACAGTGCATACGTGGAAGTTGTCACGAGAAACCAGTTGCTCGAGCAGGGCACCTCGAGCAGTTCGATCTCCCGATCCACGCGGTCAGGGCGACTCCATCGAATCCTGCCGTCGGTGTACTCCACCGAAGAACCTGGATACTTCGAGCGTTGCGTCGCGGTCACACTGTGGAAGCCCGAGGCCGTCCTCAGCCATACCAGCGCGGCCTGGCTGTGGGATCTCCTGCCGGAGGAACCACGCTTCGTCGAGGCCACCGTGGCTCCCAGCGTCCGAGCAGGCAGTCCGCAGTGGGTACGGCTTCACCGACGAACAGGAGTCTCGACGGATGAGTGGATGGGTTTACCGATCGTGCCGATCGAGCAGTGCTTCATCGACGTCGCGACCACTTTGCCACGCCCGGAACTCGAGGCCTTCTTCGACGCGGCGGTATCGACCCGAGTGCCGTGGAAGTCGATAGCCCAACTGTGTGATGCGAGCCGCGGCAGGCACGGGATCCCCGCCGTACGCGAACAACTCCGCACCTGTTGCCCGCTCACTCGTTCGGAACCGGAGCGAGCAGTCGCCCGTGCGCTGACTGCGCGCAACGTCCACCTGGAGATCAACGCTCGGGTCGGACCCTACTTCGGCGACCTGGTCGACACGCGAGCCCGGGTGATCGTGGAGATCGACGGGCGCGAATTCCATACCGACCCCGCAACTTTCAACAACGATCGACGGCGTCAGAACGCACTCGTTCTCGACGGATGGATGGTGTTGCGTTACTCCGCCGCCACCGCGATGGCCCATCTCGACGCTGTGGCGGACGAAATCATCACAGTGGTCCGAAGACGCCGACACAACCGGACGTAAGCGCGGGCGTAAACGCACACAGCATCGAGCGTGCAACGGGAAACCGCGATCGCGTCGCAGTAGTGGACAAAAATGCCCGCATTTATCTCCAGACAAGCAAAAGCCCGGCCCACCGAATGGTGGGCCGGGCTCTAGGAGCTAGGTGGAGATGGACTCAGAAGTCCATGCCGCCCATGCCGCCGGTCGGATCGCCTGCAGGCGCTCCGGCCTTCTCGGGCTTGTCAGCGACAACGGCTTCGGTCGTCAGGAACAGAGCCGCGATGGACGCTGCGTTCTGCAGTGCCGAGCGGGTGACCTTGACCGGGTCGTTGATGCCTGCAGCGAGCAGGTCGCCGTACTCGTTGGTCGCAGCGTTGAGGCCGTGACCTGCGGGCAGGTTGGAGACCTTGTCCGCAACAACGCCGGGCTCGAGGCCTGCGTTGAATGCGATCTGCTTGAGCGGAGCGGACAGTGCAACGCGAACGATGTTCGCGCCGGTTGCCTCGTCACCTTCGAGCTTGAGGTCGTCCAGTGCGGGAGCTGCCTGGAGAAGTGCAACGCCACCGCCGGCGACGATGCCCTCTTCGACGGCTGCCTTTGCGTTACGCACTGCATCTTCGATGCGGTGCTTGCGCTCCTTGAGCTCGACCTCGGTAGCAGCGCCGGCCTTGATGACTGCAACGCCGCCGGCCAGCTTGGCCAGACGTTCCTGCAGCTTCTCACGGTCGTAATCCGAGTCGCTGTTCTCGATCTCGGCGCGGATCTGGCTGACACGACCGGCGATTGCGTCGGCGTCGCCGGCACCCTCGACGATGGTGGTCTCGTCCTTGGTGATGACGACCTTGCGTGCCTGGCCGAGGAGCTCGAGGCCTGCGGTCTCCAAGGAGAGTCCGACCTCTTCGCTGATGACCTCGCCACCGGTGAGGATGGCGATGTCGGCGAGCTGAGCCTTACGACGGTCACCGAAGCCGGGAGCCTTGACGGCAACAGACTTGAAGGTGCCACGGATCTTGTTGACCACGAGGGTGGAGAGAGCTTCGCCCTCGACGTCCTCGGCGATGATCAGGAGCGGCTTGCCGGACTGGATGACCTTCTCCAGCAGGGGCAGCAGGTCCTTGACCGTGGAGATCTTGGAGCTGACGAGCAGGATGTACGCGTCTTCGAGGACGGCTTCCTGACGCTCTGCATCGGTGGCGAAGTACGCCGAGATGTAGCCCTTGTCGAAGCGCATGCCCTCGGTGAGCTCGAGCTGCAGGCCGAAGGTGTTGGACTCCTCGACCGTGATGACGCCTTCCTTGCCGACCTTGTCCATAGCCTCGGCGATGAGCTCACCGATGGACGGGTCGCCGGCGGAAATACCGGCGGTAGCAGCGATCTGCTCCTTGGTGTCGATCTCCTTGGCGGTCTCGAGCAGGCGAGCTGTGACAGCCTCGACAGCCTTCTCGATGCCGCGCTTGAGGCCGAGCGGGTTCGCGCCGGCTGCGACGTTGCGCAGGCCTTCACGGACCAGAGCCTGTGCGAGAACGGTAGCGGTGGTGGTGCCGTCGCCAGCGACGTCGTCAGTCTTCTTGGCGACCTCCTTGACGAGCTCGGCGCCGATCTTCTCGTACGGGTCGTCGAGTTCGATCTCCTTGGCGATGGAAACACCATCGTTGGTGATCGTGGGGGCGCCCCACTTCTTTTCGAGAACGACGTTGCGACCCTTGGGGCCCAACGTCACCTTGACAGCGTCGGCGAGGGCGTTGAGGCCTCGCTCGAGGCCACGACGTGCCTCTTCGTCGAACGCGATGATCTTTGCCATTGCGAAGTGATCCTCCGGATAGGGGGTGACACACAAGGTGACCGCTCGTCGGGTCACCTCATCGGCACAAGGCGACCGTTTGACCAGTCACCTCATTACACGGGCGACCGATTTGCCTGGTCACCCATCTACGCCTGTGGTCTAGTCAGTGCCCGCGACGGACGACCGGGGGTGTCTATGGTTCCCGGTCTCACTGCCTCGACCTGGCACTCACGGTTCGCGAGTGCCAACTGCATTTTTAGCACTCGAGCGTGCCGAGTGCAAGGTTGAGCCTCAGCCCGCGATGCAGAACTGTCCGTTACTCAAATTGACCGCAAACGAGAGCACTCCGACGCAGTCGACGCCGTTGGCATCGGCCGTAGCGCCCGCTCCGTAACCGGCGATGGCGAAGGTGACGTTGCCGTCAGCCGCCCCGGCCCGCGCGATACCGCCGCCGAGCGCAAATGCCTGCGCCTGACCGTTACCGCGAGAAGCCCCCAGCGCGGTTCCGAAGCCGTTTGCATATGAATTGGAGTAGCCGTTGTCGGCGGCGACGCTCACAGCGGTACCGCTCTCGGCAGCACCGGCCTGCGAACGGCCGGCTCCGACGGACTGCGCGCCGCAGCTCGCGGTCTCTGAGACCTGGATGTCATTGGCCGACGGCGGCGAGACACACGTGACGGGGGCTGCCGAAGCAGCTCCCGCACCGGTCAGCGCCAGCCCGGCGGCGAGCCCCATACCTACAGTCATCACAGCCCCTGTTCTCGCCAGGCGGCCCCCCAACCGACTACTGGAAATTCCGCTGACTCGAGAGGATGAGCGACGGAACCAGACTGACGAGATCAAGGGCATAGAAAACTCCTTCGTGGAACAGGTTCATTGGATTCGGGCGCGAGAGTACCCGCTCGAGTGAAGTCCGTCACCCCCGCCTGGTCAAGCCTCGAGGACGACCCCGAGAAGGGCCGGAAGATCCGCGACCGAATCGATGACATGATCAGGCTTCTGAACCGACAGGTCGAGCACTGTTTGCCGAAACTTGCCTGTGCGCACCAGAACTCCGGTCAGGCCGACCCGCTGTGAGGAGAGGACGTCCCCGATCAGGTCGTCGCCGACCATCACCGTCGCCTCAGGTTCGACATGCATCAGCTCCGTGGCTGTCAGGAACCCCGTGAGAGACGGTTTACCCACTGCGGCGATATTTACACCTGCCACTTCCTCGAAGCCCGGCAAGTACGTTCCGGTGTCGATCCGAAGGCCGTCTACGGTCTCCCACATCATCCCGCGGTGCATCGCGACGACGGGCACACCGGCGAGCAGAAGTTCGAGCACTCGGCTCAGCGCCTCGTGGCTGAACTCCGGGCCGGCGCCGCCGAGAATCACGACCTCCGGATCGGCGTCGTCGAATTCGATTCCCTCGAGATCGGCAGACACGTCACCGTGATTGAGGACCCACGCCCGCGCGTCCGGATACGTCGCCCGCACGTACTCCCCTGTGAGCCTGGCGGCAGTAACTATCTGGCTCGCCTCGACCTCGATACCGGCGTCGCACAACCCCTGCGCGATGAGCGTCGAACTGCGCGAGGTTGTGTTGGTCAGAAATCCACAGGCCAATCCGCGCCGCCGAACTTCGCGTACCGCTTCCCCTGCTCCCTCGATCGGCTGCCAGGACGTGAGCAGGACTCCGTCGATATCGAACAGAACACCTTCGATGTCGGCCATTGCACCAGCCTATATTCGCCATCGAGGTCCTGCCGAGGCGTCGTAACCCGAAATCCGTCGATCGCTCAGTAGGCTCCCACCCATGGACCTGCGCGACGACGACCTCTTCTCCGTTGCCGGTTCTCTGGCCGAATTGCTCGGCGCTCCCGTCACGATCGAGGACGAGAACTCGACTGTCCTCGCGTACTCCGGCGGCGAGCAGGCCGTGGACGAAGCTCGCATCGGCACGATCCTCGGCCGGCAAGTACCCAGCCGATTCCGCCAATTACTCTCCGATGCAGGAGTATTCGATCGCCTCCACCGAGAGAGCGACCCAATCTACGTCGACCTCGAAGACCCTGCGATCACTCCGCGCCTGGTAATCGCAGTTCGCGAGAACGATCACCCCGTCGGCTCGATCTGGGTTGCACTCGCCGGAACACCGACGCCCACACAGGAATCGATACTTCGATCCGCGGTATCTGTCGTGGCCGAGAGAATCGCCTCGGAGCGTGACCGGGTCGACAGCACACGCCGTCGCCAATCCCAGCGCGTCCAAGCTCTGATCGGCGGTGGCGAACCCGCATTCCGCGCCGCAGACGACTTGCGGTTGGCAGGCCCGCTCACCGTCGTCGCCGTCGGAACCGTTGCGGGACCACTGCCGGCGGGACTGGTCGCCTCTTTGAGCTTGTACCTCGACACTCTGGCCGTCGACGCCGTTGCCGCTCAACTGTCCGAGACCATCTACCTTGTCATCGCGACAGACGAGACCAACGCTCGCCGATTGTCCGCCGACTTCCTCACGCGCGCCCGTGGTCGCGAATTCCTGGCAGTGGCCGTCGGCCGGACCGTGAAGTCTGCAAGCGAATCACATCTTTCGCGCTCGGACACCGACCATGTTCTCGGAGCGCTTCGTCATGGCCGGTCCGGCGGAACCGTCGCGGGAATGAGGGACACGTTGGCCTCCGTTCTCGCCCTGCACGTCGCCGACATCATCGACGGACTCGGCGACTCCACACCACTCGGAAGCCTCGAACGTCACGACTCTCAGCACGGCAGCGATCTGGTCGCGACGGCAAAGGCCTTTCTCGAGCACGGCGGTGACGTGGCGAATTCTTCTGCCGCACTGCATGTTCACCCCAACACGCTCCGCAACCGTCTGCGTCGAGGCAAGGAGATGTGCGGCGTCGACCTGACCGACGCCGACACCCGCTTGATTCTGATGCTGCAGTTCAAACTCGGTCGCTGATCAGGCGCGGCGGTGCGTTGTGCGAATCCACAACGAGGTAGCTCCGACGATGGCCGAACGGCCAGTCCTTTTGCCGCCCCCGCGATTCATGCTTGAGAGAAGAGCCGGATGTGACCGGCGTCTCGGTTCGAGCAGAGTCTGTAGAAGGAGTGCGTCATGGGAACTCGTCAGAGCCCCGATCGTGTGGTCGTGGTCGGTGCGGGTGTTGTCGGATTGTCGACGGCCTGGTTCTTGCAGGAACGTGGAGTCGAGGTCACCGTCGTCGATCGCGACGGCGTCGCAGCCGACGCGAGCTGGGGCAACGCCGGTTGGCTTGCCCCCGCATTGACGCTTCCGCTGCCCGAACCCGCAGTGCTCCAATACGGCTTGCGCGCGATGCTCAGCCCGTCGTCCCCGGTGTACGTGCCACTGACCACCGATCTGAAGCTGATTCGGTTCCTGGTCGGGTTCGCGCGCCACTGCACGCCGTCGAAGTGGCAGGAAGCGATGTCGGTCTACACCGAGGTCAACCGAACAGCCTTGGGCGCGTACGACGAACTCGCCGACGGTGGCGTCAAAGAGCTGACCCGTCTGGCCGATCCTTTCCTCGCCGCGTTTGCGTCCGAGAAGGACCGACAGACTTTGGTGGACGAGTTCCATCACGTCGAAGCCGCGGGCGGCGAGGTCGACTTCGACCTCCTCGACTACGACGCGATTCACTCGCTCGAGCCTTCACTCGGCCAGGGTGTGAAAGCCGGTTTGCGCCTGCGCAATCAGCGTTTCATCGATCCCCCGTTGTTCGTGAACTCGTTGGCGGACGCGGTTCGTGAACGCGGTGGAGAAATCGTCAGCGGTTTCGACGTCACGCAGATCGACGATCGGGTCGGCGGAGTCACTGTTCGAAGTGCACACGGTGATTCACGCGACGGCGACGCCGTGGTCATCTCGAGCGGTGCCCGCTTGAACAAGCTCGCAGCACCGTTCGGTGTGCGCAAACTGGTGCAGGCCGGACGCGGATACAGCTTCAGTGTCAAGCCCGAGCACCTCCCCAAGAACCCTGTGTATTTCCCCACCCAGCGCGTCGCATGCACTCCGTTGCACGATCGCTTCCGAGTGGCCGGAATGATGGAATTCCGCAGCCCTGACGCGCCGCTGGATCCACGCCGCGTGCAGGCGATCATCGATGCGGCCAAGCCGATGCTCAGCGGCATCGACTGGACTGCGCGGGAAGAGGAATGGGTGGGATCACGACCGTGCACTACCGACGGCTTGCCGTTGATCGGAGCCACGAAGTCGCCGCGGGTGCACGTCGCCGGTGGTCACGGGATGTGGGGAATCGCCCTGGGTCCGTTGACCGGAAAGATGGTGGCCGACTCGATGACCGGCGCTCAGACGCCGACCGTCATGCGCCACTTCGATCCGCTGCGCTGACAGCCGGTTTCACCCACTTGTAGTACGCGCCCGTCAGCAGAACCAGCCATCCGGCACCGACGAGCAGCGCAACTCGGGTATCGGCGATGACGCCGAGCAACACGATGACAAAAGCCAGGAACACGATCGCGAAGATCTGACCGTACGGCCACAGCGGCACTGGAAACTTCAGTGCCGCTGTTTCGTCTGCACTCATCTGAGCGCGGGAACGGAACTGCGAGAGCAGGATCATGATCCAGACGAAAATGGTGGCGAAGGTCGCCAGCGAGGCGATAACGAGGAACACCTGGTCCGGGATCAGGTAGTTGAGCAGTACTCCCACCAACAGGGCACCGGTCATGATGACAACAGTCATCCACGGAACACCGTTGGCGGAGACTCTCTTCATCACCTGCGGGGCCTGACCGGCATGCGACATTCCGAACATCATGCGACCCGCACCGAAAACGTCGCTGTTGATCGCGGACAGGGCCGCGGTGATGACAACGATGTTGAGGATCGATGCGGCCGTTCCCAATCCGAGGTTCTCGAAGATCTGGACGAACGGGCTGTTGTCGGAGTTGATGGTCTGCCACGGAATGATCGCCATGATGACGGCGAGGGTGCAGATGTAGAAGAGAATGATGCGCACCGGGACCGTGTTGACGGCTTTCCTGATGGTCTGCGCCGGATCCTCGGCTTCGCCCGCGGTGATACCGATGATCTCGGTGCCGCCGAACGCGAACATGACGATCGCGAAACACGCGACGAATCCGCCGAAGCCCGTCGCGAAGAACCCGCCGTCCGACCAGAGGTGGCTGATTCCGGCATCGGTGTCGTGAACGCCGAATCCGAACACGATGATCGCGATGCCGCCGGCGATCATCGCGATGATGGCGGTGATCTTCACGAGCGTGAACCAGAATTCCAGTTCGCCGAACACCTTGACGCTCAACAGGTTTATCGCGCCGATGAAGAAGACGACAGCCAGAACCCAGATCCATCTCGGTACGTCCGGGAACCAGAACTGCATGTACAGGCCGAAGGCAGTGACGTCGGCAAGGCACACGATCACCATCTCGAACGTGTACGTCCACCCGGTCATGAAACCGGCGAGTGGTCCGAGGTGCTTGTTCGCGTACTCGCTGAACGAACCGGAAACCGGGTTACGGACCGCCATCTCGCCGAGCGCTCGCAACACCAGGTAGACCGCGATACCGCCGATCAGGTAGGCCAGGAGCACCGACGGGCCGGCTCGTTTGATGGCCTCGGCGCTGCCGTAGAACAGTCCGGTTCCGATGGCTGATCCGAGGGCGATGAAGCGGATATGGCGCGCTGTCAGCCCTCGCTTGAGGCCATCCTGCGTCGCGGCGTCGCTGTTCACTTCTCGGTACTCCAGTCGGATGGATCGTCATACGTGCGCGAACCATTGTCCGCTACCACCGCGCGTGTTCCCGCACGACCCTGTTGGACGGCCGTACAGTGACCTGACACACATGGTCCATTGACGGATCGCTTACGATCGACAAAAGTGTTTGTAACTTTACGTAGCATCAACTCGACTGGAGAGACTGTGTCCAACACCCTCGAAGCAAGCATCGACATCGACGCATCACCGCAGGACGTGTGGGCAATCGTCGCCGACCTGCAGCGCATGGGCGAATGGAGCCCCCAGTGCAAGGTGATGAAGGTAATCGGCGGGACCGTGCGTGAGGGCGCCAAGACGATCAACGTCAACCGCAAGGGCCTGCTGGTCTGGCCGACGTCGTCGAAGGTCGTTCGCTTCGAGCCCAACAAGTCGGTGGCGTTCCGCATCGCGGAGAACCGCACGATCTGGTCCTACGAACTCGAGCCGACCGCTACCGGCACCAAAGTGACCGAGCGTCGCGAGGCTCCCACCGGAACGTCGAAGGTCTCGCAGTTCCTCGTCAAGACCGTCCTGGGCGGAAACGCCGACTTCGAGGTCGAGCTCGTCGAAGGCATGAATGCCACATTGAAGCGTGTGAAGAGCGAGGCCGAGGCGGCTGCACGCACCTCTGCTTGACCCTCGACCTGGTCGAGGCATCAGGATCCGTTCCATGGATCCGGTGATGACACAGATAGCGCAGGCACAAGAATTGGCGAGCTCCGGCGATCGAGCCGGGGCTCGCTCTGCGTTCGAGAAGATGTGGGAAGAGATCAGCGCCGCCCCCGATGCGCTCCACATCGTCTCCCTCGCGCACTACATGGCCGACGTTCAAGACGATCCGGCTCAGGAGCTCTGCTGGGACCTGCGCGCCCTCGACGCTGCCGATTCGTTGACCGACGCGCGAGCCCAGGAACACCACGCATCGCTGCAGGTCGCCGGTTTCTATCCATCGCTGCACCTCAACCTGGCTGCCGACTACCGCAAACTCGGACGCGACACCGAGGCCGTCGAACATCTGACGAAGGCCGAGGCGTCGGTCGGCACACTCGCCGACGACGGTTACGGCCGGATGATCAGGGGCGCCATCGAGCGACTGCGGGCAGAATTGATCCGTGACCACTAGTTCCGCCCTCTTGACGATCGGCGAGATGTCCCGGGCGTCAGCGCTCCCGATCAGCGCTCTGCGGTTCTACGACAAGGAAGGCGTGCTCGTCCCGCATTCCGTCGATCCGCACACCGGTTACCGCTGGTACACCGACGATCAGCTCCGCGACGCCCGCATGATCGCCGGTATGCGACGCGTCGGTGTTCCGATCCGCGACATGATGGCCGTCCTGACCGGGCCGGAACCGCATTCGTGCCTGGACGCCCATCTGCGCAACCTCGAGGACGGTCTCGCCGACGCCCGCGCCGAACTGGGGCGAATTCACCGGCTGATCGATTCGCTACCTGCCTCCGGCGGCGTGGACATCGACTCGTGGGATCTACGACGCGCACTCGACGCCGTGCTGTTCGCCGTGAACGAGGAATCGGAGTTCCCGATACTTCGCGGCGTCCACCTCGACATTCACGACGGCGTCGCTGCGTTTGTCACCACTGATCAGTTCCGGCTCGCGGTCGCAGAGGTGAAAGTTCACTCTGCTCTGACGGTGTCCGCTGTCGTTCCCGTGGCCTTCGCGCGATTGTTGCGCGATGTCGCCGGCGTCGTGACGCTGACTTTCTCCCCGCGCACGGTGACTGCGTCGTATCCGGGGGGTGAGGTGTCCAGCCCGCTGATCGAGGACGGAGAGTTCCCTGATCACCGAATCCTGCGCGAGCACAACGACGCCGTCGAACTGAGCGGCGACCACCTTGCCGCCCTGCTCAACGGCACCGAGGACAGTGCCGTCGTCAGCGTCGGCGAAGACGGTGGTGCCCGGGTGGATCCGGGCGGAACAGATCCCCGTGAGAGGTTCCGAGTACTGGTCGACCGGCAGCGACTGCGCGACGCCGCCGCAGCCCAACCGGGGCGGCAACTGGTGATCCGAGTAAGCGGTGCGACGCTCCCGCTGGCGATACGCACGGGCGACTGTGTCGGGTACTACTCGTACTTGATGCCACTACAGCCCGTAGGAGAGAAGGCATTCACGTAATCTATGGATGCTCTACCACCCCGTACTGTCAGTGCGACCAGCAGAAGACCTACCGAGTAGTTAGAGGAGCCTGTGGCACGCCGACCCACACCCCCCGGAACCCCGCAACCCACCGGGATCGGACATATCGTCGATCTGGTTCGCCATGCGATTCCGCCACTTCATCCCGCCGGCCTGCCGTTCGTGCTGGCCCCGCTGGGAGTTGCAGCTCTGGGCCGCAACCGTAAGTGGGTGCGCCGAGCCGGTCTGACCACCGCCGCCGCATGCGCCACGTTCTTCCGTCACCCGCACCGGGTGCCGCCCAACCGCATCGGCGTCGTCGTCGCACCCGCCGACGGCGAGGTGGCGCTGGTCGACAACGCCGTTCCGCCCGCCGAGCTCAATCTCGGAAGCGAGCCGCGCCCGCGCGTCAGCATCTTCCTCTCGGTTCTCGACGTGCATGTCCAGCGCAGCCCTGTCGGTGGAACGGTCAAAGAGGTCGTTCACCAGGCAGGCAAGTTCCTCTCCGCAGATCTCGCCGACGCCAGCGAGGTCAACGAGCGCAACAGCATGCTGATCGAAACCGCCGATGGTCACGACGTTGCGGTTGTCCAGATCGCGGGACTGCTCGCGCGCCGCATCGTCTGCTACGCCGGTGTCGGTGACGTCCTGCCGATCGGCGACACGTACGGACTGATCCGTTTCGGCTCACGCGTCGACACGTATTTCCCCGCCGGAACCACACTCCTGGTCGAGCCGGGACAACGCACGATCGGTGCTGAAACAGTTATCGCGCAACTGCCGTGAAGACGCCGAAGATGAAGTCAGCCGTGAAGAAGCCGGGAGCAGCCCAACCCGGCGCGAAGATGCCCAAACGCACCCAGGCGGTGCGGTTGCTGCCGTCCGTCATCACCATCCTGGCGCTGTGCGCCGGGCTGTCCGCCGTCAAATTCGCTCTCGATGGACAACCCGGCACCTCGCTCGCGATGATCGGCGCCGCTGCCGTCCTCGATTCACTCGACGGCCGCATCGCGCGACTGCTCGACGCCACCAGCAAGATCGGCGCCGAACTCGACTCACTGGCCGACTCCATCTCCTTCGGCGTCGCCCCGGCCCTGGTCCTGTACGTGACCTTGCTGGACGGCACCAGCATCGGCTGGATCATCGCGTTGATCTACGCGGTCAGCATCGTGTTGCGACTCGCACGTTTCAACACTCTGCTCGACGACGACGACGTCCCCGCGTATGCACGTGAGTACTTCGTCGGCGTTCCGGCTCCGGCCGGCGCACTCATCGCCCTCACTCCCCTGGCCGCGACGGCTCAGTGGGGTGACGGCTGGTGGTCTTCGCACTTCGTCGTCATCGTGTGGACGCTCTTCTCGGCTGCACTGATCGTCAGCCGCATCCCGACGCTGGCGATGAAGTCGGTATCCGTGCCGCCGCACATGGCGGCCGGCCTGCTCGTCCTGGTGACGTTGGCTGCGGCCGCACTCATCACCTACCCGTACATCCTGCTGATCGTTCTCATCGCGATCTACCTGGTGCACATCCCGTTTGCCGTGCACTCGAAGCGGTGGGTGGCAGCACGTCCCGAAACCTGGGACATCAAGCCTTCCGAACGCCGCGCGATCCGACGCCAACCCAACGTCGGTGGCCGCCGCTCGGCCGCTCGTCTCGGATTGCGGCGACCCCGCTAGTCCACGACGTACTCTCGAGAGGTGACTTCGCCGGAACTCGCCCTCACCGTTCGACTCAACACCTCTGCCGCCGACCTACGCCGCGGGGTAGTGCGCTTGCACCCCGAAGCGTTGGCGGCGTTGGGCATCCGCGAATGGGATGCCATCGCACTCATGGGAGCCCGCGGCACCGCGACCGTCGCGGGCCGTGCGCCCACCGGAACCCCGGCAGGCACGATCCTTCTCGACGACGTCACCATGTCGAACGTCGGCCTGACCGAGAACTCTTCCGTCGTGGTCGGTCCGGTGACGGTGTACGGAGCGCGATCCGTCTCCGTCACCGGCTCGTCCATGGCGACAAATTCGATCAGCTCGACGGTTCTGCGACAAGCCCTTCTGGGCAAGGTCGTCAGCGTCGGCGACACGGTCTCGCTCCTCCCCCGCGATCTCGGTCCGGGTACGAGCACTTCCGAAGCCACCCAAGCGCTTTCCCGTACCTTCGGCGTCGCGTGGACATCCGAACTGCTCACCGTCACGGCCGTCGAACCTGCCGGTGGTCCGGTCAGCGTCCAGCCGAATTCGGCGGTCAACTGGGGTTCCGGCTCGGCGGGTGCGCTGACACCGAGTGCGCTTGTCTCCAGTCCCGCTGCCGTCGCGATCGAGCCTGCACCGTCGGTTCCGCTGGATCACCTCGTCGGCGCGCAAGCGCAGGCAGCCAAGCTGACCGAGTGGCTCGGCCTGGCACTCGACGAACCAGAACTGCTCCGTACGCTCGGCGCCTCACCGCACCTCGGCGTCCTCATCACGGGCCCCGCCGGCGTGGGCAAAGCCACGTTGGCCCGCTCGGTCCTGTCCTCACGCAAACTTGTCGAACTCGACGGCCCGGGAGTCGGTGCCACCGAGGCAAATACCCGCCTGCAGCGAATCGTCGACGCCGTTGCTGCCGTGCGCGGCGGTGGTGTACTGCTGATCAGTGACATCGACGCTCTGCTTCCAGCCACCGCGGAACCGGTGTCCGCACTGATCCTCGAACAACTGCGCAGCGCCGTCGCAACCCCGGGCGTGGCATTCGTCGCGACCTCCGCCCATCCGGAGACCGTCGACGCGCGCCTTCGCGGCCAGGATCTCTGCGATCGAGAACTCGCACTTACCCTGCCGGACGGCGCAACTCGCAAGGCGTTGCTCGAACTCCTGCTCCGCCGCGTGCCCACCGGAACCCTCGAACTCGACGCCATCGCCTCGCGCGCACCCGGATTCGTGGTCGCCGACCTCGCGGCGCTCTGCCGTGAAGCTGCCTTGCGAGCGGCGACGCGGGCGTCCAAATCCGGTGATTCTCCGGAGATCACGCAGGAAGATCTTGTCGGTGCCCTCGAAGTGATTCGGCCACTGTCCCGTTCGAGTACCGAAGAACTGTCGATCGGCAGCGTCACCCTCGACGACGTCGGCGACATGGTCGAAACCAAACAGGCCCTCACCGAAGCGGTGCTGTGGCCGCTGCAGCACCCCGACTCCTTCGCGCGCCTCGGTGTCGACCCGCCCCGCGGCGTGCTCCTCTACGGCCCTCCTGGCTGCGGCAAGACGTATCTCGTTCGCGCCCTTGCCAGCTCGGGGCACCTCAGCGTTCATGCCGTGAAAGGCGCAGAGCTGATGGACAAGTGGGTCGGCGCCTCCGAAAAGGCCGTAAGAGAGTTGTTCCAGCGCGCACGCGATTCGGCGCCCTCGTTGATCTTCCTCGACGAAATCGACGCCCTTGCCCCGCGTCGTGGTCAAAGTTCCGACTCCGGGGTGTCAGATCGCGTCGTAGCCGCGTTGTTGACCGAACTCGACGGCGTCGAACCGCTACGCGACGTCGTGGTGTTGGGCGCCACCAATCGACCGGATCTGATCGACCCGGCTCTCCTGCGCCCCGGCAGACTCGAACGTCTCGTATTCGTACCGCCGCCGGATGCGGAGGCTCGCAAAGCGATTCTGCGTGCTTCCGGCAAGTCGGTACCGCTCGCCGAAGATGTCGATTTGGACATTCTGGCCGTCGATCTCGAGGGATACTCGGCAGCAGACTGCTCGGCTCTCCTGCGTGAGGCTGCACTCGCCGCCATGCGTCGGAGCATGGACGCGGCCGACGTGACGGCCGCGGACGTGGCAACCGCCCGTGAGAAGGTACGTCCCTCACTCGATCCCGAGCAGGTGGCACACCTACAGGCGTACGCGGACAACCGATAAGGACTGACCATGGCTGCTGATCTGGTTCTGTACGGCGACATCGTGACCATGCACGAGGACTCACCACGCGCCCAGGCGCTCGCCGTGACGGGAGGCCGGATCACGGCCGTCGGCGCGCGCACGGACGTCGAGGAACTGGTGGGGCCGGATACCCGCGTCGTCGACGTCGGAGGTGCCGCTGTTCTGCCGGGGTTCATCGAGCCGCACGGTCACCCCCTGGAAGAAGCCATCGTTCTCGGGCCTGACGTCGTCGACATCCGGCCTGTCACGATCGCCGAGGCGGATGCCGTAGTCGCTGCCGTCGTCGACACTGTTCGTTCGCGAGGTGCTGCCGGTGCTTCTCTGAACGGTTGGGACCCGTTGCTGCAGAAGGGCCTACCCGATCCGACCATCGCCTGGCTGGACTCCGTAGCGCCGGAGTACCCGCTCGTGATCATGCACAACTCGGGTCACGTCGCGTATTTCAACACGGCGGCAGCAGTACAGGCCGGCATCACCCGCGATACCCCCGATCCGATCGGCGGATCGTACGGCCACGACGCGACGGGCGCACTCGACGGAGCCGCGTACGAAATGCCTGCGGTGTTCGCAGTCGCGGGCCACGCAGTCACCATCGGTGACGACTTCCCCGCACTGGTGGCGGCCGAATGCGCCCGGCTGAACGCCGCGGGAATCACCACCATCGCCGAATTGTCGTTCGACCCCAAGATGCGGCCCGCCCTGGCCGCGATAGCCGACGCCGGACTGCTCACCACCCGCCTGCGGCTCTACGAGATGTCCAACGACGGACGCACTACCGAGGCGTCACCGGGCGACGGAAACGACCTGGTGCGCCAGATCGGCATCAAGGTCTGGTCCGACGGTTCACCGTGGGTCGGCAACATCGCCACCAGCTTCCCGTATCTCGATACCGAAGCCACCCGCGCGCTCGGGATCGCCTGCACGCACGGGCACGCCAACTACACCGGCGAACAGATCCACGACATCAGTTCCGCCTACTTCGCCAAAGGGTGGCAGATGGCGTGCCACGCGCACGGCGACGACGCGATCACCATGGTTCTCGACGCGTGGGAACAGCTACTGAAAGAGCATCCCCGGCCCGATCACCGGTTGCGCCTCGAACATGTCGGCGCGATGCGTCCGGATCAGTTCGTCCGCGCAGCGGAACTGGGCGTCACGGTCAGCATCTTCATCGACCACTTGCACTACTGGGGTGACGTTCTGGTGGATGACCTGTTCGGCCCCGAATACGGATCCGTCTGGGCCGCAGCAGGATCTGCACTCGCGGCCGGGCAACGGTTCACCTTCCACAACGACGGTCCCGTCACCCCCGCCAATCCGCTACGGAACATGCAGGACGCTGTCACCAGGCTTTCGCCCAGCGGCCGCGTCGTGGCACCCCAGGAACGGATCCCCGTGGACGCCGCCGTGCGCGCCCATACGGTCAACGCCGCGTGGCAGCTGTTCAGCGAAGATCACATCGGGTCCATCTATCCCAGTGCCTACGCGGATCTTGTTGTGCTGTCGGCGAATCCCCTCGACGTCGAGCCGACCAGGCTGGCCGACATCACGGTGCTCGCCACCATCCTGGAGGGTCGGACGGTGTACGGAGACCTGAGCGCGATCGGCTGATCTCGAACTCAAAGTAGTCCGTTTTGTCCCTGGCTCTCGAAAGTATGTTCGATTAAACTTTCGGTATGAACAGTCGGGAAGCATGGCAGCTGGATGGCGAGGACCTCAAGAGTGAGGTTCTGGATCTGGTGCGTGTCCGACACGAGTTGCAGTCGCGGATGGTGTTGTTGATCGTGGAAATGTTTTCCCGTGAGGTTCTCGGCGGGAAGGGTTTTCGGGCGATCGCACAGTGGTTGCATGGTTCGACGAATTTGGAGATCGGTGAGTGCAGTCTGCTGGTCGGGTTGGCGCGGTTGTTGATGCTCGAACCTGTTGTGGCGGATGCGTTTCATCGTGGTGATGTGGATGCGTTGAAGGCGCGTCAGGTGGCGTCGTTTTGTCAGCATCCGCCGAAGAACATGACCCTGGCGGATGTGGACAAGGCCCGGGGGATTCTGCTCGGGTTGGCGTCGAAGAATATTGCGGATTGTGATGCGGTGCGGGCGGCGATTCGGCGGATCGAGAAGCAGTACGGCAAGCGCGAGGATGGCGTCCCTGTCGGCGAGGATTCCGAACGTAACGAGTTCTACGCCTCGAAAGGCCTGTACGGCAGAGTAACTGTGAAGGGTGATCTGGATGCGGTCAACGGGGCCCGTCTGATCACGTTGTTGTCGAGTTTGTCGGCTCCGACGCCGGAGAAGGACGGTGTCAAGGACACCCGCACGCCTGCTTTACGACGGGCGGACGGGTTCTGCGAACTCCTGCGCCGGTATGAGCGGGCGGGGTTGGGTCCGATCGAAGGCGGAGTGAAACCACACATCACGGTCACCGCGTCCGCGAAAGACATGACGGACCTTAAAGTTCTGAAAGACCTCCTGCCGTCGACCGATGAACTGGGGTTCGCGTGGACGGATTGGGTGGGCCCGATCAGCATCGACACTGCCCGGATGCTGGCCTGCGACTGCACCGTGACGCGGATCTTGTTGGATGAGAATGGTGTTCCGCTCGACTGCGGTAAGGAAGTAAGAACAGCGACGGTGCCGCAGCGGCGGGCGTTAGCGGTTCGTGATGGTGGGTGTGCGTTCCCGGGGTGCGGGACACCGTCGGGGTGGTGCGATGCTCACCATATTGTTCACTGGAACGATGGYGGCCCAACAGATCTCGACAAYCTGATCTTGTTGTGCGGTCACCATCATCGGACRCTGCACCACACGGAGTGGCGGGTGGAGATCGGCCCGGATCGAAAGACGGTGTTCTATCCACCGATGTCGATCGATCCATATCAACAGCCGATCGGCGGGAACAGCCCACCGACAGCAGCCTGAACGGGCACAAATTGAAAACGCGAGCACCGGGGCACGATCATGCCCCGGTGCCCATGCTGCGTTCCGTCATCTTCGCGGAGATGTACGGCCTACCAGCGGTTCCGAACCTCCTCGGCAAATCCGAGGAGATCTCGAACGACCACGGAGGTACCGTCGTCGAGGATCACTGTGCCGGAGAACTTTCCGAACACCTGATGCTGAATCGAACGCAGTACCCCGACGTCGAAAGTCGCGGCACGGTCGATGATCGGCTCGAAAGTCATCTCGAAGCGACCATCGTTGCTCGAGAAGTTCCACGGAGCGCCGTCGTACGTTCCCTGCGGGATGCCGAAGTCGATCCTGTCCAGTTTGTGTGCCCGACCACCGACAAACACGATGTTCTCGCTGGCCGCCGTAGTGTCGCCGAAGCCGTAACCGATGTTGAATCCGAACCGCTCGCCGTTCACCAGTCCGGATGCAGAACCCCAGTACCAGGTGTTGTCGTAAGTCCAGACTCCCCTGCCCCAATCGAGAACGCCGAACGAGTCTTCCGAGCGAAATGTGAAGTCGTCGCTCCCGATTCGCACGGTCCCGGCAGCGGGCAGGCAGTTGATCTTCTGGTTGTAGTAAAACGAACGGGACGCCTTCGGAAACGGTGTGGCGATCACCATCCGGTCATCGGCAGGACTCGCCAGGAACAGATCGGCATGAAGACCTCGTCCACCGTCGAAAGCCGGGTAGTCGACAATCAAGTGGCGCCCACCGTCCACATGGCGAAACTCGAAGCGAGCTTTACCTTTCGACACCACCACATCACCGTCGTCCGCGCTTTCGGGCAGACCGAGTCTTCCCATCGGGAACGGCAGCATCACGTTTTCGGTGATCTCGTGTGGTGTTCGGAAATCGAGCCAGGAGACTCCGAGCAAGCCCATGTACCCGTTGTCGGCGACGGTCAACGCGATGCCGTAATCCGCAGTAAGAACGCAGTAGTAGTCCCACTCCTTGATCCGGAACTTGGGAGCGGTGATCGCAGAGCGTCGATACTTGCGAATTTCCGATGGGGCCCAACCCGTCTCGACCAAATGTCCACGATCGTCGAGAAGCGGGCCGGGCGACATCAGTGTCTGCATTCTTACTTCCAGCGTCCCAAGATCTCGTTCGCACGGTTGGCCAATGCCATCTGGAAGAACGGACCGAAGCTCACACGTGCCACTCCGAGCGGACCGAAACTTGCCGGATCGTCCTGGTCCGGGATTCCGATCGCATTGATCGGAAGTGGAAGTTCGGACGTCAGGCGGCGCTGGGTCGCGTCGTCATGCCGCCCGACGGGGTAAAGAACGTCGGCGCCGGCGTCGGCCGCCAGCTTGAGGCGTGCGATGGCGCGATCGACACGATCGGACTCGTCACCGACCTGCTTCACGAACAGGTCGGTGCGCGCGTTGACGACAACGTGAACTCCGGCTGCGTCGGCGGCCTGACGAAGCCCACCCACAAAGTCGGCGTGCTCCTGCGCCTCACGCAAGCGTCCGCCTTCACTGTGGACGGTGTCCTCGATGTTGAGTCCGACAGCGCCGGCATCGATCAACCCGTCGATGAGAACTGCCGGCTCGAGCCCGTAACCACCCTCGATGTCCACCGAGATCGGGGCGTCGACCGCACCGGTGATCTGCTTGATCCGGTGCAGAAGTTCGTCGAAGGTGATGCCCTCGTTGTCCGGCTTGCCGATGGAATCGGAAACCGGGTGGCTGCCCACCGTCAGGGCTGCAAAACCGGCAGCCACCGCAAGATTCGCCGACCACGCGTCCCAGACCGTCGGGAGAATGACCGGGTTACCTGGCTGGTGCAACGCCAATAGAGCAGTTGCCTTGTCGTTGATCGAAGTCATGCGGTGGCTCCTCGAGATCGTGGGGTGTACCTCTCACCTACCGACTCTAGTGAGCGACCGGGCAGCCTGTGCTCTTGTAATCGACCTGGAACTCCTTGATGCCGTTGATCCAACCCGAGCGCAGACGGCGCGGATCACCGATCTTGGTGATGTCCGGGACGTTGTCGGCAATCGCGTTGAACATCAAGTCGATCTCCATGCGAGCGAGGTTTGCACCGATGCAGAAGTGCGCGCCCGTTCCGCCGAAGCCCAAGTGCGGATTGGGGTTACGAGTGATGTCGAACGTCATCGGGTTATCGAACACGTCCTCGTCGAAGTTCGCGGAGCTGTACAGCATCACCACGCGCTGCCCCTTCTTGATCGACACTCCTGCCAGCTCGGTGTCCTCGAGCGCGGTGCGCTGGAAGGCGGTGACGGGTGTCGCCCACCGGACGATCTCGTCCGCCGTCGTCTTGGGACGTTCCTTCTTGTACAGCTCCCACTGCTCGGGGTTGTCCAGGAACGCGATCATTCCGTGCGTGATGGCGTTGCGGGTGGTCTCGTTCCCTGCGACCGCCAGGATGAGCACGAAGAACCCGAACTCCTCCGGGCTCAAAGCGTCGCCGTCGATGTCGGCCTGGACCAGAGTCGTGACGATGTCATCTGCCGGGCAGGTACGACGCGCGTCTGCCATTTGGTACGCGTATCCGAGGACCTCGGTGGACGCGACTGCCGGATCACCCTGGTATTCCGGGTCGTCGTAGCCCATCATCTCGTTGGACCACTTGAACAGCTTGTCCCGATCGTCCTGCGGTACACCGATCAGATCCGCGATCGCCTGGAGCGGCAGCTCGCTGGCAACCTGCTTCACGAAGTCGCCCGGGCCTTCGCTCACAGCGGTGTCGACGATGCTGCGCGCACGACGATCCAATTCGTCGCGCATGCCGTTGATCGCGCGCGGCGTGAACAGCTTCGAAATCAGCTTGCGGAGCTTGGTGTGCTCCGGCGCATCCTTGTTGAGCAGAAGATGCCGGAGCATCTCGACGGCCTCACGTGGCATGTCGTCGGCGAAACGCGCGATCGCGGTGTTCTCCCAGCTCGAGAACACATCGCTGCGCTGGCTGACCTCTTTGACGTCAGCGTGACGCGAGACCACCCAGTAGCCCTCGTCCTGGAATCCACCAACGGTCGGCGGCTGCTCACACCACCACACGGGCGCGCTTCGACGCAGTTCGGCGAATTCCTCGAAAGGGATCCGCTCCCCGAGGACAGCAGGATCGGTGACGTCGAATCCGGCCGGTAGGTCAGGCGTGCGAGTTGTGTCCGAGATGGTCATGGCGTCCTCTGATCGGTCGATTGTGCGCTACACCACAGAGTAGCTTTCACTAACAGACTGTCAAGTGAAAGACGGAGAGTCTCGTGCAACTGACCCGTGAGAGCCCCCGCGGCACTAGGATCCCGGTAATGACAGATACCTCCGGCAGACTGACGCTGCGAGAGAAGCAGAAGCAGCGAACCCGCGCAGACCTCGTGGATGCCGCCGGCGCGCTCTTCACCGAACGCGGATACGCAGCTGTCACCGTCGAGGACATCGCCGGCCGGGTCGGTTGCAGCCGCGCCACCTTCTACCTGCACTTCCCCGGCAAGATCGACATACTCAAGGCCCTCGGCTCGAACACGGTCGTATCCAGCACGCTCGCGATATTCCAGGATCTCGACCACGTACTCGATTCCGGTTCGCGCGAAGAATTCGCCGGCTGGATCAACCGCGCTCTCGACTGGTGCCGCGATCACCACCACATGATGCGGGCGTGGGACGAGGCCATGGTCCTCGAACCCGAATTCCGAACACTGGCACGCGAAGGCATCTCCGCACTGCCCAACGCGATGCCGTCGTACCTGGCACGCTGGCCGCAGAGCCGACACGACGAGGCGAAACTCCGGGTCGAGCTCCTGCTGACACAGATCGAGCGCTTCTTCATTCGGTGGGCGGAACAGGGCGCGATCACCGCGGGTGCGGACGTCGCAGCAGACGTTCTCACCGACATCTGGTTTCCGGCACTCACGCCGCCCACGACCGATGTTGCGGCGCCGCGATAGGTTGGCCCGATGCCACTCGACCTTCGAGCGATCCTCACCACCGTCGCTGCACTCCTGTCCGGGATACTCGCGGCGCTGGCCCTGACCAATCCCGTTCTTCGCGACTGGGCCATCGTGGCCTCCCCGTCGGAAGTAGATCGCTGGATCAGCAGCGGACCGACTGCTGTCGGCCTCGGCGCCGTGATCGCCGTGCTTGCCTGCGCCATCTCACAGCGTCGCGGGTCCCGTCGGGCGGCGTGGATCGCGATCGCCGCCGGCGTCGCCGTCATCGCGATCGTTCGGGCAGTCGTACCCGAAGTTGCGTCACTGGACCTGCTGATCGCATTGATCATCGTCAAAAGTGTTGCAGCCGGCACCATTCTGGGCTGCGTGGTTGCCGTCAGTTGGGACCGCACTGCCACGAAGAACGCGACACTCCTCGGCGTGCTCGCCACCTTCCTCGCGATCCGCACGTTCGCCGGTGGGACAGCCAGGATGACGACTTCTTCGGTGGGTGAGCCGTCGTGGTGGCTGATCGGCGCCACGGCCGCAGCAGCAATCGCCTGTGCAGTGACCGCGCAAGCCGGCTTCCGGATTCGCAAGCCGGACTCGGGTGAAATCCGCATCGCTCTCGTGGTGATCACCGCGCTGGCGATCGGGCATCGAGTGCTCGGCGCCGTGATCGACCGCCAGCAATACGCGTCCGAGGCGACCGCCTGGATCGTCATGGTTTTGGCGGCAGGCGCTGCGCTCGCCTTGACGTGGATCGCCGCTTACCGCCTCGGCGACGCCTCCGGTGCTGGTGGCAAGTTCCTCTGGGCGGCAACCGCACTGGCCGCTGCGTCGGCCCCGCTCTTCGTCGACATCGCGAAGGGTTCCGGCCACTGGGGAGACCTGAAGTCCCCTTGGGTACTGGTGCTTTTCGCGGCCCTGCCGGTTGCCGTCGGATTGAGACTGCACAAGCAGGTGCCAAACTTCGTGCCCATCGCCGTTCTCGTTGCGGTTCCACTGTCAGAACTACTGCCCTTCGACTCCGCGCACGGCGTCTGGTCAATCGCGCTGAAGATCGCCGCGCTGGGCCTCGCCGCCGGTTTGCTGTTCGGTTCCCTTGCTCCCGGCAGCCTGGTCGACGCCACACTCGGACTCGCCATTCCCTTTGCCGCGATGACCTTCTCGTCGATCGCCATTCTCACCGATCAGCTCACCGCGCCGCCAGAGTTGACAGCGGCAGACATTCAGCGATTGATGGAACTTCCCATCCCGGCGCACGTCAGCGCCAACGGAGGACTATTCGGACGCGGAATAGGCATCACCATCGACTACGTCACCCCTCAGACCGTCGGCACTGCAATCCTCTTCGCCCTGATCATCGGCTTCTGTGGTGCGGCGATCCTTCGACGATCCCACCCACCCGTCGAGGTATCGGAACCCACCGAGACCGCCTGATCGGGACAGACCGATGACCATCGACCTCCGGTCATGCACCGGCGCCCTCGCGGCCTTTCTCTCGGGAATCCTTGCCGCCCTGGCGCTGACGAACCCAGCGCGAATGAGATGGCCTGTTACCGAACCGCAGTCGAAGATCGACCAATGGATCAGCAGCCAATCCACCAGCGTCGTGGTGGGTGCCATCGTCGCCGTAGGGGCCTGCGCGTATCTCCAGCACCGCCGTTCTCGCAGGCGTGCGTGGGCGTTTGTGTACACGGGCGTCGTCGTGCTGATTCTGATCAGATTCCTCGTCGCCGAAGAAGTCGGTCTTGATCTGCTGAGCGTTCTGGGTTTCGCCAAAACCATTGCAGCCGGACTCATCCTGGGCGGCGCTGTCGCCGTATCGTGGGACAGCCGCCTCGGACGCAACCTGCTGATCATTGGCGTGGTGTCGACGTGGTTGGCCGCGCAATCGTCCACCGGCGATTTGGTACCCGTCAGCACGTCGTCCATCGGCGAACCTGCCTGGGCACTTCTGTTGCTGACCCTGATCTGCGCAGTGGCGTGCGCAGTGACAGACGACTCCGAATTGCGGATCAGCGAAAGCGAACCGGGCGTCGCCGCAGCCGCTCTGGCAGTTGTCACCGGCCTCGCCATCACCCAACGGATTCTGAGTTCGGTCGTCGACCGGCAAGAGAACCCACCGACGTTTTCGGGTTGGCTGGTCATGGTCGCGTCCACCGTCGCCGTCCTCACCCTGACCTGGTTCTGTGTGAGGAGACTGGACACAACTTCAGGCAGTGGCGGATTCCTTTGGGCTGCAACCGCTGTTGGAGCCGCCGCCACGACGGTGTTCGCGGATCTGACCGACCGCTTCTTTCTCGACGGTGACCGAACCTCGCCGTTGGTGATCGCTGCCCTCGCGATCATCGCGGTCGTCTTCGGCTTGTCGCGTTCCCGACACCGGGATCGCACGATCGCAGGTCTGGCTCTGCTGGCTGCGATCCCGTTGTCGGAGTGGATCTTCGACGGCGAACACGAACTGGCTCTGCTGCTCCGCATCGTCGCGCTGGGCGTCGGGTCGGGATTGCTGCTCGGATCCGTTCTGCCGTCGAATCCCGTCATCGGGGCGCTGGGGTTGACGGTTCCTTTCACTGCCCTGGTCTTCATGTCGATCGGGCAGCACGAGATCGAAACAGTGTCGTCAACGTACGTCAAGCACGATCCGTCATCGACGTACTTGCAGGACGAGTCCGGACTGCGAGCCTACGTCGACGCAACCGAGCCCGACGCAGCCTTCCGAGCCGACGCCGCGTTCGTTATCGTCGATGCAACTGAAGATCCGCCACGCTCCGACGGCGCGGCACTCCTGATGTGTGTAGTCGTCGTCGCCACCGGGATCGCGCTCCGCCGCCGCAGCCCCGTTGACACACCGTCACCGGACTGAGACCTCCTATTGCGGTGCAACTGGTACCGGATTGACTATTTTGGAGCAGTGCCCATCGCCCGCAGGACGCTGCTCGTCGCACTGAGTGGTGTGACGGCATTCGTCGTCACCGTCGTCGCTTTGGCACCGTTCGTGAACAGCCAGTCGACGTCGATTTCGACGGGCGACCGATTCTGGTCCATCTCGACCATCGGCGCAGGCGTCTTGGCTGTGGTCGCGGTCGGGACAGCCGCGATGATGGCCCGTTGCCGATTGCGGACCGCGGCCATGACGGTCTTCGGTGGGCTCCTCCTCGAACTGCCCGGGCTCTACGATCACAACTTCGAGGCACTCTCGCCCGTCGGTGCGGGAGTCGCTGTCGGCGCGGTGACGGTTGCTGCCGCTCCCCGGGTTCGAGCTGCCTCGGTCGCGGGAACGATTGTGGCTGTGCATGTCTCGGATTCACTCCTGGACGAAGACGCAATTCCTCGGCGGTACGCGGACTACATCGCCGACAACACCAACCAGTTTCAACCACCAGTGTTGGGGGCAACACTTCTCGCGCTCGCTTTGGCCGCCGCCTGCGTCGCCGCGTTCTGGTTCCACGATTTCGACAAGGACCACCCCAAGGAACGGATGGCCGTTCGGCCGGTGACTATCGCGGCGGTGCTCACTCTCTTCGGGGTCGCGGCGAATTGGTGGTTCGAGATCACCACCGTCACGGCGGCCGTACCCCTTCTACTCGTCGCGCTCGTAATCACGGTGATCTGCGCGCGGGTGCTGGGCGACGGCGGTCGAATCCTGCTGATGTGTACCGCCGCCGTCGCAACTCTGGCGGCGGTTTCGGCGAACCGTCCCGCAACCGAAGCTATGGAATGGTCGAAAACCCCCGCCTCGACCGCCGTCGTGATCGGCGTCGTCATCGTCGCTGCGGCAGCAATCGGCGCGATCGCTCCCTCGCGGGTCGTCGGCTACGGATTGCTCCTGACGGTGACGGTCGCCGGGATCGTCAGCTACGCCACGTCGCCGTCGCCGAAGATCGGTGACGTTCTCACGATCAGCGATCTTCTTGTCGCCTTCACCTCTGCGGTCGTCACGTACGCGATCGCCAGCGCGATGTACCGAGAGCCACCGCGGACCGGAGCGTCACGAGCCCTCGTCGGACTCGGTGTCATCTTCGGCCCGACGGCGCTGGCCCTGCTCGTCTATCCGCAGTTCGACTACGGATGGACCGCGTACACGCCGCTCGACGAGAACAAGCCGTTCAACGGCATCACGACGGTCGGCCCGTTCGAAATCTCGACCGACATCCTGATACTCGACGCCGTGGCACTGATCATCGTGGCCGTCTGCGCCTATGCAAGTCTGCGCTTGGGGCGAGTCAATCGATCCGTTCCTCCGCCGATCAGTCGATCAGATCCATCGACGCCAGGCGATGGAACACTTTGAGTGATCCCGGCGCCACCTCGTCCATCGCTGCGTACTCGGCGAGCGTGAAGTAGCGGAACTCGGCGATCTCGCTGGTCGGGCGCGGGTCTCCGGCCATCTCCGCCAGATAACAACTCAGGTGCAGGCCCGTGTCCGCGGAATGTCCGAAAGCGTGAGCCTCGAAGACGTCGAGGAACGTGACCGTCCCGTCGACCAGATCGACGTCGAGTTCCTCCCGAATTTCGCGGTGCAGTGCCTGCTCGGGCGTCTCACCCGGGTCGATCTTTCCGCCGGCCATGTAGAACGCGGTCTTGCCCACGGAGCGGGTCTGGATCAGCTTGCGGTCACGAATGTGCGCAAGGGCGGCGGTACGGATGATCGTGGTGGGAGTCGACGAATTCACGTCGCCCAACCTACGTGTATCAGCGAGTGCCGATGATGTCCGAATCGACTCGCTGCACATCGAAACTGCCACGCCCGGTAATATGTACGCAAAGACAACCTCTCCGACTAGGTGAATTGTCTCGTTAATCCGATAGGTTCGATTTTGTTCGGACACCCCGCCGCCCGCTGACAACACGACGGAGTGCCTTTTGCTCGCTATCTTGCTTGCCCATGCCGTTGCCGCCCTCTTGGCTCCGCTTGTGGTGCGCAGGTTAGGGCGAAACGGCTTCTTCCCCCTCGCGATAGTCCCCCTCGCCAGCCTCGGCTGGGTCATCGACAAATGGGGCACCGTCGAGACGCTGCACATCACCTGGGTTCCCGGCCTGTCGATGGACATCGACTTCAGATTCGACGCGCTTTCCGCCATCATGGCCGTGCTCGTCCTGGGCGTCGGCACGCTGATCCTGATCTACTGCGCCCGCTACTTCAACGACGACGAACCTCGACTCGGCATCTTCGCCGCCGAGATGGTCGCCTTCGCGGGTGCCATGTTCGGACTCGTGACCAGCGACAACATGCTGCTTCTCTACGTGTTCTGGGAACTGACGACCGTCTTGTCGTTCCTGCTCGTGGGTCACTACGCCGAACGCGCCACCAGTCGCCGCGCCGCGACCCAGGCACTGCTGGTCACCACCGCCGGTGGTCTGGCGATGTTGGTCGGCATGATCATCCTCGGCCAGGTCGGCGGCAGCTACAACCTGTCCGAACTGGTCGCGAACCCGCCGACGGGGTGGCTCCCGTCCGTCGCGATCGTCTTGATCCTGATCGGTGCGCTCTCCAAATCGGCAATCGTGCCCCTGCACTTCTGGCTGCCAGGTGCGATGGCCGCACCCACCCCTGTCAGCGGTTATCTTCACGCGGCAGCAATGGTCAAGGCCGGTATCTACCTCGTCGCACGCCTGGCTCCCGGGTACGCCGATTCGCCGCCGTGGCGCATCACCATCATCAGTTTGGGTCTGCTGTCGATGATCCTCGCCGGTTGGCGAGCCATGCGCGCGTACGACCTCAAACTCGTCCTCGCCTTCGGAACCGTCAGCCAACTCGGCTTCATGATGGTCCTGGTCGGCATCGGCACGCGTGACGCCGCCCTGGCCGGCATGACGATGGTCGTGGCGCACGCGATGTTCAAGGCCGCACTCTTCATGGTCGTTGGCATCATCGATCACACCACCGGCACCCGTGACCTGCGCAAACTTGCTCACCTGGGTAAAGCGGCACCCGCTCTCGCGATCATCGCGAGCCTCGCTGCCGCCAGCATGGCCGGTCTACCACCGCTACTCGGATTCGTCGGCAAGGAAGCCGCACTCGAATCAGTTCTCGAAACGAACGCGCTCGGCCACTGGTCGTCGATCGCCGTCGTCACGGTGATCGTGTTGGGCTCGATCCTGACCGTCGGCTACAGCGTCCGGTTCATCTGGGGAGCCTTCGGACGCAAGACCTTGAGCAAGCCGAGTCCGGCCGTGAGCAAGATGCACAAGCCGGGTTGGCTGTTCCTGTTCGCGCCCGGCCTACTCGCGGTTCTCGGTCTGGCCGCCGGCATTCTCTCGCCCCAACTCGAGAAGTTGCTGACGCCGTACTCGACCACACTGGCCCCCGGACCGCACGCCGACTACCACCTCGCACTGTGGCACGGATTCAACACTCCGCTGCTGCTCACCTGCATCGTCATCGCCGGCGGCATCGCGCTCTACATCGCGCAGCGTCAGATCAGCCGCCTGCATTTCGAGCACCCGCCGCTCGGCAACGCCGACCGTATCTACGACGCGACCCTGCGCGGCATGGACACCATCTCGATGCGCCTGACCGGTGCCACTCAGCGTGGTTCGCTCCCCCGCACGCAGTCGACGATTCTTGCGACGCTGGTCGTGGTGCCACTGTTCCTGCTGATCATCGACACCGATGGCGGCGGAGTCGACCTTCGGATGTGGGATTCACCCATCCAGTTCACTATCGCGCTGATGATGATTTCGGCCGCCATCGCCGCGACGCTGATGCGCAACCGACTCGCCAGTGTCATCCTCGTCGGACTCACCGGCTACGGCTGCGGCGTGTTGTTCGCGCTGCACGGCGCACCCGACCTCGCGCTGACCCAGTTCCTCGTCGAAACCTTGACCCTCGTGATCTTCGTGCTGGTACTGCGGAAGTTCCCCGCAGAGGTCGACGAGAGCAAGGCAATCGGCTTCAAGTGGCCGCGTGCCGCACTCGCCGTCGCCGTCGGTATCACCGTCACCACCATCGCGGCCTTCGCCACCAATGCGAGAAACACTCGTCCGATCTACGAACTGCTTCCCGACGCGGCCTACGACCTGGGCAACGGCAAGAACGTCGTCAACGTCCTACTCGTCGACATCCGCGCATGGGACACGCTCGGTGAGATCTCGGTGCTGCTGGTCGCGGCAACCGGCGTCGCCAGCCTCGTGTTCCGCAACCGCCGCTTCGGTATCGCGCCGCGAGTCGCGGACGCCCCCTCCGTCATCGTCGACAAGGCAGCCGCCAACTCGGACACGACGTGGTTGCGCGGCGGAGACCTCATCGATCCTCGACACCGTTCGCTGGTTCTCGAGGTCACCACGAGGTTGATCTTCCCGACCATCATGGTGTTGTCGATCTACTTCTTCTTCTCCGGTCACAATGCCCCCGGCGGCGGTTTCGCCGGAGGCCTGACGGCGGGCCTCGCCCTCGTGCTGCGTTACCTCGCTGGTGGCCGCTACGAACTCGGTGAAGCCGTACCCATCGACGCGGGCAAGATTCTCGGCCTCGGTTTGGCGCTGGCCGCGGGCACCGCCCTGGTGTCGCTGTTCCTCGGCGCTCCGGCGCTCTCGTCGGCTGTCTTCGAGTTCACGCTCCCACTCATCGGCCACGTCAAACTGGTCACCGCACTGTTCTTCGACCTGGGCGTCTACCTCATCGTGGTCGGCCTGGTCCTGGACGTACTCCGAAGTCTCGGCGCCCGCCTCGACGCAGAAATCGAGGTGAAAGCACCATGAGCGCAAATATCGGAATGCTGATCCTGATCGGCGTCCTCACGTCGGCCGGTGTCTACCTGCTGATCGAACGAAGCATCACCCGGATGCTCCTCGGTCTACTTCTATTCGGTAACGCCATCAACCTCTTGATCCTGACCGTAGGTGGATCGGACGGGAATCCGCCCATCGTCGGTCGAGATTCGGTCCACGAGGAGATAGCGGATCCGCTCGCCCAGGGCATGATCCTGACGGCCATCGTGATCACGATGGGTATCGCCGGCTTCGTTCTGGCACTGGCGTACCGGTCTTACAAGATCAACACCGCCGACGCCGTCGAGGACGATCCCGAGGACACCAAGATCCTCAAGCGTCGCCTGCCTGCCGACGCTCCCGACCACGACCGCTCCGACGACCCGGTCACCGGTGCCCCGAGCATCGGCGGCGACGCATTCGACAAGGACGGCAACCCTATTCCCCTCGAACAACTGGTCAACCTCGAGGACATCGAATGCTACGACGACCTCCACGACGGCGACTTCGAGGACGAACCGGTACCCGACTGGGCCACCGACCTTGCTCGTAAGAAGGAATCCGAGAAGCGGCGCAAAGACGCTCGCCAGACCAAGATCGAGGGAGGTGGCGGCGCATGACCATCTCGGACAACCTGATGGGAGCCCTTGCGCCCCTGCCCGTCCTGATCCCGATGCTGGCCGCAGCTGCGACGCTGGTTGTCGGCCGACGTCCGCGTTTCCAGCGTGTCATCACACTGATCGCGCTCATCGGCGTCGTCGCGGTGTCTGGCTTGCTGCTCTACCTCGCCGACCGCGACGGTACGACGGCCGTTCAGGTCGGCGGCTGGGACTCCCCCATCGGCATCACACTCGTCGTCGACCGTCTCTCGGCGATGATGCTCGTGGTCTCGTCGGTGGTGTTGCTCGCCGTCATGATCTACGCGATCGGTCAGGGTATTCGCGACGGCAGCGAGGCCCAGCCGGTCTCGATCTTCCTGCCGACCTATCTCGCATTGACCGCCGGTATCTCGAACGCGTTCCTCGCCGGTGACCTCTTCAACCTGTACGTCGGATTCGAGGTTCTGCTCGCCGCGAGTTTCGTGCTCCTGACGCTCGGTGCCAGCGCCGACCGCGTTCGGGCCGGTGTCTCGTACGTGATGGTCTCGATGGTGTCTTCGCTGATCTTCCTGGCGGGCATCGCCTTCGCCTACGCGGCGACCGGCACCCTCAACATGGCCGACATGGCCCTGCGCTTCGACAACATTCCGCCGGGCACACGAACCGCCATCTTCGCTGTCCTGCTCGTGGCGTTCGGCATCAAGGCTGCGGTCTTCCCGCTGTCGGCGTGGCTACCGGACTCGTATCCGACCGCGCCCGCACCGATCACCGCCGTCTTCGCCGGGTTGCTCACCAAGGTCGGTGTGTACGCGATCATCCGCGCGCACTCGTTGCTGTTCCCGCAAGGAGAACTCGACAACGTACTGATGGTGTGCGGTCTGCTCACGATGGTGGTCGGCATCATGGGTGCCATCGCGCAGAGCGACATCAAACGTCTGCTCTCGTTCACACTGGTCAGCCATATCGGCTACATGATCTTCGGTATCGCACTGTCCACGACGTCCGGGCTGTCCGGCGCGATCTACTACGTCGCCCACCACATCATCGTGCAGACGACGCTCTTCCTCGTCGTGGGTCTGATCGAACGACAAGCCGGGTCGTCGTCGCTGCGCCGACTCGGCGGTCTGGCTGCGGCCAGCCCGATCCTCGCGATCGTCTTCCTGATCCCGGCACTGAATCTCGGTGGTATCCCGCCGTTCTCGGGCTTCATCGGCAAGGTCGCGCTCCTGCAGGCCGGTGCGGCCGACGCCAGCGCGCTGGCCTGGATCCTCGTCGCCGGCGGCACGATCACCAGCTTGCTGACGCTCTACGCGGTCGCCCGCGTGTGGACCAAGGCCTTCTGGCGAGCCCGCGCCGACGCGCCCGAAGGTGACCTCGCCGACGTCAGCCCGTCAGCACTGATCGACGAGTCCGAAGAGGACATCGCGTTCGTCGACCGCGAGGACGTCGGCAAGATCCCGGTCTTCATGCTGATTCCGACGGTCGGGCTCGTCATCGTCGGTCTGGCACTGACGGTGTTCGCAGGCCGGATCATCGACATCAGCGACAGAGCGGCGAAGGATCTGCAAGACCGGTCCATCTACATCGACGCGGTTCTCGGCAACCACCGACCCGTGCCGGTCGACGAAGCTCCCGTCGCTGCAGACGACCCTGCTGTAGCTCCCAGTACCGACGCCCCGAACACCGAGGAGGCTCCGCGATGAAACGCGAACAGGTACTCCGCGTCGGGATCCTGCTGTGGCTGATGGTCGTATGGATCCTGTTGTGGGGCAACATCAGTTTCGGCAACATCTTCGGCGGACTCGCCGTCGGCCTGATCATCATGGTCCTGCTTCCCCTCCCTCGCGTACCGGTCGAGGGTCGGGTACATCTGTTGTCGATTCTGCGCCTGCTGTGGATGATCGTGTACTACGCGATCCAGTCGAGTATCCAGGTCGCGTGGCTGGCGATCCGTCCGTCGCCGCCGCCGGTCACCGGAGTTCTGCGTTACCAACTCGGGATCAAGTCCGACCTGGTTCTCACGCTGTGCATCGACGTACTGAACCTGATCCCGGGCACCATGGTTCTCGAGATCGACCAGAACCGGCGCATCGTCTACGTCCACGTGCTCGACGTCGGCTCGCAGAAAGCCGTCAGCGCGTTCTACCGCTCAGTGGAGGATCTCGAACGGTTGTTCATCGCGTCGTTCGAACGTGATTCGGACTGGCAACCCAGCCCGTGGCACCAGCGCGACTACGAATTCGATGCACCCCGGCAGGAGGACCAACCATGAACGGGTTCATCACCACCATCTTGATCATTTCCGGAGTGATTCTGCTGATCGCCGCCGTACTGACCACGTTCCGATTGCTCGACGGTCCGAGCTCACTCGACCGCCTCGTCGCTCTGGACACGATCATCGCGGTCTCGATGTGTGGACTCGCCGTCTGGGCCGCGTACAGCAAAGACACCACTATCGTTCCCGCGATCGTGGCGCTGGCACTGGTCGGCTTCATCGGTTCCGTGTCAGTCGCGCGCTTCCGGGTGAGTGACCAGTGATCGGCAACATCCTCGACACGATCGGGGCCATCTCCATCTTCCTCGGCGCGCTGCTCGCGCTGACCGCCGCGGTGGGAATCGTTCGCTTCCCCGACACCCTGCGTCGTATGCACGCGGCCACGAAACCTCAGGTGGTCGGACTTATCCTGGTTCTGATGGGCGCCGTGTTCCTGCTTCGTGGGAGCGTCGACATCTGGATGTTGGTCCTGGTGGGCATCTTCACGCTGCTGACCGCGCCCGTGATCGCGCACAGTGTCGGCCGAGTCGCCTACCGCGAACAGCGCGAAGAGGACGACCTCATGAAGATCAACGAGCTGGAAGACCCGGACTCTCTCCTGTAGCGGCATCCCACTCGCCGTCGCGCTCGCCCCACACCGCAAGAGCAGTGCCGGGGCGGGCGAAGAAGGTTGCGAAGTACGCCACCGACATGAGAACCAGGACAGCCATCAGCAGCGGCCCGAAGATCGCCGGGTACTCGGCCATCTGCACCGCAGCGAACCGGTACGAGAGCAACAACCCCGCAAGTAGTGCCGAGCCACCGATCAACAGACGCACTCGGAACCACCCCCAGCCTCGCTCCGGATCCCGTAGCGCCGCATCGAGGGTCAAGCACAGGACGGCACCGGCAATGAGGTCGACGCCGTAGTGGAATCCGAAACCGAGCGTCGCGGTCAGGGTCGCAACGAGCCAGAACGATCCCAGGCTGCGAATCCACCACGGCCCGCTGCGCGAGTGGATGAACAATGCGACCGCCCACGCGGTGTGCAGGCTCGGCATGCAGTTTCGCGGTGCGGCGTCGTCGAACGGCAGCGACGACGGTGATGCGAAGTCGAAGTTGGGCACGATGTTCGGCCAGTAGTCACCGATCTGGAATCCGAACCCACGCGGACCGAAGGCGAACACCGGGCCGACCACCGGGAACAGGACGTAGAAGATCGGGCCGATCAGCCCGATGAGCAGGAACGTGCGCAGCAGGTGATGCGACGGCCATCCCTTACGTGCTTGGTAGAGGGCAACCACGATCACTGCGACGGGCAGTTCGACGTAGATCCAGTCGAGGGCTGCTGCACCGACGGGGCCCATGGCGTCGACGATCTGGCCCATAACCCACGACGGATTCCCGAGAGCCTGGTCGGCGAGGAACACGTACTCGTCCCACACGTCGGTACCGACGAGAATGGTGATCTCCAGCCACGTCTCGGCAACCTTGGCGGCGATGATGAGCAACGCGCCGAGAGCGACGCCGTGCAGAACGCTGAGTCGACGCTCGCCGGACAACTTCCACACCGCGTACACCGCGATGGCTGTCAGTACCCAGGTGCCGCCGGTGCCCATAGTCAGCGGCCCACCCGAGAACCAGCGAATAGCGCCGACGACCACGTCGATGACAACGGCCGCGGATACCGCGTAGATGCGTTCTTTGTTGTTCAGTCCAACCAGCGCGAGAGCGAGACCCACCCAGGGCATGGTCGCCGAGCGAGGAACGAGGAAGTAGTCACCGAACAGGCTTTCCACCGGACCGAGATAGCCCTTGTACGACGCGAACGCCTGCACACCCAGGACCAGCACGGTCAATGCTGCTGTGCCGATCAGAAGGAGTCGATGAGAACTCGACCACGAACGATCCGACTGTCCGGGTACGCCCCCTCGTTGGGACCAACTGTCTATCAACACCGGACAATAGTAAACGCCGTGTGAACCGAATATGGACGCAGACTGGACAATCGGTCTGTATGCCCGTATTTCGACCCTACGAAACCATCGGCAACACGGAGTGCTCTAAGTACCCAACTCCGCGACCAATGCGTCGACTACCGCAACCAGATCGCCGCCCGTCGCTTCCGCGACACGGCGTTGACGCTGGTAGGAGGCACCGCGACGGGGAATGTCCGCCACCGACGCCAACTCGTCCGTGCAGCCGAGTGAGACCGCAATCGGCGCCAAGTCGTCGAGCAGGCGATCCAGATCGTCAGTGACGAGGCACTCGTTTGCGTCGGAGTCGAGGATGATCTCGGCGTCCAGTCCGTATCTCGCTGCGCGCCACTTGTTTTCCTTGACGTGCCACGGCTGCATGTTCGGCAGAGTCTCACCGGCACTCAGTCTGCGGTCCAGATCGACGATGAGGCAGTGGACCAGAGCAACGAGAGCACCCAGTTCGGCGCGTGTCGAGACGCCGTCGAAGACCCGGACCTCGATGGTTCCCCACTTCGGCGCGGGACGGATGTCCCAGTGCATGCCGCCGATCTTGGTGATCACACCGGTCTTCATCTGGTCGTCGATGAACGACTCGTATTCGGCCCAGTTCTCGAACTGGTACGGAAGGCCGGCGGTGGGCAGCTGCTGGAACATCAACGCGCGATTGGACGCATAGCCGGTGTCCACACCGGCCCACATCGGCGAGGACGCCGACAGCGCCAACAGGTGCGGATAGCGCTGCAGCAGTGCGTTGATGATCGGGAAAACGCGATCCGCGGACGAGACACCCACGTGAACGTGCACGCCCCAGATCAGCATCTGCCGACCCCACCACTGCGTGCGTTCGATGAGTTCGTCGTAGTCGGGTGTCCGGGTGACCAGCTGCGTCGACCATTGCGCGAACGGGTGCGTGCCCGCGCTGATGAGATCGACGCCGAGCGGATTCGCAGCGCGGCGAAGCAGATCCAGTGACCTGTCGAGATCACTCATCGCCTCGCCGACCGTCGAGTGAATACCCGTGACGAGTTCGACGGTATTTCGCAGTAGTTCCTTGGTGATGTGCGGGGTTTCCGAGCCGGCAAGCTCTTCGACCGCCGAAAACACCTCGGCTGCTGTGTTGGAGAGATCTCTGGTCTTGCGATCGACCAGCGCGATCTCCCACTCCACGCCCAGCGTCGGGCGCGGCGAACCTGGAAATGGAACTACCACGCAGAGAATCCAATCACAGTGTCGGTAAAAACACCGTGCTGGCTACTGCGTGGTAGTCGCCGGAAGTGATGCAAAACTCAGGTGAGTTTGTCAGCTCTTGGTGATGACACCGCAAGCGACGCGTCCGCCGGCGTCACCGGTGTCGAGCGTCTGCTGATCCGGTGTCGGCGCGTAACGCGTCGGGATGTTGCCGAAGTTGTCCGCACCGGCATGGATCATGACGGATGTTCCACCGTTTGCGACCAGTTCGTCGACGGTGAACGCGTCGGTCGTGGTGACCAGCGTGGCGGTGCCGTCTTCGAGGACCTGAACCGAAGTGAGGTCACCGCTCGCCGGGTGGCCCGAGTGCCCCTCGGCCTGGAAGTGTCCGCCTGCCGAGAGGAAGTTACCCGGCTCTCCGCCGCTGGGAGCTACGGAATTGGTCTCGCACTTGGCGACCTGGTGAACGTGGAATCCGTGGAAGCCGGGGGTCAGGCCCTTGGCGTCGAGGGTGACCTTGACGTCGCTACCTTCCTGCGCGAACGTGACCGTTCCGACCTTGGCGCCGTCGGTGCCGTTCAGCGTTGCGGTGACAGTCTCGGCAGAAGCGCCGGCGTGAGCCGTCTCGGAACCGTGGCCGCCCGCGCTTTCGTGCGCGCTGGGATCGGCTGCACCGGTCCACACCGGAGGAGTCGTGCCGGGGACGCTGCTGGGCTCTTCGCTGTTACTGCAAGCGGTCAAGCCGAAAGCGGCAATCGCGACTACAGGGGCAACGACGCGCCAGGACAAACGCCGGGTGCTGCTGGGGGCCATCGAACCGCTCCTTTGAGGTGGCGAGAAAGTGCTTCTGATCATAACGGCGCGTGTAGTAGCTGGAACCGACGGGTCAGTTCCACCTTCACGACCGGTCAGTTGGAGGTCACGATCACGATCACGCCAGGTGACGCGTTCGCGATGCCGGCGAATCGAGGTTCTGCGGTGACTCCGAGTTCAGCTGCGATCTTCTGCGCCGCTGCCTTCTCCGCCGCGGACGATCCGTAGTACACCGTCGTCGTACTGACGGTGCCCTCGCTGTAGTTACCCGTCTCCTCGACGTTCCAACCTGCAGCCGTCAATTCCTCGGCAGTGCCTGCTGCCAGACCCGAGACGGTGCTGTTGTTGAGAACTCGAACGCTGATATTCGACGTGTCGACGCCGCTCGCGGAGCTGGAAGTCGTGGTCGTCGCAGTTCCCGAGGGACGCGACGTAGTGGTGGTATCGCCCGAAGCGGGTTGCGTCGTCGCTGCCGGCTTGGAAGTGGCAGATGCCGGTGCGGGGGCGCTCGTCGTGGCAGACGCCGAGGATTCGGTCTGCTCTGCTGCGGTGTTCTCGTCGCCCGATCCACCGTCGCTCGATCCACCCAGTGAGGCTGCTCCGAGACCGATGAACACGATCGCCAACGCGATCAACACCATGGCGATTGCGCGAAGCGGAGGTCCGGACGGCTGCTCTTTCGGGGTACTCACGATGTCGACCTTATCGCCAGTGTGTGGACAGCCCGATCATATGTACGCGTGATTCAGGTGACCTCGAAGCCGAGGCGACGGGCGGCCCTGGCCTTCTGACGGCTGGCACGCAGACGACGCAGGCGCTTGACCAGCATGGGATCAGCCGCCAAGGATTCGGGGCGATCGACCAAGGCATTGAGAACCTGGTAGTAGCGGGTTGCCGACATGTCGAACAACTCCTTGATGGCTTCTTCCTTCGCACCGGCGTACTTCCACCACTGGCGCTCGAAGGAGAGGATGTCGTGCTCGCGGCGGGTGAGGCCGTCTTCGCCCACCTCGTGCATGCCTGCTGTATCTGCTACCGAATCGTCGGCGCCAGTGCCTTCGGACTGGTTCCGACTACGCGCGGTTGCGCCGTCCATGTCACTCCTCGACTGCTGTGCTCGGCGTCAGCGAGACTCGTATGCCCGGTGTTCTTTTCCGACCGATATTCTCGCGGCCGTGAGTTTCCCGGTCCCCTGGCCCGAAGGTAACTCACAATTTCCCCCGCGGCCCACGTTCCGACCGAGCAACGAATTACATCGCTGTTCTTCAGCAACCATTGAACCATGATCGAGTGTGCGGGCCGTGATAACTACGCGGGCGCGCCGCACTATCCTTGTCCGCATGGCTATCCTCCCCATCCGAATCGTCGGCGACCCGGTACTGCACAAGGCGACAGAGCCGGTCACTCAGTCTCCGGCCGAGATCGCCGAACTGATCGCAGACATGTACGAGACGATGGACGCCGCCAACGGCGTCGGTCTGGCGGCCAATCAGGTCGGCGTTTCACTCCGAGTCTTCGTCTACGACTGCCCCGGTGACGACCGCAGCAGCGAGCGTCGTCGCGGCGTCGTCGTGAACCCGGTACTCGAGACGTCCGAAATCCCCCAGACGATGCCCGACCCGGAAGAAGACTTCGAGGGTTGCCTTTCCGTTCCCGGCGAGCAGTTCCCGACGGGCCGCGCCGATTGGGCGAAGGTCACCGGCACCGACGCCGACGGCAACCCGATCGAGGTCGAGGGCACCGGATTCTTCGCACGGATGCTCCAGCACGAGACCGGGCATCTCGACGGTTTCCTCTACACGGACGTGCTGATCGGCCGCAACGCGCGCGCCGCCAAGAAGATCATCAAGCGTTCCGGTTGGGGCAAGCCCGGTCTGACCTGGACGCCGGGCACCGTCGACGATCCGTTCGGTCACGACGACGACGATTACGAAGACTGAGAATTCCGCTCTGAACGGCAACATTTCGATCGGTAGCCGGGTGGTTTTGCGATACAAGCTCCCACCCGGCTATTCGCATCCCATGACCGACGTCATCGGCATCCTCGAGGGCGCCGATCCCATCGCCGTCCGCAGCGGCGACGGTCGGCTGGTCCAGGTCTCCGCCGATCAGGTGATTGCACTCAAGACTCTCTCGGCCCGCCCGATTCGCATCGGCGAGATTCGAAACCTCGAAACGGCTGCTGCTGCGGCGTGGCCGGGGGTCGAGCAGGCGTGGATCGACGGTTGGTTGCTGCGCGCCGGTCACGGCTTCACCGGCCGCGCCAATTCGGCTTTGCCGCTCGGTGGTGCGGGGACGGTTGCCGGCTTCGACGCGAGCACCATCGAGCGGATACGCCAGTGGTTCGGTGACCGCGGCCTGCCGACCCTGCTGCTCCTCCCCGATCGACTCGGCACCGCTCCGGACGGGTGGACCAGCGAGAAGGAAACCATCGTGATGGCCGCCGATCTGGGCAGTGTCACGCTGCCGCTCGGTCCTCCGGTCACCTCGTTCGCCGACCGCCCCGACCACAACTGGCTGTCGACGTACGACGCCCACGGAGATCCGGCGTACGTCGAGGCGGTCCTCACGGCTGTCGTGGGCAGTGCAACTTTCGGCGCGATCGGAAACACCGACACGACGCTTGCCATCGGGCGCGCTGCGCTCACCGAGGCACCCGATGGCAAGCGCTGGGTAGGACTGACCGGCATTCACGTCGCCCCTGAACACCGTCGTCACGGAATCGGGTCGCTGATCTGCGGAGATCTACTCTCTCGGGGTCGTCAGAACGGTGCGACGCACGCGTACCTCCAGGTTTCGGCGGAGAACTCCGCGGCGATCGCGCTCTACGAGCGGCTCGGATTCGTCGAACACCACCGCTACCGATACGCCACCGATCCTGTCGGCGGCTGACGCTAGGCTTGCCCTCGTGCGCATCGCTACTTGGAACGTCAACTCCGTCCGTGCCCGTACCGACAGGATCATCGACTGGCTCGGTCGATCCGACGTCGACGTCCTGGCAATGCAGGAAACCAAGTGCAAGGACGAGCAGTTTCCGTACGAACGCTTCAAGGAAATCGGCTACGAGGTCGCCCACGTCGGGTTGAGCCAGTGGAACGGTGTCGCCATCGCTTCCCGCGTCGGCTTGGACGACGTGCAGATCGGATTCGAGGATCAGCCAGGGTTCGACAAGGATCCCGAGGCAGACCCGGTCCGTGAGGCCCGTGCGATCGGTGCCACCTGCGGTGGTGTGCGGGTGTGGAGCCTGTACGTCCCCAACGGCCGTGAGCTGGAAGACCCGCATTACGCCTACAAGCTGGATTGGCTGGCCAAACTGCGCGACGACGCGGAGGGCTGGCTCAAGCAGGATCCCGACGCGCAGATCGCCCTGGTCGGTGACTGGAACGTCGCTCCTACGGACGACGACGTGTGGGATCCCGCTTTCTTCGAGGGCAAGACCCACACGTCGGAGCCGGAACGAGCTGCGTTCACCGCCTTCGCCGAGTCCGGGTTCGCGGACGTCGTTCGCCCGTACACCCCCGGCCCCGGTGTGTACACGTACTGGGACTACACGCAGCTTCGCTTCCCGAAGAAGCAGGGCATGCGAATCGACTTCATCCTCGGCTCTCCGGCATTCGCAGCGCGCGTCGAGGCGGCCGAGATCGATCGAAACGAGCGAAAAGGCAAGGGCGCCAGCGATCACGCTCCGGTGATCGTGAATCTCGGGTAGTTGTAAAGCTCGGAGCCTGATCGTCTGTTTGCAACCTCCGGCGGCTAGTCCTCGACGAGCAGTTCCAGATACTCGGGATGCTCGCCGAGGTACCGCTGAACATAGGTGCACACAGGCCGCACCGACCATTCACGTTCACGGGCGCAGTCCATCGCGAACTGCACGAGTACGGCTGCCAGTCCCTGCCCGCCGTACTCCTCCTTGACGACGGTATGCATGTACGCAACCACGTCGCCCGCTTCGGCTCCGCTCCCCGAAATCTCGTCCTCGTCGCGGTATCCGAGGATGCCGACCAACTCGTCGTCGGAGAGCAGTTCGAATCGTTCGTGCGACGGATTGTCCACGAGCGTGACTTCCGGTGAGGTTCCGGTTCTCGAGTTTTCGATGTCGTTCATTGCGGCGACCTCCACGGCACGATCTGCAACTGCGCGATCTGCGACTGCTGCGTTCGCACGCTCTCCATAACTGTGATCCATGCCACTCATAGAATCAGCTACCGACGACGCTGTCCCGGGTTCGACCAATTTTTGCACCGCGAACGACTCCACCGCAATCGCAGTGAAACGCTTTTTCGGGGTTGAGATAGAGTCGCCCGGTGCCGCTGTGACAGCGGGCACAAATTTCATACAACCACCACGGGGGCTCGCACCAGCGGGCTGAGAGGACGGCTAGGGCCGTCGACCGGATGAACCTGACCGGATAATGCCGGCGTAGGGAGCGCACCATGCAGGAGAAGTCTGTCCGTACGGCTGTTCACGCGACTGTCCACACCGCTGTGACAACCGGCCCGATCGAGGGCAGTAGCAAGCATTACGTCGAATCGGATTCTCTCCGGATCCCACTTCGACGCGTCACTCTCACCAATGGTGAGCATCTGGACCTGTACGACACGTCAGGTCCTTACACCGACACGGACGCCGACATCGACCTCGATGCAGGGCTCCCGACGACCAGGGACACCTGGGAACGCCCGGAAAGCAATCGGACGCAACTGGAATGCGCCCGAGACGGTGTGATCACCCCGGAGATGCGCTATTGCGCTGCACGCGAGGGCGTTTCAGCCGAACTGGTGCGTTCCGAGGTGGCTCGCGGGCGGGCGGTAATTCCCGCGAACCATCGCCACGGCGAGCTGGAGCCGATGATCATCGGCAAGAAGTTCGCCGTCAAGATCAACGCGAATATCGGGAACTCGGCCGTAACCTCCTCTGTTGCAGAGGAAGTCGAAAAGATGGTGTGGGCGATCCGCTGGGGCGCCGACACCATCATGGACCTGTCCACCGGCAAGGACATCCACCTGACCCGTGAATGGATTCTGCGCAACTCACCCGTACCGGTCGGCACGGTACCGATCTACCAGGCACTCGAGAAAGTCAACGGAGATGCCACTGCTCTGACATGGGAAATCTACCGCGACACGGTAATCGAGCAGTGCGAGCAGGGCGTCGACTACATGACCGTGCATGCCGGTGTACGAATCGGTTACATCGCTCTGACTGCTGGTCGCGTCACGGGAATCGTCTCGCGCGGCGGCGCGATCATGGCCGCGTGGTGCATGCACCACAGGCAGGAATCGTTCCTCTACACCCACTTCGACGAACTGTGCGAGATCTTGCGCCGATACGACGTCACGTTCTCCCTCGGTGACGGGCTTCGACCGGGATCGATCGCCGACGCCAACGACGCCGCCCAATTCGCGGAGCTTCGCACTCTGGGAGAACTCACGCAGATTGCGAAATCCGCAGGAGTCCAGGTCATGATCGAGGGCCCCGGACACGTTCCCATGGACAAGATCGAGGAAAACGTCCGTCTGGAAGAAGAGCTCTGCGACGAGGCACCGTTCTACACCCTCGGACCGCTCGCTACCGATATCGCGCCGGCGTACGACCACATCACCTCCGCCATCGGTGCGGCGATGATCGCACGGGCGGGAACGGCGATGCTCTGTTACGTCACGCCCAAGGAACACCTCGGCCTGCCCAACCGAGACGACGTGAAAACCGGTGTGATCACCTACAAGATCGCTGCCCATGCAGCAGACCTGGCAAAAGGACACCCGAATGCACAGGCCCGCGACGACGCACTGTCCAAGGCGCGCTTCGAATTTCGCTGGTTGGACCAGTTCGCTTTGTCACTCGACCCGGACACCGCCAGGGAGTTCCACGACGAGACACTGCCGGCCGAGCCCGCCAAGACCGCACATTTCTGCTCGATGTGCGGGCCGAAGTTCTGCTCGATGCGGATCTCGGCGGACGTACGTCAGTACGCGGAAATCCTGGAAGCGGAAATTCCGGAAACCGAGTCCATCCGGACCGAGCTGCCGTTTCCCCAGGTCCGGTCGGTAGGCTCGTCGTCGTGAAGCTGCTGCCCCTGACCCCCGCCGGACAGACCCCGATTCGGGCATTGACCATCGCCGGAACCGACTCCGGCGGCGGAGCCGGCATTCAAGCCGATTCCCGCACGATGGCGATGTGCGGAGTACACGCCTGTGTGGCCGTCGCCGCTGTGACGGTCCAGAATTCGGTGGGCGTCAGCGGATTCCACGAGATTCCGCCGGAGATCGTCGCCGACCAGGTGCGCGTCGTGGTCTCGGACATCGGCGTCGGCGCAGCGAAGACGGGAATGCTGGCCTCGACGACGATCATAGAAGCGGTAGCCGCAGTTTCCGCCGAGGTGGGGATCGGCCGCGACCGACCGATCCCGCTGGTGGTCGACCCCGTGTGCGCGTCGATGCATGGCGATCCGCTGTTGCACGAAGAAGCTCTCGACGCGGTCCGCAACACCTTGATTCCGGCTGCCACGGTGGTCACTCCGAACCTCGACGAGGTTCGGTTGATCACCGGCATCGAGGTCGTCGACGACAAGAGCGCCCGCCAAGCGGCAGAAGCGTTGCATGCGCTCGGCGCTCAATGGTCCATCGTCAAGGGCGGCCACCTTCGTACTTCGGAGTTGTCCACCGATCTGTTGTTCGACGGCGACCGTTTCCTCGAATTCAGCAGTGCCCGGATCGACACCGGCAACGATCACGGCGGCGGAGACACGCTGGCCGCTGCGATCACTTGCGCTCTCGCACATGGCTATTCCGTTCCGGACGCGGTGGCGTTCGGCAAAGAGTGGGTGACCAAGTGTCTCGAGGCGTCGTACGACCTCGGCGCAGGACATGGTCCGGTGTCCCCGCTTTGGCGGCTCCAGGTCTAGTGCGCTAGTTCCGGCGTACGCGCCAGATTCCCAGGTCGACGGGAACTCCGTTGGGAGTGGTCGCGAAGAACCCTCGTCGCCATGGCCGGATCGTGAGATCGAGATCCTCCAGGGTGCCGGCTTCGAGTTCCTCGAGAGTTGTCGCCGACATCATGACGTTGCCGTCGCCGCCCAAGCCCATCATCCGGGCGGCGATGGTCACGTCGACGCCGAGCCAGTCGTCGCCGATCTGGCGCGGAGTACCCGTGTGGAGGCCGACGCGCATTCGTGGGGTGTATCCGTCGAGGTCGACTTCCGCGAGTGCGTCCTGCGCGGTGAACACCGCCTTCAAAGCCGCATCCGGGCGAATGAACACGGCCATCAGACCGTCGCCCATCCGTTTGACGACGTGTCCGCCGTTGTCGGTGATCGGGGTTTCCACGGCCTGCGCCACGGCACGCAGGAGCGTCAGCGTGGCGCCGTCACCGGCTTCGAGTGACCAGGTGGAGAAGCCAACCAGATCGGTGAAGACGATGGTCAGTTCTTGATCACCGCGGCCGCGGCCCATCTTTTCCAGCGCCGCCTGCCACACCTGCAGTGCTCCGAGGCTCACTTCGCGAGTGGCTGCCGGCTTCTGATCGAGCAATCTGTCAGCGACGCGGGCCACGGCACGAGCACCGCCAGGACCTGCCAGCGAGAGCGGGTCTCCGAACCCGGGATCACCGGGTAGTGCCCGCCTCAGCCGTCGTAGCGCGTCGATGAGCTGCTGCCGACGGTTCAGTTCTGCCGCAGAGTTCAAGACGACGTCGACGACGCCTCGAACCGAGGAGGAAGGAGCACCTGTCGTGTCGGTGCCCTCCGGGGACAGATCAGCCATAACTCAAGCGTAACTCAGAGTTACAGACAGTGTGCTGCCGCCGTTCTCGCACAGTGGCCTCCTGGTCGCTCGCACAGTCGATCATTCGGTCATTCGGTCAGTCGATCATTCGGTCAGTCGATCATTCGGTCAGTCGATCATTCGGTTCTGGCCTGCGTTCGAGCATCGCCGACGGGAACGCCGTTCGGCCCGCTCAAATCCTGGGCATACGTCGCAACTCCGAAGGCTACTGCAGAGGCGTTGGCCGCGAGCGCTTCGCGATCGATGTTCGCGAGGTTGTCCTGTGCACTGTGGTAGTTCGGGTCGAAGGTCTCGTCCGCTTCGCCGCCCCACTTCTCGGCCTGAGCCGGCGTCTTGCGTTCGTCCGCGCCGCTGAACACTCCGCCCGCCGGGATTCCGATCTCGATGAACGGGCCGTAGTCGGAACGCCCGTCGAAGTCAGTTCCGTCCGCCGCAATCCCTCGCCCGCCGAGAAAATCGACGAAGGTGCGCTCGATGCCCGCCGACCCCTCGGGCCCTGGCCCCTCCCCGACGGCATCCGAGTTGTCACCGTCGTAAGCCAGGTATCCGGCATTGGGCGAACCGAGCATGTCGAAATTCAGATACAGGGCGATGTCGGCCCGTTCCTGATCGCTCAGACCTTCCACGTAACGGGTGGAGCCGACCAATCCCACTTCTTCCGCTCCCCAGAAAGCGAAACGCACGGCATTCTCGATGCTCGGTGAGCTTCCCATCTGCAGCGCGGTTTCCAGCACGGCTGCGGTGCCGCTTCCGTTGTCGTTGATTCCGGGACCTTCCGGCACACTGTCCAGGTGGGCGCCCACGACAACCACGTTGTCGGTCGCGCCGGTCTTGGTCTGTGCAATCACGTTGCGCGACTTCGTCGTTTCCGTCGACGTGTCGAGAATCAGCGTGAGGTCTCCGGGCGCTACGGCAAGAGCCTCGCCCGACGCCTTGCTCACCCCGCCGGTCGGGATGCGGGCGTCTTCGGGTTCACCCAAGGTTGCCCCGCCCAGCATCGCGTCCTCGTTGTTGGCAACCAACAACGCTGCCGCGCCGCGGTCAGCGGCGATCTTCTGCTTGTCGCCGAACGGGCACACTCCGCGGGTGACCAGCACGATTGCACCATTCACGTCACGGCCGTCGTAGTCGGTGGCCTCGCAACCTGGTGTCTCGTCGGCGGGAATCACCACCAGGCGTGCCGTGATTCCGGTCGGTCCCGTGGAGGGGGAATATGTCAACGCCCGCACCGGAACATCGGAGCCGTCAGTAGCTTTCAGGGATTCGGTGCCGGGATCGAAGGAGCTGAAGTCGAATTCCGGGGTACTGACGTCGAAGCCCTTGTCTTCGAGCAGGTTTGCCACGTAGTCGACACTGGCGTCGTAGCCGGGGGTTCCGGCCGATCGATTGCCGTCGTTGTTACCGGCGATCTTCTCGAGTTGCTCCAGATGCCCGGTCACGGCGTCGACCGTAACGGTCTCGGAGAATGCCACCGGATCTGCCGGGACGGCTGCTTCACTTCCTGACGACGAGCATCCACTCACCACGAGTGCTCCAGCCATTCCGACCACAACCACACCGAAGAGTCTCATCTTCGGAGGATATCGGCCGGAGCACAGGAAAGGGACCCAGTACGAATGGTTTTTCGTACTGGGTCCCTACTCTGCTGTCACTCCGCGTTCTCGGTAGGTCTCCCGACAACACCTACCGAGGGAGCGACAAGATCAGGCGTCGCGACGATTCACGATGACAATACTTGCTCCGAAAATCACCAGAACGAAGGCCGCGAAGTAGATCAGGCTGCCCCAGGGTCCCCAGTGGAAATCAAGGCTTCCGCCGCCAGGGCTGAGGAAGTGGTTTGCATTCGCGAACGGCAGGAACGGGGTGATCTTCTCGCCGACACTGCCGAACAGTCCGAACAGGCTCTCGATGAGCAGCGGCCAGAGCAGGAGCAACGCAATAGCGCCCGCCGACTGGCGGATGATCGATCCGACGCCGACAGCAAGAATCACGCAGAGGAAGGCGTACACCGGGATGCCGTAAATCGCACGCCAGTCATCGCCGGTCGACAGCGTCAGGCCCGTGCTGGCCTCGGTACCGGCCATGGCTTTGGCCACCGCGTAGGACCCGAAGGCGAGGACAAACGTCAGCACCGCGCCGAAGGCGCCGATGAGGCCGGCTTTGGCGATGAGAACCGAGGCACGGTTCGGAACTGCCTGGAAGGTGGTGCGGATGGTCCCGAAGCGGTACTCACTGGTGACCGCGAGGGCCGCCATGATCATGAGAACCATGATTCCGAAACCCGAGATGCCGGCCGTGGCAACGGCGGTGTCGAGGTCAGGTGCTCCCTGGACGTCGGAGGACGTCAGAGCCGACTTGGCAACCGCGCCCATGATGGCCGCGAAGCCGAGAGCGAGCACGACGATGATGACCGAGCACCAGAGCGGCGACTTGGTCGTGGTGATCTTGATACGTTCAGCACTGAGAACAGCCATTACAGTGCACCTCCCATAGCCTGCTGTGTGTTTGCCTGCTGCGTATTTGCATGGTGTGCACCAGCACCCGGATCGATACCTGATGCGTGGTACTGGACATCGTCTCCGGTCAACTTCATGAACGCATCCTCGAGCGAACCCTGCTGGGACGCCAACTCGTACAACACGATTCCCTGCGAACCAGCCAGACCGCCGATCACATCAGTCGTCGAATCCACGACCACCAACGCCGGCGCAACACCGGAACCGTCCTCACGCACCGTCAACCCCTGCGAGAGCAACACACTGCGCAACGCATCGAGCTGAGGACTGCGCACCCGCACCGTCGACTCCGACGAACGATCCACGAACTCCGCGACCGTCGAATCCGAAATCAACCGACCCCGACCGATCACCACCAACTGCTCCGCCGTCAACGCCATCTCCGAGAGAAGGTGACTCGACACCARCACCGTGCGGCCCTCGGCSGCCAACCGCTGCATGAACTTACGAATCCAGACGATGCCCTCCGGATCGAGACCGTTGACCGGCTCGTCGAACAACAACACCTTCGGATCACCCAACAACGCACCCGCCAACCCGAGACGCTGCGACATACCGAGCGAGAACCCGCCGGCCTTCTTGCCCGCCACCTCGGACAACCCGACCAACCCGAGCACCTCGTCGACGCGGGACTTCGGGATCCCGTTCGAAGCGGCCATCCACTGCAGATGCGCCCGCGCACTGCGATTGGGATGCACCCACTTCGCATCCAACAACGCGCCCACCGTCCGCAACGGCGTCTTCAACTCCCGGTACGGCTTGCCGTCGATCAACGCCGCACCCGACGTCGGCTGATCCAAACCCAGAATCATCCGCATCGTCGTCGACTTACCCGCACCGTTGGGGCCCAGGAAGCCCGTCACGATGCCCGGCTTGACCGTGAACGACAAATCGTCCACCGCTTTCGTCGGTCCGTAAACCTTGGTCAATCCCCTCAGTTCAATCATGAGGAGAACTCTGCCCTACCGGCAATGACCAGCACATCGGCCACAGGTCTAGTTCCGAGTGGTACTCAGGTAGGACATGAGTCCGGGCAATTCGGGCAGAACCCCGAGAAATCACCCGGATCTCGTCCCTCAGGACGACGCTTGAGCCCAGAATCGCTTGGGGATCCGGCCGGCGTGCCGCGCCTCGAAACCTGCCACGACAGCGTGACGCATCGCCGACGCCATCAGCGCGGGATTCTTGGCCCGCGTCACCGCTGTCGCAAGTAGGACCGCGTCGCAGCCCAACTCCATGGCAAGGGTGGCGTCGCTGGCCGTTCCGATCCCGGCGTCGAGGATGACGGGTACGCCGGCGCGCTCGACGATCATCTCGATGTTGTGCGGATTCGCGATACCAAGCCCGGTGCCGATGGGTGAACCGAGCGGCATGACCGCGGCGCAACCAACCTCTTCGAGGCGAAGCGCCAGCACCGGATCGTCCGTCGTGTACGGCAGAACGGTGAATCCGTCGTCCACCAATTGTTCTGCGGCGGAGACGAGTTCGATTGCGTCGGGCAGCAGTGTCCGCTCGTCGGCTATGACTTCGAGTTTGACCCAGTTCGTCTCGAGCGCTTCGCGTGCCAACTGCGCCGTCAGCACTGCTTCGGCGGCGCCCCGACACCCGGCGGTGTTCGGCAACGGTTCGATTCCGAGGCGACGAAGCAGGTCCAGAACGCCGGTGCCGCCGGCCGCGTCGACTCGCCGCATCGCGACGGTGGTCAGTTCGGTGCCGGAGGCGACGAGCGCTTCCTCGAGCACCGCAAGGTTGGCGGCGCCGCCTGTTCCGGTGATGAGCCGGGAACCGAAGCTGCGGCCAGCGATAGTGAGAAGGTCCTGCTCAGCCACCCTGCACCGCCGTGAGGATCTCGATTTCCCAACCACGTCCGACGGATTCGTCCCAACGCCCGCGAGGAAAGAGCGCACCGTCGACGGCGACGGCGATACCCTTGCTCGGCAACTCGAGGTGCGTCAGTAGCTCGGTCACCGTGACTGCTCGATCGAACTCGAGATCTTCGCCGTTGACGGTGATCCCGATCGGGACCTGCTCACTCATGAATTTTCCTTAACTACTGCGAACCGCTCGGGTTCGGTTCCTTTTACCTCGACCAAAGATGTGCCGTTCAGCAACGCGACCGTCGCATCGGCGGTGACGGGCGTCAGCAGGACACCGTTGCGTCCGTGTCCGGTGGAGACGACAACACGATCGGACACGCGCCCGATCAAGGGCAGGTTGTCCGGCGTCATGGGACGCAGGCCTGCCGCGCATTCGTACAGTTCGTATTCGCCGATCGCCGGCATCAGTGCCTCGGCGTCGTTGATCAGGTCGCGTACTCCGGCCATCGTGACCTGTGTGTCCTCACCGGACTCGTATTGTGTTGCGCCGACGACGATTCCGTCACCGCGCGGGACGAGGTAGGCGGGCCGCCCGTGGACGCTTCCGCGGATGGTGCGGCTGGGCGCCGGGGTGACTCCAGGCCTACTCCGCAGGCGAAGGATTTCGCCCTTGACCGGGCGTACCGGTAACCCGGGCCACAGCTTGGGTGACGCGATACCGGCGGTGAGCACTATCTGGTCGGTATCGAGTTCGGCGAGGTCGTTGACGGCACGCGCGATCAATTCGACACCGGATTCCGCACAGGCCTTCTGCAACGCCTCCAGCAGAAGTCTGTTGTCGACGGCGGACTCACCGACAGCCATCAGTCCCGACCGGATGCCCCGGCCGAGCATCGGTTCGAGTTCGCGGATGCGGGCGCGACCGAGAACTTCGAGTTCATGGCCCTGCGCGGTCACCCACTCGGCGATGGTCTGCAGGTCCTGCGCGTCGGCCGCATCGAGTGCAACCGTCAGCGAACTGTCCGCGGTGAAGACCGATGGCCCGAACTTTCCGAGCTCCTCACCGAACGTCGGCCACCGTTCCAGGGACGCCGCACCAACCGTCAACGCTGTCTCTTCACCCGGCCAGCCTTCGGAAAGCGGGGCGAGCATTCCGCCCGCCACCCACGAAGCACCTGATCCAATGGACGGGTCGTACAACCGAACGGACCACCCGTCGCGGGCGGCTCGCCACGCAATGGCGAGACCGATGACACCGCCGCCGACAACCGACACCGTACGAGCGTGTGTACTCACGAAACTCCACCTCCACTTCCTGCGCCGGCATGATCCGGGTCAGGTCTGACGGTCGGGATCTGGTCGCGATCCCCTCTCAGCCCCACGAACCTCGCAGTCACGACAAAAAGTGACAACGACGTTTCAGGACTCCCGTGTCGAACCTTGCTCCCTAGAGGCTACCGTTTGCTCCGTGCACCCCACACATCCCAGTAACGTCATCGACCGGCGCGAGCGCCTGGCAGCAGCACGGCTGTACCTGTGCACCGACGCGCGCCGCGAGAAAGGCGACCTCGCGCAGTTCGCCGAGGCAGCATTGTCCGGCGGAGTCGACATCATCCAATTGCGTGACAAGGGCTCTGCCGGTGAGCGCGAGTTCGGCCCGCTCGAGGCCAAGGACGAATTGGTAGCGCTGGGCATTCTCGCGGTCGCAGCGCGACGCCACGGCGCATTGTTGGCCGTGAACGATCGCGCGGATCTCGCGATGGCTTCCGGTGCCGACATCCTCCACCTTGGCCAGAACGACATTCCCGTCCCCTACGCGCGAACCGTTGTCGGTGAAGACGTCGTCATCGGGCGTTCGACGAGTAGTCGCGCGCAGGCGAGTCTGGCCGCAATCGAAGAGGGCGTCGACTACTTCTGCACCGGGCCGGTCTGGGCGACACCGACCAAACCGAATCGAAGTGCGTCCGGTCTGGAACTGGTTCGATCGACCGCCGACGCCGCACCGCCGCGCCCCTGGTTCGCAATCGGCGGCATCGACGAGGAACGCCTGCCGGAGCTGCTCGATGCCGGTGCCACGCGCATAGTCGTCGTGCGTGCAATCACGCACGCGTCGGATCCCCAGGCGGCTGCGCAGCGCCTCGCCGCGGCCGTCACTGGACGCTGAAAACCGGTAACTGGCGACCGTCAACTGTTTGCCGGGCGATTTCTGCACAGTTACGGGTCAGCACGCCTGACTCGAAACATGAACGGAAGTTGTCCGATCAGACAACAAACCCCCAGTTCCTAGGTGCGATTGGATGTCCGAAAAGTCGGATTAGGTGATCTTGATCACAGTTATTTCGATTGCGTGTCGCATCCCATTCGGTTTGTTGTAGTTTACTCCCAGTTACTAACTGAAACCTAGGAGCACTAAATGGGATCCCTCGACACCGGCTCGCTCAGCACCGAATCGCTCGAAGACCTGAACCTCGGCAAGATCAGCCTCCTGAGGAGTCCGGCCCTTCTGCTGTATATGCCCTGTTAAGACTGCGTACTCGACGCCTCGGACAGGTTCTGGTCACTGCCTGACTGCTCACTGCCTTGGTGGGAACTGCCTTGGTGGGAACTGCCTTGGTGCGAGCTGCCCGACAACCATCCGAAGCCACCGTCTTCGAGTACGACGGTGTGTGGGTCGCCGCCCTGTAGGTCTTCGGTCTCGGCTGGTACAGGCGCAGTTCGGAGCTCGGGCCACGAGGAACCGAATCCCGGATGCAATGGCAGCGAATCGACGTCGGCTTCACGCACCCACCGCAACTCGGTGCTCTCACCGTTGGCAACCGTAGACAGTGGATGTGCCGCATCAGCCACAACGGTGGTGTAGGTCCACCCGCTCTCAGCATGCATCGTCACTACCTCACCGCGGACGCGAACGGCGTCTTCGGCGATTCCGGCTTCTTCGTGTGCCTCCCGGACAGCGGCGTGCGTCGTGCTTTCGTGTGAGTCCCGTGCTCCACCGGGCAATGCCCAGGTACCACCTTGATGGCTCCACGCCGCACGATGCTGCAGCAAGACCAGGGGCGATCCGTCCGAATCGGGGGCGCGCAGAAGCAGTCCAGCGGCTCCGTGTTTACCCCAATGCCGAGTACCGTCCGGTCCGATCGACCAACCGTCACCGTCACCACGCATCGACTACCTCGCTCCGCCTGCTCTCGCCGTTGTCCCACACTAACCGTTTCAAACTGCTCCAGGTGTAGGTGATGCTTATATGCTCGCGAAGATGCCCTGAATCATTTCTCGGCGGCGTCATTTCTCGGTAGCCCGCCTACAGCGAAGTGAGGTGCTCGATGGTCGACCGTGTCGTCCCGTCCATCGAACCCCGGTCGCTGCCGCCCGCCGAGGGCACTTCGGTATCGGCGGAGGACGAGCGAGCACTTCTGCGGCGCGAACTCCAGGCATTCATGTCCTCGACGCCTGGCCGGTTGACCGTCGTCGGAGTGATCTTGATTGCGATCACCTTGATCGCCGGACTCCTCGCCACCGCAGCGATCGAGAACCGACAGGCGAACCTCGACCTCCTCCTCGTCGAAACCGAACCTCTCGCCAACTCGGCCCAGAACCTCTACAGCGCGTTGTCTTTGGCAGACGCCGCCGCGGCCACCGCCTTCATCTCCGGCGGCCTCGAACCCGCCGAAGTACGCGACCGATACACGCAGTCGATCGGTGAGGCGTCGGCGGAGATCGTCCAGGCATCGGCCGGTCTCGACTCGACTGATCTTGCCGGGCACAGCGCGTTGACCACCATCTCGACCGACCTCTCCGTCTACACCGGGCTGGTCGAAACTGCACGGGCGAACAATCGCGTCGGAAACCCGGTCGGGGCAGCATATTTGAGCGAGGCCTCGCAGTTGATGCAGACCTCGCTGCTGCCGATGGCTCAGCAACTGCACGCCTCGCAGGAGACCCTGGTCTCGCAGGTACAGCGCGATTTCGAGACTCCACCGTGGTGGCCGATCGTGGCATTCGTCCTCGTGTTGTGCGCGCTGGTGGCAACACAGGTGTACTTCTCCCGCAAGAGTCGCCGACGCTTCAATCTCGGGTTGATCCTTGCCTCGCTCGCCGTCGCGGCTGCGCTGCTGTGGCTGCTCACCGTCGGACTGGTGTCCGCACTTGCCACCGGACGTGCACTCGACGCGGGCGCCGAGCCACTGCACGAACTGACCGAGGCCCGGATCATGGCACAGCAGGCACGTACCGTCGAAACCCTCACGTTGGCGAGACGGGATTCAACTGCCGAGGACAACGTGACGTTCACTCGCAAGGTCGACGCCCTGCGCGACATCCTCGAGGGCCTACGCAGCGACGAACGCGCCCGAGTGAACAACGAGGTGCTGACCGCCGCACTGGATTCGCGCGAGCAATGGGTGGCTGCGCACACGCGCATGTACGACCGTCTCGGGACCGGCGACTTCACTTCCGCTGCCGCCATCACCATCGGCTCCGGAGAACAGGATTCGGCCGCGGAATACGGAAAGCTCGATCACGAACTCTGGCAAGGAATCGTGGATTCGCGCACAAATCTTCGGTCCGACGTCTCGTACGCCTCACGTGTGTTGGCTGCCTCTGCACCGGGCATGACTGTATTGGCAGTTCTCGGAGTTGCCGGAATCTTCATCGGGTTCTGGCCCCGACTGCGGGAGTATCAGTGACGGGAGTACCGGAGATGCGGAGGAAGCTCCCGGCCGTGTGCGTCGCGGTTCTGGCAGCGTCCGTGCTGGCGCTCGCCGGTTGCGGTGCAGATCGAGCCGAAGACCTGAACAACGCGGCCGCCACGTCGTACACGGAACCGCCGCTGCCGGCCGAGGCCACCATCGCGCCCAGTCCGACACCGACGACCACCGCGTCGTGCACCAACCTCACTGCGAGCCTGCGCCCCACACCCGCAGACGCATCTCCGCAGCCACCCACGCCGAGCCTCGACGCCATCCGCGCCCGCGGGCGGCTGATCGTGGGCCTGGACACCGGTTCCAACCTCATGAGCTTTCGCGATCCGGCGACCGGACGCCTCGAAGGCTTCGACGTGGACATCGCCCGCGAGATCGCCCGCGATCTGCTCGGCGACCCGGAGAAGATCGAGTACCGAATCCTGACCTCGGACGATCGGATCGCCGCACTCCAGGAATCCATGGTCGACGTGGTCGTCAAAACCATGACCATCACGTGCGAGCGGCGCGAGAAGGTCGACTTCTCGACGCAGTACTTCTCCGCCGAGCAACGAATTCAGGTCCTGCAGGGTTCACCGGTACGCGGCATCGCCGATCTCGCAGGCAAGCGAGTCTGCGCTGCCCGGGGAACGACGTCGGCCACGCGAATCCAGGAGCTCCAACCCGAAGCCACCGTCGTGACCGTCCCGATGTGGTCCGACTGCCTCGTCGTCCTCCAGCAGGGGCAGGTGGACGCGATCAGCACCGACGACACGATCCTCGCCGGACTCGCCTCGCAAGACCCGTATCTCATGATGGTCGGTGGTTCGTTGGGCGTCGAACCCTACGGAATCGGAGTGAACAAGGACAACCCCGACTTGGTCCGATTCGTCAACGGAACCCTCGAGCGGATCCGGGGTGACGGGACCTGGAACCGTATCTACGACCGTTGGCTCAGCGTCCTCGGTCCGTCACCCGGTCCCCCGCCGGCCGTCTACCGGGATTGAGGCTGACATGACCGAAGAAACCGGCCCCGAGCCCGACGCCACGCAAGCCTCCGTACGCCCCGAGCCTGACTCCACGCAGGCGGTTCACCGCGAGCCTGACTCCACGCAGGCAGTTCACCGCGAGCCTGACTCCACGCAGGCATCCCTACGCTCCGAACCCGAAGCCACCGGTGCCTACGAGCGCCTCGAACCGACCTCGGCCCAGATACGAGGAACCACGCCGTCCGCATCCTCCTCCCCTACCGGCCGCTCCACTCGATCCCGCCGCAGCCGGTCGGGACGAAAGCTGCGCCTCGGCGGCGGCCTGGTCGAAGTTCCCCCCGTCCCACAGATCGACCCCGCATCTGCGGTGATGAGTGACCCGACGGTCCCCGAGCGCAAACGGTTCTGTTGGAAATGCAACGAACCGGTCGGCCGTAAGAGCGCAAGCACCAAGGCAACTCAGCACGGCACCTGCCCCAAGTGCGGTTCCACTTTCGACTTCCGCCCACTCCTCGAAGAGGGCGAATTGGTATCAGGTCAGTACGAGGTTCAAGGGCCCATCGCGCACGGCGGCCTCGGATGGATCTACCTCGCGATCGATCGTAATGTCAGCGACAGGTGGGTAGTTCTCAAGGGACTCCTGCATTTCGGTGATTCCGAAGCGCAAGCCGTTGCGGTGGCCGAGCGTCAGTTCCTCGCCGAGGTCGCCAACCCCAGCATCGTCAAGATCTTCAACTTCGTCGAGCATCCGCGCCCGGACGGGACACCCATGGGGTACATCGTCATGGAGTACGTGGGCGGACGATCATTGCGCGAGGTGCTGGCCGAATTCCCGGACGGCAAGCACATGCCGATCGAGCAGGCAATCGGCTACGTACTGGAAATCCTTCCGGCGCTGAGCTATCTGCATTCCACCGGCCTGGCGTACAACGACCTCAAACCCGAGAACGTGATGGTCACCGAGGACCAACTGAAGCTGATCGACCTCGGCGCCGTGTCCGGGATCGAAGACTACGGATACCTGTACGGCACTGCCGGCTATCAAGCGCCGGAGATCATCGAGACCGGCCCGACCATCGCCTCCGACATCTTCACCGTCGGAAGAACACTCGCGGTTCTCACCCTCGACATGCCCTCGAAGCACGGACGGTACCTCGACGGCCTTCCCGAACCCGAGGACGAGCCACTACTGCGCGACAACGAGTTCTTCCACCGCCTGCTGCTGCGCGCCACCGACCCGGATCCGAAGAAGCGTTTCCAGTCGGCCGAGGAGATCGCGGGCCAACTCACCGGCGTTCTGCGAGAAATCCTCGCGGAGCAGACCGGGCAGGAGAATCCCGGGCTCTCGCTCGTGTTCAGCAGGCAGCGAACGTCTTTCGGCACCGATGAATTGGTCGGGCAAACCGATGTGTACGTCGACGGTGTCAGCCACGACGCTGCTCTCGATCCGCGCGAAGTTGCGCACGCACTTCCCATCCCGTTGGTCGACCCCACCGATCCCAGCGCGCCGTTGCTGGCGGCAGCGGTGCACAGCGAACCGTCTCAGACTCTCGATGCGTTGAAACACGCCCGCGAGAACGGAATCGACCGAACGTCAGGCACACCGGCGGCCGCCATCTCCGGCGAGGTCCGACTGGCCGAGGCCAAGGCTCATGTCGATCTCGGCGATCCGGAGACCGCGCTGAGTGTTCTGGACGAACTCCAGCAGAGCATCGGTGATCACTGGAAGATCGAGTGGTATCGAGGGCTTGCAGCGTTGCAACTGGACCGATTCGAGCCCGCCTTCAGTCATTTCGAGACCGTCCTGACGGCTCTGCCGGGCGAGGCTGCACCCAAACTCGCGTTGGCGGCGACAGCAGAACTGATCCTCCAGCATTGGGAGAGCGACGACCCGGACCAATGGTGCCGCTTCTCGGAGAAGTACTACCGCACCGTCTGGCGGACCGAACGGAACTACGTCAGCGCAGCATTCGGGCTCGCCAGGCAACTCGCCGATCACGGCAACAAGAAGGCAGCCATCGCCGCCCTCGACGAAGTTCCCACGTCTTCCCGGCACTACAACGTCGCACGGATGTCGAGCGCTCTGACGATGCTGTCCGGCGTTCCGATCGCCGAACTCGACGAATCGACTCTGAGGGAAGCCGCCCGTCGCGTTCGCGCGCTACCGGCCGAGGAGAGCCGAAGTCTGCAGATGCGAACCCTGGTGTTGGGTACGGCACTCGATTGGATTCGCTACGGAAACCGCTCGCACACCGAACTCGAACCCATCCTCGACCTGCCATTCACCGAGCAGGGTCTGCGCACCGGAGCCGAAGCCTGCCTTCGCGCCCTCGCCCGCGCCACGACCTCCCGCACGCACCGCTACGCCCTCGTGGACCGGGCGAACGCGGTGCGTCCGCGCAGCAATTTCTGACGCGCTCCCCGAGATTTACAGCGCGGCCACCAAAGCCTTCGCCGCGCGGGCGATCGCCAACTCCTCGTTGGTGGGGACCACCAGCACCTCGACGGCCGACGTGGATGCGGAGATACGACGCTCGTCGCGGCTCTTCGCCTCGTTGAGAGCCGGGTCGACCTCGATTCCGAGACGGGAGAGGCCGGCCAGGCTGTCGCGTCGTACGTCGATGTTGTTCTCGCCAACACCGCCGGTGAAGGTGATGACGTCGACGCCACCGAGTTGAACGATGAAGGCGCCGATGTACTTACGGAGCATGTGTACGTAGACGTCGTAGGCAAGTTGTGCGTCTTCGTCGCCGCCCTCGATCAGTGCGAGCAGGGCACGGAAATCGTTGACTCCCGACAGTCCCTTCAAACCGGAACGACGGTTGAGGAGGTCGTCGATCTCGTCGACCTTCATTCCCGAGTTGCGATTGAGGTGCAAGATGATGCCTGGGTCGATGTCGCCGCTGCGGGTGCCCATGACAAGACCCTCGAGCGGGGTGAGGCCCATCGTGGTGTCGATAGCCTTGCCGCCCTTGATTGCCGAGGCCGAAGCGCCGTTTCCGAGGTGCAGAACAATCTGATTCAGCTCGGCCGGATCCTTGCCGAGGAAGTCCGCGACTCGTCCCGACACGTATTCGTGTGAGGTCCCGTGGAAGCCGTATCGACGAATCTGGTTGGCCTTGGCCACATCCCGATCGATCGCGTAGGTCGACGCTGCGGCGGGCAGCGTGTGAAAGAAGGCAGTGTCGAATACTGCTACGTGCGGAACGTCTGGCAGTTCTTCGCGCGCCACCTCGATACCGATCACGTTGGCCGGATTGTGCAGCGGCGCAAGGTTCGACAAATCCTCGATGGCTTTCACGACGCCGTCGTCGATGAGCGTCGGCGAATAGAAGATGTCACCACCGTGCACGACTCGGTGACCGACGGCGATGATTCCTGCCTCGCTCAGCGGCCGTCCGACCTCGGCGACGATGTCGAGCACCATCTTCAGTCCCGCACGGTGATCGGCGATGGGGAGGCTGCGGTCTTCGACTCCGGTGCGGTGGTTGTAGACGATGTGGCCGTCGGGTTCACCGATCCGCTCGATGAGGCCGTGCGCTACCGATTCCGCTGTATCCGGATGCACGAGTTGAAATTTGATCGATGACGAGCCGGAATTGATGACCAGTACGGTGCCGTCGCTCACGCTTACGCTCCCTGTGCCTGTATTGCCGTGATAGCCACGGTGTTGACGATGTCCTGGACCAACGCTCCACGCGAGAGATCGTTGACCGGCTTGTTCAGTCCCTGCAGAACCGGGCCGACGGCGATAGCGCCGGCGCTACGCTGCACTGCCTTGTAGGTGTTGTTGCCGGTGTTCAAGTCCGGGAACACGAACACCGTGGCCTTGCCCGCCACCAGAGAATCCGGCATCTTCTTGTCAGCGACACTCTGCTCGACGGCCGCGTCGTACTGAATGGGCCCTTCCACCAACAGGTCCGGTCGGCGCTCGCGCACCAAAGCGGTCGCGGTGCGAACCTTGTCGACGTCGGCTCCACTGCCCGAATCGCCGGTGGAGTACGAGAGCATCGCAATGCGCGGATCGATACCGAACTGCGACGCCGTCTGTGCGGACGAGATCGCGATGTCCGCCAACTGCTCCGACGTCGGGTCCGGAACCACGGCGCAGTCACCGTAGGAGAGAACGCGGTCGGCCAGGCACATCAGGAAGATGCTCGAAACCGTCGAAACTCCGGGGGCCGTCTTGATGATCTCGAACGAGGGCCGGATCGTGTGAGCGGTGGTGTGGGCGGCACCGGAGACCATGCCGTCGGCAATACCCAAGTGCACCATCATCGTTCCGAAGTACGAGATGTCGGCGATCACCTCGCGTGCCCGCTCGATGGTCATGCCCTTGTGCGCCCGCAGCGCGGTGTATTCCTGTGCGAAGCGCTCGGTGTACTCGGACTGCGCGGGCGCGAGTACCTGCGCGCCGCTGATGTCCACGCCGAGTTCCGCTGCGCGTCGACGCACACTGGGTTCGTCGCCGAGGATCGTCAGGTCGGCAACCTGGCGCTGCAGCAGCCGGCCGGCCGCGCGCAGGATCCGGTCGTCGTCACCCTCCGGGAGGACGATGTGCTTGCGATCGCGCCGAGCGCGGTCGATGAGCTTGTACTCGAACATCTGTGGGGTCACGACCGACGGAATCGGCAGTGCCAGTCGGTCCATCAGGACGTCGGCGTCGACGCGCTGTTCCATCAAGCTCAGCGCAGTGTCGACCTTTCGCTGCGAACCGACTGCCACGCGTCCGCGGGTTTGGGCTGCAGCGCTTGCGGTGTCGAAAGTGCCGAGGGTTGTCGTGAGGATCGGAAGACGCTGTTTGAGGCCGGCCATCAACGCCGCGATGGCCGGGTGCGGCGTGATCCCGCCATTCATGATGATGCCCGCGAGCGACGGAAATCCTTCCGCCTCATGCGCATTGAGCAACGCGAGCAGCACGTCCGAGCGGTCACCCGGGGCGATGACGACCATGCCCTCGACCAGACGCTCGAGGATGTGCTCGGCGGTCATGCCTCCCACCATCACCTTCAGTGCCTCGCGGTGCAGCAGTTCCGGGTCACCCGAGTACAACTCGCCGCCGGTGGCCTCCATCAACTCGGCCATCGTGGGTGAGACGAGCAACGGAATCTCCGGCAGGCTCCACGTCGGAACTCCGATGTCGGACAGGGCTGCGGTGACCTCGTCGAGCTTGTCGGGATCGCAGCGATTGGCGACGACCGCGAGCAGGTGAGCGTGGTTGGCGGCCAACTCGGCGGCGCACAGGTGCGCGAGCTGAGCAACCTCCTCGACGCTGCGCCGAGCGCCTCGAACCGCCAACAGGACCGGCGCTCCCAGGTTCACGGCGATGCGGGCGTTGAAGCTCAATTCGCTGGGGCTTGCGACGTCGGTGTAATCACTTCCGATGATCACGACGGCGTCGCACTGCTCGGCCACGGTGTGGTACTTCGCGACGATGTCGGCCAGTGCGGCTTCCGGATCGGCGTGAACTTGCTCGTAGGTGACGCCGAGTGCGTCGGCGTAGGAGAGATCGGCAGTGGTGTGCTCTAGCAGCAGTTCGAGGATGTAGTCGGTTTCCTCGGTCGAGCGGGCGATCGGGCGGAAGACACCGACCCGGGCGACAGTCGCGCACAACATCTGCAGCACGCCAAGCGCGATGGTGGATTTTCCGGTGTCACCTTCAGGGGAGGCGACGTAGACACTCGACACGGCAGCGGGCGCTTCTGGCATGCCCAACAGCCTAGTGTGGGCCGCCGCCCACCTTGCCACTGATCGTGGTCACGCTCACGGTGCAGCCGACAACCGGCCGCTACGAGAAAGACGAACGGTGCCTGCCACACGTCGAGTGGCAGACACCGTTCAGTTGATCTCGAGGATCAGCCAAGAGCACGCAGGCGGGGCGCGAGGTCACGCTCGAACAGTTCGAGGAAGCGGCGCTGATCGTGGCCCGGTGCGTGGAACACCAGGTGATTGAGACCGGCGTCGACGTAGGCCTTGACCTGCTCGACGGCGTCGTCGGGATCGGAAGCGACGATCCAGCGCTTGGCCACCTGCTCGATGGGCAGAGCGTCGGCAGCTGCTTCCATTTCGATCGGATCCTCGATGCTGTGCTTCTGCTCCGGTGTCAGGGAAAGCGGCGCCCAGAAACGCGTGTTCTCGAGTGCAGCCTCCGGGTCGGTGTCGTAGCTGATCTTGATCTCGATCATCTTGTCGATGTCGGCGACGTCGCGCTCGGCCTTGGCTGCGCCCTCGGCAACCGCCGGAAGCAACTTCTCGGTATAGAGCTCCATGCCCTTGCCGGAGGTGCAGATGAAGCCGTCACCGGCACGTCCCGCGTACCGGGCGACAACGGGTCCACCGGCCGCGATGTACACGGGAATCCCACCCTCGGGGACGTCGTAGATCGACGCGCCACGAGTGGTGAAGTACTCGCCTTCGAAGTCGACACGATCGCCCAGCCACAGCTCACGCATCAGCCGCACCGACTCACGCAGGCGCGCGAAGCGTTCCTTGAACTCGGGCCACTCACCCTGGAAGCCGGTGGCGATCTCGTTGAGAGCCTCACCGCTGCCGACGCCGAGCATGATGCGCCCCGGGTAGAGACATCCCATCGTCGCGAACGCCTGAGCGATGACCGCCGGGTTGTAGCGGAACGTCGGCGTCATCACGGACGTGCCGATCTGCACGCGCTCGGTGCGCTCACCGACGGCCGTCATCCAGGCGAGCGAGAACGGCGCGTGTCCACCGTTGTGGCGCCACGGCTGGAAATGATCGCTCACCGCAACGGAATCCATGCCGTGCTGCTCTGCCAGAACTGCCAGCTCTACCAGTTCGCGAGGGCCGAATTGCTCAGCCGATGCCTTGTATCCGAGCTTGAGTTCCTGCGCCACCGTGCACTCCCTTGTCGTCTGATTCGTTTACTTCTCTGACTTGCTTCTCGTTCTTTGCAGACTATCCAGACACCGCTCGGACTTCTCTGCGTATCTCACGAGGTATCTCAGCGAGCGAGGCTGGTAACCACCGTTGCCACGCCGGCCGCGACGGCAACCCCGGCCAATGCCAGTGCGAACAGCCACAGCGCATGCGGTTCCGGCATCGCCGCTCCGTCCTCGAGCGCCTTCTTCACCTGTAGCCAGCGTCGCATACCGACGAGGGCGGCTGCTGCCGAGAGTGCGATCAACGTCAGACCGAGCGCCGTACGAACCCACCCTGTACTCCACTCGGGGACCAACTGGACGACGGCAATGCCGCCCGCCAGCAGGGCAAGCGAGCTACGCATCCACGCGAGGAAGGTGCGCTCGCTGGCAAGGGTGAATCGCTCGTCCGGGCGGTTCGGTTCACTCATGCGTGCTCGCCTCCGTGGGGTGCCACCAGATCCGGGTCCTGACGCCAGTCGTAGACGACCTCGGTGCGCAGAACAATGTCCTGCAACGATCGTCGCCGCCGATCGACCGCCGACCACAGCAATCCGAAGGCGAAGAGCACACAGAGCACCGCACGGATGAAGGCGAGCGGCCAACGGACCAACCGGTGACCCGACGTGATCACCCGCAACCCCATCACGAGGGAACCGACAGTTCGGCCGGTGGTCGCCCAGCAGGCAGTCAGGTAGGCCACCGAGACGCCGAGAAATGCCGTCGTGGACAGGAAGATTCCCGGTTCCGAGAACGTGAAACTCTGCGGCGAGAAGAGCAATCGAACAAAGGCCAAGGCCACGTACACGGAACCCATCAGGATCAGCACGACGCCCAGGTCGATCAGTCCGGCGAGGCCGCGGGTGACGATTCCGGCCGGGCCGGAATTCTCCTGGGCCACTAGCGTTCACCTGCGTTCGTGTCCGGATGCGGCTCGTGTGAGGGTGGTGCGTTGTCGCGGCCGAACAATCGTCCGACGAACCCGGCGACAGCGTCGTCCGCCTGCATCCCCTGCACGCGCGCCCCGTGCACGGCTTCGGTGGAGAGTGAACCGGTCGATTCACGAATCATCTGTGGGAGGTCGACACCCTCGATGACCTGGTCGGCGATCTTGAGGAGGTCGACGCGGTCGATCTGGCGCTCGAGGTCGACACTGTCGACGATGCCGTCGAGGTCGAGGCGATCGATCACTGCTTTGACGTCGAGTCGGCTTGCGATCGCATCGACGTCGACGCGATCGATGATCGGTTCGAGCGAGACCCGTTCGGCAATCTTGTCCACGTCGATGTTCTCGGCGATCTTGTCGATGTCCACGTGGTCCACGACGATCTTCGTGATGTCGACTTCGGCAAGAGCAGCGTCGACGACAGCTTTGATCACCGTTCTCAACGTGGAATCGGCAAATTCCGCTGTCGAGCGAATCGCTTCCGTGCCGCGGGTGGCGACCTGGGTGATCGCGTCGTCGAGTGCGTCACCGACAACGGGGATCCGCTGCACCGAATCAATGGCGAGACCAGCGGTTCTGCGCGCCGCACCAGCCGTGATCGCGGCCAGCCCGAAGGCCAACCGAATCACGTCGGATTCGGGGTGATGCGACTGCGATCCCACGCAATTGTCTCCATCTTCTTACCGGACTGTTATCCGGACATTCGTCACTCTCCTTCGCATTGTGCCACTGTTGGTAGGCACAAATACGCTGTCCGGCTTGCGCCAGGGGGAAATAATGAAGGCACGTCGATTCACGGTCCGATTGACGATGGCGGTGGCCATGGCTGCCGGCTTTCTCGGCCTCAGTGCGCCGACCGCGAGCGCGGATTCAGTGGTCAGCCGCATCGATGTCTACTCCCCCTCCATGGACCGCTGGATCGCCAACGACGTGATTTCCCCGGCCGGCGGTGGCCCCGCCCCGACCTTCTACCTTTTGACCGGCGTCGGCGGCGGTGAGGACGGGATCTCTTGGTTCAACAACACCGGAGTTCGTGACTTCTTCGACGACAAGCACGTCAACGTGGTCATGCCGGTCGGCGGCAAGTTCAGCATGTACACCGACTGGAACGCCGACGATCCGGTGCTCGGCCGCAACAAATGGCAGACGTACCTCACCAAGGAACTACCGGCAGCGGTCAACGCTCGATACAACACGACCGGCGTCAACGCACTCGGCGGCGTGTCGATGGCCGGTGGACCGGTTCTGGACCTCGCGATCCAGTCGCCGGGCACCTACCGCGCCGTCGGCTCGTACAGCGGCTGCCCGCGCGCCGGCGACCCGCTCGGCCAGGCTGCGGTGCGCTCGATGGTCGAGATACTCGGCGGAGGAAACGCGGCCAACATGTGGGGGCCGTGGGGTAGCCCGCAGTGGGCTGCTCACGACCCGCTGATCAATGCCGAGAAACTGCGCGGCACAGCGCTGTTCATCTCCACCGGCAACGGCCTTCCCGGTCCGGTGGACGGAATCAACTCACTGGCGATGGCTGCCGGCGTCGTTCCCGGCGCGGTCCTCGAAGGCATCACCAACATGTGCACCGCTGCCCTACAGGGTCGATTCGGTCAGCTCGGCATTCCCGCGACGTTCAGCTTCCGGCCTGAAGGCACCCACACCTGGGGACTCTTCGAAGCCGACATGCGTGCGTCGTGGCCGATGATCGCGGGCGCAATCGGTGCGTAAGCCTCACGGACCTCCTTCAAGCCATGGCGTCAGGTGAGACTGCGCGCCCAGTCCCGCATCCCGGCGGGGCCAGTGCCAGTGGCGTATTCAGCGAACCACACCCGGGTCACACCGAGTGTGATCGCGGCACCCATGCACATCAGGCATGGTTCGAGATTGACCGCCAATGTCAATTCTCCTGACGCTCGAGTGAACCCGAGAGCCTCGTCGGCCTGCAAGAGCGCTTGAAGGTCCGCATGGACTACCCGTCGGCCGAGTGCCCGTTCTTGCGTATACGCCCGCCCGAGCACACGGTCGTCGTCGAACACGACTGCGCCGATCGGCATCTCCCCGAGTTCCATGCCCTCACGCGCTACGTCAAGAGCAAGCGAAAGCGCATCTCGGGGCGAAAACATCACTCGACACTAATGGACAAAGGCAAGCTCATGCTGCCAGTAGTGCGGGTAGTCCCCATTCCTTGGCAAGCAGCTCGTACGAGCGCAGGCGATCCTCGTGCCGATGGGTCACCCCGGTTATCACCAATTCGTCCGCTCCAGTGAGCTTCTGCAAACTGTCGAGCCTGTCGGCGACGGTGGTGGGTGAACCGACGAACTGCGTGATCAGCCGATCCTCCACTACTGCTTTGTCGGCATCGGAAAGTGGGAGCGCTGTGGCCGGATCGGGGTACGGGATGGCGCCGTGTCCGCTGCGAATGCTGTGCGTCCAGTGCGCGAAGGTCGACGCCAACTCCCTCGCCGTCGCATCGTCTTCCGCAGCAACAACATCCGCGGACACGACCACGTACGGCTCCGACAGAACTGCCGACGGTCGGAATGCTGCTCGGTATGCCTCGACGGCATCGAGCGTACTCGAGGGCGCCACATGGTAATTCGCGCCGAACGGCAATCCGAGTCGTCCGGCGAGTTCGGCACTGGGGCCTGCGCTGCTTCCGAACACCCACAATTCGACGTCGGCGTCCTCGCCGGGACTGGCGTGCAAGTCGATGCCGTCGCGGGTGCGGTGGGTGCCGTTCAGGAGCGAGAGTATGTCGTCGACCTGCTGCTCGAAATCCGGCGCCTGCGCGCCCGGAAACGCCAATGCCTCGAACGACGCCTGCAATCTCGGTGACGTGAGAAGACCGGTTGGATCGAAGGGCGCCGGGATCACGACGCCGTCGCGTACGACGGTCTCCCGCTTCGATTCTGCCGGGGCAGGCGTTCCGGCAGCGACGGCACGAAGTGCCTCCACCCGACGCTGCCCACTGCGCCCGATACCGAGATCGATACGACCCGGATACAACGCTTCGACGGTACCGAAGGCCTCGACCACCTGAGCTGCCGTGTTGTTGCCCAGCAGCACTGCGGCCGAGCCGACGCGAATGGTGTTGGTCGCGGCCGCAATCAGTCCGACCAGAACGGCCGGTGACGAGCTGGCTACGCCGACGAAGTGGTGTTCGGCGACCCAGTACCTCTTGTATCCCCACGCTTCGGCAGAACGAGCGAGGTCCAGCGAGTTCCGCAAGGCCTGGCGGGCCGTTTCACCCTCACTGATCGGCGAGAGGTCGAGTACGGACAGCGGCGCGCTCACCTCGGTGCGCTTCCGTCGCGGGTATTCGGTGTCTTCTCGCCGGCTTCCACCGCGAACGGCAAACGATTCTCGGCGGGGGCGACGGGGCACGTCGCGTAATCGGTGAAGGCGCAGGGCAGGTTCGACGCCCGATTGAAATCGAGGACTACCGCGCCACCGGGCTCCGGTGCACTCACGTGCAGCGAGCGTGCGGCCGGGTAGGTGGACACACCACTGGTCGCGTCGGTGAACAGGATTTGAAAGCCGTTGTCCTTGCCCGCGAACGCAATCAGAGTCCGGGTTTCTCCGTCGTGTTCGAAGCTGATGGTTCCGCGGGCGTCGTGATGATGCTCGAGGCGCTCGACGACCGCACCTGTCGTCACCGTGCGAGCCTCCTCGAAAGCTGTGAAGACACCCTCGATGCGCCACTGCGGGTTCGGCTCGAAGGTCGGGATACCACTGAACTGCGCCAATGTCGGGGCCGACGAATCGTGGATCCGCAGAGCCACCTCGCCGGTGCGGCGGATGACCTCGACCAACCGCGCGCCCTGCTTGACGATCAGTCCCGGCGCACCCTCGATCGGATTCAGAGTGACTGAACCGTCCACTGCGACGCCGTCGATCGAGAGGTCGTCGGCCGGCGTCGCGGTGACGACAACGGCATTCGCGTCGGCGCGCCACGCACCGGGCAGGTCCGCGAAGGTGGAATCGGTGTCAACCAGCCAATGCAACGCAGTCAGGCTCAGCCAGCCGAGTGGTTCACTGAAGGTGGCGTCGCGCGAGGCATGCCAAGCATTCCACTCGCCGGTGAAGGTGCTGGTGGAAGTGTCGGTAACGGTCATGATGCGCGGACTCCTTCAGCCTGCTCGTACGGGTGGCGCAGCCCGAGATGGCTGCGCAGGGTGGTTCCTGAGTACTCGGTCCGGAAACTGCCGCGGTCCTGTAGTTCTGGTACGACGGTGTCGATGAACTCGTCGAGGCCCGCGGGGGTGATGTGCGGAACGAGGATGAATCCGTCGCTCGCGTCGCCCTGGACGTAGGTGTCGATCTCGGCAGCCACTTCCGCTGCACTACCCACGAACTGTTGGCGGGCAGTCACTTCGATGATGAGTTCACGGATGCTGAGGTTTTCGGCCTCGGCCTTGGCACGCCACTGATCTGCGACCGCTCGCGGATCCTTGACGTGGCGGACGCGTCCGCGGGTGATGTTGACGTCGTCCGACGGATCTTCCTTCGGCAACGGGCCGTCGGCGTCGTACTGGGAAAGGTCTCTGCCCCAGACTTGTTCGAGAAAAGCGATGGCAGTCTGGGGTCCGACCTGCTGCCGCCGGATGTGATACGCCTTCTCCTGTGCGTCCGCGGCGTTGTCACCGAGCACGAAGGTGGCGGCGGGGAGAATCTTGAGGTCTGCGTGCGTGCGTCCGTACTTGGCCAAGCGTCCCTTTACGTCGGCGTAGAACGTCTTGCCTGCTTCGAGCGTTCCGTGCCCGGTGAAGATGGCGTCTGCCTTGGCGGCGCCGAACTCGCGTCCTTCGTCAGAGTCACCTGCCTGCAGCAGGACTGGGTGTCCTTGGGGACTCCGAGGTACTTCGAAGCGTCCGGTGATATCGAACTGCTTACCGGAGTGTTGGAACTGACCGACCTGCTGGTCGGTGGCAAAAACGCCGCGCTCACGGTCGACGATCGGACGATCGATGCTCCAACTGTCCCACAGCGTCCGTACTGCGTCGACCAACTCGTTTGCGCGTGCGTACCGCTCGGAATGCTCCAGATACCCACCGCGGCGAAAGTTCTCACCGGTAAAGGCATCCGAAGAGGTGACCAGATTCCACGCGGCGCGGCCGTCGGAGAGATGATCGAGCGTCGAGAACTGCTTGGCCAACTCGTACGGCTCGTTGAACGTGGTGTTGATCGTCCCGGCCAGGCCGAGATGCGTTGTCACACCGGCAACCGCGTTGAGAATACTGAACGTATCCGGGCGACCGACCACGTCGAGGTCGTGAATCTTGCCCTGATGCTCGCGCAGGCGCAAACCCTCTGCGAGGAAGAAGAAGTCGAACAATCCGCGTTCGGCACTGCGGGCGAGATGCTCGAACGAGCTGAACTCGATCTGGCTCTTGGACGCCGGATCGGTCCACACCGTGGTGTTGTTCACGCCGGGGAAGTGAGCACCCAGGTGAACTTGCTTGCGAATCCTGTTCTGTGTCATCGGTGTTCCTGTTCTCTGTTCGCGCTACGCGAACTGATTGACGGGCAACTCGAAACCCAACCGCTCGCGCAGCGTCGGGCCGGTAGTCGGTCGCGGATTGAGAGTCGGCACCACGTCCGCCGCGATCTTCTCCACTGCGGCAGCCAAAGCCAAGGGACGCAGGACAACACCGTCGACCCCGGCCAGCCCACCGATCTCGCGAAGGAGGACAGTCAGGCCGGCGCTGTCCCCGCGATAGAACAGCGAGTGCGGGGCGTACGGTGCTCCCGCCCATTCCTCGAGTTCCGCCAGAGCGTCGTCGGCGGCTCCGCGATCAGCGCCGAGAAGCACGTCGACGTCGAGGAGAACCCTGACGCTGCGCCCGAGGGCAGCGGCATTCGCGTGGACCAACTTGGCCGTGGCGTTGGCCTCGCCGAGGTCGGTTGCCGAGATCCGAATCAGATCTCCGCGCGCAACAGCGAGCTCGCGTGCCTCCGGCCTGCTCGCGTCGACGGCGATCAGCGGCTGCCCCTGCGGGGAGCGCGGCGTGATGGACGGCCCCTTGACGGAAAAGTTCTTTCCCTCGAAGTCGATGTAGTGCAGCTTGTCTCGATCGATGAATCGTCCGCTCGCAGCGTCCCGTATCTCGGCGTCGTCCTCCCAGCTGTCCCACAGCCGACTGACCACCTCGACAGCCTCGGACGCTTCCTCCCACGCGGACTCGGGGCCCTGCACTGCCTTTCGGCCGAACAACGACGCCTGCTCAGCGGTGTCGGACACCGCGACCTGCCAGCCGGCCCGCCCCGCTGAGGAGTAGTCGATACTCGCGACGGCCTTGGAGATGTGGAACGGCTCGGTGTGCGTGACTGTCGCAGTGGGGATCAGGCCGATACGCGAGGTCACAGCACTCAGCCGCGCCGCAGTTGCAACCGCCTCCAATCTGCCCCGCACTGCGTGCTGGCCCTCGGATTGCAGTCCGAACGAGTCAGGGAGGAACGCCAGATCCACCCCACCCCGATCCGCGGCGGTCACCAGGTCCACCCAGTACGACGGCGTGAACAGATCTTCGGCGCGCGAATCCTCGCGTCGCCAGGAGTACGGATGAGCTCCGGTTCCCTCGAATTCGAGGCCGACCAGGAATGCTCCGGAACTACGCTCGGACATGTTCGGCCTTTCGTGTCGAATGATCCCGCCCGGGGATCGCGTCGAGAAGTGTGCGTGTGTACTCGTTTCGGGGATTGTCGAAAATCTCGGTGGTAGTGCCGATTTCGAGCAATCGCCCGGCCTGCATGACGCCGACGACGTCGCTGATCTGGCGAACAACCGCAAGATCGTGGGAGATGAAGAGATAGGTCAGGCCCAGTTCGCGCTGCAACTCGTCGAGTAGCGCCAGAATCTGCGCTTGCACCGAGACGTCGAGAGCGGACACAGGTTCGTCGAGAACGAGCAGGTCCGGCTTCAACGCAAGCGCACGAGCGATCGCCACCCGTTGACGCTGGCCGCCCGAGAGTTCGGCCGGTTTGCGGCTCAGGAACTGCTCGGGAAGTGCAACCTGATCGAGCAACTCTGCTGCACGACTCTGCTGCTGGCTGCGTCCACCAACCTTGAAGGCCCGCAGCGGCTCCGCAACGATGTCCTGGACGGACAATTTCGGGTCAAGTGATGCATAGGGGTTCTGGTACACGAGCTGGATCTTTCGGCGCAGCTCGCGCAGATCGCTGCCCTTGACCTTCGTGATGTCGTGTCCGTCGAAGGAGATGGTGCCGGCATCCGCCTGCTCCAACCGCACGGCGATGCGCGCCGTGGTCGACTTGCCGGAGCCAGACTCCCCCACCAACGACACCGTCTGACCACGCGGAACAGTCAGCGATACCTCGTTCACCGCGGTGATCGAACTCCCGCGTCCGACGTTGAAACGCTTGGTGATTCCGGTCAACGTCAGCAGCGGGCTCGTATCCTGACGGACCGGCCGATCGACCGGTCCCGAGGACAGGCTCGGAGCCGAGTCGAGCAGCTTCTTCGTGTACTCGTGTCGCGGGTTGTCCAGAATATCTGCGGTGCGGCCGGATTCGACGATCCTGCCGCCCTGCATCACCAGGATCCGGTCCGCGCGGTCTGCGGCCACACCCAGGTCGTGCGTGATCAGGAGCACGGCGGCACCGGATTCGGCGATTCGCTCGTCCAAGTGGTCGAGGATGCGTCGTTGAACCGTGACGTCCAGAGCGCTGGTCGGCTCGTCGGCGATGATGAGGGCGGGGTTCGCGACGAGCGCGATACCGATCAGAACGCGTTGCCGCATACCGCCGGAGAGCTCGTGCGGGTACTGGCGTGCTCGGATTTCCGGCCGGTCGATACCCGCGCGCTCGAGCACCTCGACGGCGTCCAACCGGGCTTTGCGACGGTCTGCGAGGCCGTGGATCCGGAGGACTTCTGCAACCTGGTCGCCGATCCTCGTCACCGGGTTGAGCGAGGTCGTCGGATCCTGCGGCACCAAACCGATACGCGCGCCGCGGATTCGCTGCCACGCACGGTCGGAATACGAGTCGATCTGTTCACCCTCGAACTCGACGGTCCCGCCGGTGACGTGGCCACTGCCGGCGAGCAGACCCAATATCGCGTGTGCCGTGGTCGACTTACCGGAACCCGATTCCCCGACCACCGCAACTACTTCGCCCCGACCGACGGAGAAGCTCACGCCGGATACCGCGGGTTCGGCGCCGTAGGCGATCTGTAAGTCGGTGACGGAAAGCAACTGGTCCTCAGTCGTGCTCATCGCCGGTTGTTCCTTTCGATCTCGTGGCCGATACGGTGTGCCGAGATGACCACGGCGACAATCGCGAGACCGGGAAGTGTTGTCATCCACCAGGCATTGGCGAGGAAATTGCGTCCCTCGGATACCAGCGATCCCCATTCCGGGGTAGGCGGAACGGCGCCGAATCCCAAGAAGCTCAGAGCCGACACGGCCAGTACTGCCTGCCCGAACTCGACAGCGGACAGCGCGACCACCGGCGCGTAGGAGTTGGGAAGCACGTGCCGACGCAGGACACCGAGCCACTGCACACCTGAACTGAACGCAGCCTCGACGTACTGAGCTCCGCGCACCCGCATCACTTCGGCACGCATCACTCGCGCGAAATTGGCGACCATACTGACGCCGACCGCGATGGCGACGTTGATGGTGCCGAAGCCGAGTGCGGTGACAAGGGCCAACGAGAGCAGCAGTGCCGGAATGGACAGCAGCACGTCGACGATGCGCATCAGCACGGCGTCGACGACGCCACCGACAAAGCCCGCGAGCAAACCGATTATCGATCCCGCCACCAATGCGATTCCGACCGCCACCAAGGTTGCGGTCAGGGACAGCGCGGCGCCGTGCACGAACCGTGTGTACAGGTCACGTCCGAGATTGTCGGTTCCGAACCAGTGAGCCAGGCTCGGGCCCTGCAGTTTGTCCGCCGGGACACCGGACAACGGATCGCCGCTGGCGAAAAATCCGGGTGCGACGGCAAAGCCGATGGCAAGCAACACGATCAACACCGGAATCACCAAGCCGGGCTTTCGGATCCAGCCGATGGCCGTGGACTTTCGGCGCGAAACAACAGGTGTCTTCGCCTCGACGCTCGGATCGAGGAGTAGGGGTTCGATCAATGTGTCAGACATGAGCCGGCTCCAGATCGGTCGAGCTTTCGGTATTCGACTTTTCGGTGTGACTCTTCTTCGTCTGGATGATCCGTGGATCTATCAAGGGGTAGAAGAGGTCGACCGCGAGGTTGACGAGCACGAACACGAGAGAGGCGAACACAACGACTCCCTGCACCACCGGGATGTCCTGCGCCATCACCGACGTCTGTGTCAGACGGCCGACGCCCGCGCGAGAGAACACCGTTTCCACAACCACCGAGCCGGCGAGCAGCGTGCCGACCAGCACACCGGCAATGGTGAATGCCGGAATGCTCGCCAGTCGCAACGCGTGACGGGTCTGCACGCGCCAACGGCTTGCGCCCTTGGCGTACGCAGTCTCCACATGCGGCGAACGTAGCGTCGACTGCAGGCTGGTCGTGAGCACCTGCGCGATCACCGCGCCGGTCGGGATCGCCAAGGTGATCGCCGGAAGAATCACCGTTGCGAATCCCTTGTCTCCGAATGCCGGGAAGATGTGCAGACGGAACGAGAAGAGTTGCAGAAGAATCAGGCCCACCCAGAAAGTAGGCACTGCCACACCCAGCGGCGGCAGCGAGAACAACAGGTTCGCGAGCCACCGCTTGCGGGTGTAGGTAGCGAAGAACGCGATCGCCACTCCGAACAACACGGCCAGAACCAAAGCGGTGGTTGCCAGCACCAGAGTGCTGGGCAGCGCCGAGAAGATGGCATCCGTCACCGGCTGACCGGTGGAGATCGATGTACCGAAATCGCCGCGAAGAGCATTTGTCAGCGACGTCCAGTACTGCACCCACACCGACTGGTCCAAGCCGTACCGCGCCCGAAGCTGATCGAGCGCAGCCTGATCCACTGCGACACCCTGACCGGACGAGTCGGCAGCCATGCTGACGGGATCACTCGGCAGGAGGAACAGAATCACGAACGAGATGGTGAAGGCGGCCCACAGGACCACTGCGGCCTGACCCAGTCGGGTGAGTACGTATCGAGTCATGATTACTTACCCGACAACCATGCGTCGTAGAACTGCAGGCGTGAAGAGGCTTCGAAGTTCAGGTCCTGCACACTCGATCCGGCACCGATGGCCTGTGAGAGCTCGATGGTGGGGATGGAGAGTCCACGGTCGAGGATCAATTCCTGTGCAGTGGATACCAGTTCGCCGCGTTGGCCGTTGTCCGTGGCTGCAAGCTGGTCTGTGAGAACCTTGTCGAGCTCCGGATCTGCGCCGCGACGGTTCAGGTTGCGGCCCTCTGTGCTGAACGATGCCCGCAGGATGTCGGCGTCCGCGCGAGTGCTGTTGTAATACAGCGAATCGTAATCACCCGATACTCCCTTCTCGGTCCATTCACCGTTCGAGACCAGGTTGAGCTGCAAGTCGACGCCGACCTTCTTGAGCTGCTGCTGTACGAGCTCGAGGATGGCCTGGTTACCCGAGAACACCGGACTGAAGGTGACGCTGAAAGTGAGCTTCTGCCCGTCCTTCTCGCGGATACCGTCGCTGCCGGTCTTCCAACCAGCCGCGTCGAGAAGCTTCGCCGACTTGTCGGCGTCGTACGTCACGACACTCGATTCGTCGCTGTAGAGCGGAGTGGTGTGAGCCAACGGGCTCGTGGCCGGGAAGAACGACGGATCCAGAACGGTGTCGACGAGTTCTTGGCGGTTGATCGCGGGAATGATGGCCTGGCGAACAGCCTGATCGGCGAGAACGCCGCGACTGACGTTTGGCTGGAAGAAGAAGCTCACACCCGGGTTCGGCCTTGTGAGGATTCGTCCGCCTGCGCCCTCGATCTGCGGCGCATCCTGCGGAAGCGCATCGCTGACCGCATCGAGCTGGCCGGAGGCCACGCTGCCTGCCCGCACACCGGATTCGGGGACCACCGTGAAGTCGACGCCGTCGAGGTAGGCCTCACCCTGATGCGCGACCGCGTCCGACGCCCAGTTGTATCCCGCACGCTTGGCGATCTTGACGCTCTTGTCCTGCTGCCAGTCGGTGTACACGAACGGTCCGGAGGCGATCACCGCTGCACCGGGGCAGCGCTGCTCGGATGCCAGCGCGGTGGTGGAATCGGCGAGGATTCCGAGCTGTGGCGTCGAAGTTGCCTGCAGGAACTGAACATTGGGTCCGGAGAAATTGATCTTCGCCGTGTGAGCATCTACGACGTCGGTACCGGTGTACGAGGACAGGTAACTCTTCGCCAACGACGCGTTCGGTCCGAGATTCTTGACCGAGTCGAAGGTCTTCTTCACCGAATCCGCCGTCACCGGGGTGCCGTCACTGAAGGTGGCGTCGTCGCGAAGGACGAACGTGAAGCTAGCGGCGTCGGGGCTGATCTCCCAGCTCTTGGCGAGCCACGGGGTGATCTCTCCGGAGTCGGGATTTTGATCGGTCAGCGAATCCACCACGGTCCGAGTGACATACACGGTCTGGTTACTGCCGGCCTGGGCCGGATCGGCACACGTCGGCGCCTGCGACAGACCGTAGCGAAGGGTTCCGCCGGACTGGGCGGGGCCTGCGTCGGCAGCACTGTCACTCCCGCTGCTGCAGCCGGCGAGGACGGTGCCGAGAACCGAGACAGCACCGATACCGGCGATTACGGTCGCGCGTTTGCGGGCACCGAATGAGGGCGAAGACACCAAGAACTCCTAAAGAGGCATGCCGAAGAGCGCACCCGTCGCCTGAGACGAGAAAGGCGATCGAGCACGAATCACTTGTGAGAGAAGAGAAAACAGACTTGTCGACGACTCGCCTGAGTGTGAATGACTGACCGAGGTCAGTTGGTACAGAAAGATCCCGCGGTGCGGCACAGGTCTACGTGACGACGCGACCAGGCGGTATCGAAACCGCCTTCGACTGCCTTCATTTCGTGTTCCTCCATCGGTCCTGGCGGTAGCACCCGCACCCGATCACTCGGGGGGTTGCTGCGACTTCAATGAGCCAGGTCTCTCGGTCGCTCTGGATGGTCGTTCGCAAGTGTACGAGGTTAAACCCGGGTGTTGTCAACCCGGTCGGTAGGAATTGCTGCTCGAGTCACATTTTCGAGGACCCGAAGTTGTTTCTCGAACGGGTGGATGCCCACCTCTTCGGGCGAGAGTGACGCGTCGTAAAGCGGTGTGTATCCACTGGACAGATACAGCGCGACGGCCTCGGGTTGCCGAGGACCCGTCGTGAGAAACACCCGGTTGTATCCACGAAGTTCGATCTCTCGTTCCAACTCGCGAACGACGGCCTTGCCGAGGCCGCGCTTCCGATAGTCGACCGATGTCCAGATTCTCTTCAGTTCGGCAGTGGTGGAATCGAATTGACGAAACGCACCACCGGCGATCGGCAGACCGTCGTGGGTGAGCACCAGAAGCGCACCCTGCGGATAGGCAAATTCTTCTGCCGGATACGTCGTGAGATCCTCGAGCATCGCTTCGCGAGTCCCGCCGTAACGCGAACTGTATTCGAGTGCCAACTCCGCGATCAGTGGAGCTGCCAAGGGATCGTCCTGCGATACCGAATAGACCTCTACCGCTCCGACACCCTCGAGCTGTCGAGTTCCGAGCTCCAGTGCCACAACACTTTCCTCCATGAATCTGGTCAACGCTCCCCCAGCCTGAAAACTTCCGGAGCGAGGGTGGTTCCGTCGACGAGGTCCGCCACAAGTTCACCCAAGGCCGGACCGAACTTGAACCCATGCCCCGAGAACCCCGCCGCCACCGTGACGGCTCCGACTCGGTCGATGACGAAGTTACTGTCCGGCGTGCTCGTGTACAGGCAGGTGAGCGACTCGACACGGGTGGAATCGACACCGGGCAACCACGACTCGGCGTACTCCACCAATCGCTGCTCTCCGTCGACACCAGGGGTGTAGTCACGGGTCTGCGGAGTCACCACCGGCCCGGTCGCGTGTTCGCCGATCTTGATCCCGTCCTCGGAACCAAGCCCGTAGATCCCCGCGGTCTCCAATTCTGCGCCGGTGTGGTGAACGAAACTCGGCCACTCGACTCCGGGATCGAGCGGTGCGAAGTGTGCCGGTTGTTCCTGTGTCGTGCGCAGTGTCGGCAGTACGATCTCGGAGCCGAGACCGCTGTCTTCGATCAGATCCGCAGTCCACGCACCGGCCGCGATCACTACCTGACGAGCTGCGAGCGTTCCACTGTCCGTCACCACGTCCACGCCGTAGGACGCCCGCGCGAGTGCCAACACCCGAACATCGTGACGGACCTCGGCGCCGGCAAACACCGCTCCCGCCTTCAGAGCGGTCACGGCGCGGTCCGCGTGCAACCGGCCTGCATCGGGATGATGGAGCACCGTGGTGTCGAATCGCAGCCCCGGCCAACGGGCGGACGCCTCGGCAGGGGTGAGGATCTCGCCCTTGATGCCCGCCTCGAGAAGTATCTTCGCCTTGGACTGCACTGCCTGCGGCAGGCCGTGATCAACGGCACCGGTGAGTTCCAGGAACCCGATGTCCGTCGTGGTCTCCAACTCCCGCCACAGCGGCAGCGCGTCGGCCGCCAACCCGGTGTACAGGTGATTGTCGTACGCCTGACGGTAGATGCGCGAAGTACCGTGCGACGCACCGTGCTTGTGCCCCGGCCCGAACTGTTCCAGCTGAACGACGCTACGTCCGCGCGCCGCGAGCCGCCAGGCGGTGGAGGACCCGACGAGTCCTCCACCGATGACGATCGCATCGAGAATCTCACTCATGGACGAGAGCTCACTTGGTCTTCGGAAGGCCGGGCGGGTTGATCAGGGACGTGTCGACGGCTTCATTCGTGATGTTCCAGCGCTCGAGGATCTGCTGGTACGTGCCGTTCTCGATCGTGTGGTTGATCGCGTCGTTGATTGCCTTGATCAACCCGTTGTCCTTCTTCACCAGAACCGCGATCTGGCCTTGCAGCGTGTCGCCTGCACCGGAGAACTCACCGACAACTTCGGTTTCACCCGACTGCTTGGCATGGAACTGCGACGACGGGTTCGGTCCGAAGTAGGCGTCGATCCGGCCGGACTGCAGCGGCAGGTAGTAGTCGGTGGTGTTCTGGTAGTAGGAGATGTCGGTGGGGGCCAGGCCGGCCGCGACGTTCTGCTCACTCCATTTGACCAGCAGCGCTTCCTGATTGGTACCGGAACCTACCGCGATCTTCTTGCCTGCGACATCCTTGGGTTCCTTGATGGAGATCCCGGAGCCCTTCTTGGCTTCGAAGGCCAGGGTGTCGAGTCGGTAGGTGGCGAAGTCGTACTTCTCTTTACGCTCTTCCGTCACAGTCACATTGGACAGGAATGCATCAGCCTCGCCGGAATCGATGCGGACGAAGTTCTGTGCCCAGTCTGCGGTCTGCAGGTCGACCTTCAAACCGAGAACATCACCGATCAGGTAGGCGAAGTCGGTCTCGGAACCGATGAGAGTGGTGTCGTCGTCGGCGTAGAAGCGGAGCGGCGGAGCGGCACCGGCACTACCGGTGACGCGCAGCGTGCCACGATCGCGAATGTCCTGAGGTAGCTCGGCGGCAATGGAATCGACTTTGTCGGTGGTGATGCGGTTCTGATCGGCAGTGAGGTTGTAACCCGCAGCAGCGGTGACCTGGGCGCCGTCGGACTCCGCGTCCGCGCTGCTGCACGCAGCGCTGAGCAGTCCGACTGTGGCAAGAGCCGAGATCAGAAAAGTCGCGCGACGGGATGGGGAGAACATCAATATTTCCTTCCGGGAATGAGTCTGGGTCGCGTCAGAGGACGCGGGAGAGAAAAGCTTTGGTCCGTTCGTGGACCGGATTGTCGATCACCTGCGAAGGTGGGCCCTGTTCGACGATGACGCCGCCGTCCATGAAGACCGCAGTGTCCGCCACTTCCCGAGCAAATCCGACCTCGTGTGTGACGATCACCAAGGTGGCGCCGTCACGGGCCAACTGAGCGAGGACCTCGAGAACCTCGCCGACCAGTTCCGGGTCGAGCGCCGACGTCGGCTCGTCGAAGAGAATGACCGCCGGCCGCAGTGCCAGCGCTCGCGCTATCGCGACGCGCTGTTGCTGGCCACCGGAGAGTTGGCGGGGATACTCGTCCGCCTTGTCCCCCACTCCCACTCGCTCGAGCAGTGCGCGGGCCTCGCGGTACACCTCGTCACGATCACGCTTCTGGGCCGAGAGCGGCGCTTCCACCACGTTTTCCAGCGCGGTCAGGTGCGGAAACAGGTTGAAGTTCTGGAACACGAATCCGATGTGCGAACGCTGTTTCAGGATCTCGCGGTCACGCAGTTCGTGGAGCCGGTTTCCCTTGCGCCGGTACCCGATCAGTTCTCCGTCGATCCGCACGGTCCCGCGGTCGACCTTCTCGAGGTGATTGAGGGTGCGCAGCAAGGTGGACTTACCGGAACCAGACGGACCGAGAATGACGGTCACTTCGCCCTTGCGGACCAGGAGATCAACGCCGGCAAGTACTTCCAGCGTGCCGAACGACTTGTGAATTCCGCGCGCTTCGACGGCATACACCGTCTCTTCGGCCAGTTCTGCGGTCATCGGGTCGCACCTCTCGGAATATCGAGACGCGCATCTCGAATCTCTTCGAACTTCTTGCGCGCCTTCTGTACCGGAGTCAACGGAAGCGCACGGGCGGATCCTCGTGCATAGTGGCGCTCCACGTAGTACTGACCGATCGAGAGCAACGTCGTGAGGATGATGTACCAGATCGTGGCGACCATCAGCAGGGGCACGACTCGTCCGTTGCGGCCGAAGATGACCTGCACCTGGTAGAACAGTTCGGCGATTGCCATGGTGGAGACGATCGACGTTCCCTTGAAGAGTCCGATGACCTCGTTGGCGGCATTGGGGAGGATCGCTCGCATTGCCTGCGGGAGAACGATCTTGAAGAACTGGCGACTGCGCGGAATACCGAGCGAGTGAGCAGCTTCGATCTGGCCGTGATCCACCGAAATGATTCCGGAGCGGATGATCTCGGCCGAGTATGCAGCCTGGTGCAGCGCCAAACCGATGACCGCCGCGGTGAATCCGCCGATCACACCGCTGACCTGGAAGGTGAAGAACTCGGGCCCGAAAGGTATTCCGAGAGAAAGCGTCTGGTACAGGTATGTGATGTTGAACCAGAAGAGCAGCTGCACGATGAGTGGAATCGAGCGGAAGGCCCAGATGTAGGTCCAAGCGATCACCTGCAGGACCGGGTTTTTCGACAACCGACCGAGTGCCAGGAAAACACCGAGACCGAATCCGAGGATCGTCCCCCACAGCGTCAGTTTGATCGTCATCCACAGCGCGGCGAGCACTGATTTCGCGGTGAAGTATTGCGCGAAGGTCGGCCAGTCCCAGCCGGGGTTGACGACGAGTCCGTGGATGAACTGAGCAAGCAGTACCAGCACGACCGCACTGATCACCCAGCGCAGCGGGTGCCAGGTGCGAGCAACGACAAGCTCCGAGTCCGGAAGTTGCGGCTCGGACACCGACTTTTCGGGGCGGACATCGGTGGGCGCGCTCACGGCGCGCTACCTGACGGAGTGGACATGACGAATAGACCTTTCGGGGAATGGGAACGCAGCTGTGGTCTCGAGTTGGTGAGCTCGAGTTGCGAAGACGACGGTTCGGTCAGCGACAGTGACACGAAGCGGTGCGGCACAGATCGATGTGGCGGCGCCTGTGCGGAGCGTGCGAAGTGGAACCCATGTGATGCCTTCCATCGGTCCTGGCGGTAGCACCCGCTCCCGATCGCTCGGGGGGTTGCTGCGACGTCGACGAGCCAGGTCTCTCGGTCGCTCTGGATGGTGAGCAAAGACTAGACCCGAAATGTCTAGTCGTCAAATGTTGTATTTCCCTGCACTGCAAGGGAAATGAAAGATCAACCAGGTTGGAATCGCACTGATTTCAACGGTGTCAGAAGCCGCGTTCGACGTGTTCAATAGAGTGTTCGAACGAAGACCGGGACCGCCGTCTGGACCGACTTTCCCTCTGCCGTACCGTCTGCGGAGTGAGTGGACTCGACGCTTTCTTCATATTGCTGGCCGGCATCGGTGCGGGCGCGATCAACGCCGTGGTCGGCAGTGGAACGCTGATCACGTTCCCGACGCTGGTCGCCTTCGGCATGCCGCCCGTGACCGCGACCATGTCCAACGCGGTCGGGCTCGTCGCCGGCGGAGTTTCCGGCACCTGGGGCTACCGACGCGAGCTGTCCGGACAGTGGGATCGACTGAAGTGGCAGATTCCGGCGTCACTCGCCGGGGCACTACTCGGTTCCTGGTTGCTCATGCATCTACCCGAGAAACTGTTCGAAACCATCGTTCCGGTGCTGTTGGTCCTCGCCCTCGCGCTCGTCCTCCTCCAACCACGCATCCAGGCGTGGGCCAAGAAGCGTTCCACCGAAGAAACGACGCTGTCCACCAAGAGGCTGATGCTCCTGACCGCCGGCACCTTTGCGGTCGGCATCTACGGCGGATACTTCACTGCCGCGCAGGGCATCCTTCTCATCGGTGTGATGGGTGCCATCCTCCCTGAAACCCTCCAACGCATGAACGGCGCGAAGAACCTGCTCTCACTGCTCGTCAACATCGTTGCAGCGGGGATGTACATCACTCTGGCGTTCGATCAGATCAATTGGGCAGCAGCCGGTTTGATCGCTGTCGGCTCGCTCGGCGGTGGCGTCCTGGGCGCCCGCTACGGACGACGCCTGTCCCCCACTGCATTGCGCTACACGATTGTCGTCGTCGGCCTGATCGGGCTGTGGCGCCTTCTCGCTTGATCGCCCACATCGGGCGGCACCCGCACATACTGGAGTCATGACCAGTACAGAAGATCAGACCGGTTGGACCTACCTCATGGACATGGACGGGGTTCTCGTCCACGAGGAGCACTTGATACCTGGAGCGGACACGTTCCTGGCAGAGCTGGCGTCGAACGACATCCCGTACATGGTGCTCACCAACAACTCCATCCGAACCCCGCGTGACCTGCGAGCACGCTTGCTCAATTCGGGACTCGACATCCCGGAGAAGTCGATCTGGACGTCAGCGCTCGCTACCGCGACGTTCCTGGCCAACCAGCGGCCAGGCGGCAGCGCCTACGTGGTCGGCGAATCGGGCCTGACCACTGCCCTGCACGACATCGGTTACGTCCTGACGGACAGTGACCCCGACTACGTCGTACTCGGCGAGACGCGCACGTACTCGTTCGAGGCGATCACCACCGCGATTCGACTGGTCGAGCGTGGTTCGCGGTTCATCGCCACCAACCCCGACGCCACTGGGCCGTCGCGTGACGGCTCGCTGCCGGCCACCGGCTCGGTCGCGGCTCTCATCACCAAGGCAACCGGACGCGATCCCTACTACGTCGGCAAGCCCAACGCCTTGATGATGCGCTCTGCCCTGCGGTCCATCGGCGCCCATTCGGCCAACACGTTGATGATCGGCGACCGGATGGACACCGACATCGTCTGTGGCCTCGAAGCCGGACTGCAGACGATTCTGGTGATGACCGGGATCTCGACCCGCGCGTCGGTGGAGCTCTTCCCGTACCGACCCACAGTCGTTCTCGAGTCGGTCGCCGATCTTGTAGGAATGACAACCGATCCATTCCGTAGCACCGCAAACAATTGATTCAATTGCAAAACAAAACCGCGAGTCGGTAATTAACTGGTAAAAAACACTAGATTTGCCAGGATCCGACTCGTCCACTTTGTCCAGCTGGACAAACAAGCGGTTTCTTTCGAAGGAAGATTGCGTACTGATAGTTATTCGCAGGTCAGAGGCGAATACACCCCCGACAATAGGTGGATCGCAGTCCAAAAAGAAATTTGAGAAAAAGTAGTAACGAATCGTTTGCCGTGGCTGATACTCATGTCTGAACGACCCATTTCGGGTCCCAGACATGAAATGAGATTTTCATGAAGAAGCAGACCAAGGGCGCGATCGCTGCTGCGGCGGCCGGCGCCCTCCTCCTCGGCGGTGCGGGCTCGCTCGCTGTGTGGAGCGACTCGGCCGACGTCAGTGGCGGCGGACCCGTCACTTCCGGTGCACTCGACCTGAGCGCCTGCGCACCGGTCGGCGGCGGTTGGAACTCCCTCAATCCGACGAAGACCGCGATCACCAACATCTCGGCTTACCGCATCGTCACCACCGAGAGCATCGAATACACCTGCGACGTCACAGTGACCGCAGTGGGCGATCGTCTCGCGGCTGTTCTGACCGCTGATACGGCCGGCATCGTTCCAGGTGCCAACAGCGCCGAACTTGCCGCCGCTGTACAGCCGGTTACGACCATCAAGGACGCTGGTGGCAACCCGATTTCACAGATCACCAAGGTACAGAACGGCACGATCGTGCACGTCGGAGTCCGTCTGAACTTCACCGAGGTGGCCAACCAGGTCGCGCAGAATCAGTCGCTGAACTTGGCGGCGATGAAGCTGGTCGTCACTCAGACAGCGCTGACTCCGGCTCCGTAATTTCATGAGGAAAAAGGTCTGGGGAGCGATCGCAGTCGCGGTGGCTGCTGTAGCGGTGTTCGCATCGTCACAGCAGTCGCTCGCGCTGTGGTCCGATTCGGCGAGCGCGAGTGGTGGGACCGCAACCGCTGCAAGCGTCAACCTCACCGTTGGTACATCGGCCGGAACCAGTGCGGCGTACACCCTGGCGAATTTGACGACGGCCACGACGCCTGTGGTCCCGGGAAACACGGTGCAAGCTCCGCTCACCGTCAAGAATTCGGGGTCTGATCCTCTGCAGTGGCGAATGCAGTCGACGAGCGCACTTCCGGGATTCACGTTGACCACGTACGGAGTCGCCAACGAAGGCGCCTGCCCGGCCGGCGTCAACACCGCGGCTCCGGCAGTAACCCCAGTGACGTCCGGATCGATGAATGCATCGCTGCAGTACCCGGTTTCCCCCGCGTACATGCCGACTCCGCTCGCAGCCGGTGGCACCTACATCCTGTGTCTGCGGCTCACGGTGGGTGTTGGTGCGGTTTCCGGTCAGACGACCAACGCCACCTTCACGTTCCAGGCAGGGGCGGCATGACGAAACACTCGACCAAACGCGGTGAACGTACCGGCCCTCTGTGGTGGGTCACCTCTATCGTCAGTTGGACACTGCTGCTGGCGATTTCGGCAGTCATCGTCGCAACCATTGTCATCCCCTTCTTCGCGGGAGCGCAGCGCTTCACGATTCTGACCGGTTCGATGCGCCCGACGTACAACCCTGGATCACTGGTCGTCGTCAAACCTGTCGATCCGTCCGAACTGGGGATCGGTACACCTATTACGTACCAGCTGGAATCGGGTCAGCCGACCGTCGTCACGCACCGGATCATCGCCACAAGTGAAAACCAAAAGGGTGAACGAACTTTCATCACCCAGGGCGACGCGAACGGTGAACGCGACGAGAAAGAAGTACGGCCAGTACAGATCCGGGGAAAGGTCTGGTACAGCCTTCCGTATCTCGGCTACGTCAACACTTGGCTCACCGGAGAGCAGCGCACCGTGATCGTGGTGATAGTCGTGACGACACTACTGCTGTACGCGGCCTACATGATGATCAGCGGCATCCGTGACGGCCGGAAGGAGCGAGCTCGAGCCCGATTGGCGCCTGACCCTGCAGCTTCCAACCTCACCAACTCCGACCAGATCGAGAAAGGCCAGCACGATGCCCTCGCGCCCTGACCGTCCGGCCCACCGGATTCGTCACCTGTTGACCAGCACGCGTTTTCGCGCGCTGCTCGCGCTGGGGATGGTGCTTGGTGTCGGCGGTGTAACCACGCTCGCGGCCTGGACGTCTTCGGCGATGGCGACTTCGGGAAATATCACGACCGGGTCGATCAATCTGCAGTTGAATACCACAATCCAACCCACGCTGACCACGACACTGAACTTCAGCCAACTCGGCAAAACCGGGATGATTCCCGGCGACTCGAACTCCGCCATCGTCAAAGTCAACAACGTGGGGGCAGGCGTGAATCTTCCTCTGAAATACACGATTACTTCCACCAGCGGCGGCGCGCTGACGACCTACTTGCGGATGACTGTGTCGTTGAACGGAACTGTGGCCAACAAATGCACAGATGGCAGCAATGTGGTGTTGTCCTTACCGCTGACACTCACCACAAATCAGGCGGTCGGTGCACCCGACCGTTCGCTGGCTATCGGGGCAACCGACAATCTTTGTGTCTCGGTGACGCTTCCGACGAGTCCGACCCCACCGACGAGCAGCTCGTCGAGCATCGTCCTGAACTTCTCGGCAAAGGTGTGAGCGCCGTGTCACGACACACGAAGATGTCACCGAAAGCCTCGACGCCACGTCGGATTCACGAACTTCTGCTCACCCTCGGTGCCCTCGCCGGTCTGGCATCCATCGGATTGTTCATTGCCGGCTTCGCTTTCGGTATCACTCCGCTGATCTTCAAGAGCGGATCGATGTCTCCCACGATCGAGACCGGTGCTCTGGCATTCGCGCGCACCGTGCCTGCTTCGGAAGTTCAGGTCGGTGACATCGTCAGTGTCTACGACAACCAAGGCGTTCGAATCACCCATCGTGTCGAGACGGTCGAGCAGCAAGGCAACAATCTTGCAATTGCACAGCTGCGCGGCGACGCGAATCCCGTCACAGACCCAGATCCTTACGTCATCACCGAAGCGGATCGAGTTTTCTTCAGCATCAACCGCCTCGGCTACGTGGCCGTCTGGCTGTCCGGACCGAGTGGGCTTGTGCTTGGTGCGATTGCTGTCGGAGGACTGCTGTACATCGCATTTCGCCCACGGAAAAGACCGGATGAAGGGGAACCCAGGCTGGATCGTCAGGACGCGCACGGCGATTCCCACGCCTTCAAGGCAATCATCGCATTGACAACGGTCGGTCTCAGCGTGGCGGGCATTGCGAACATCGGCGGAACACAGGCCGCCTTCACGGGCATGGCGACAGCGGGAAGCATTTCGTTCACCACTGCTGCGAGCTTTCCGAAACCTCCCGCGTCAATGACCTGCTCGGACAAGGGAACTTCCGTCGTGCTCGCTTGGCCTGGCGTTGCCACGGATACATTTCGAATCATCGTCCGAAACGCAACCAACACCACCCAACCTCCGCTGATCAGAGACGTGACCGGCCTCTCGACGACCCTGACGTTGTCCGATCTGCCAAGCGGCGGGATTCTCCTGTCGAACACAAACTACGACGTCGAATTACACGGACTCGTTGGAACTTACGTGACACCGGAATACACCGGGTACCGCATCAGCAGTTCGACACTGCTCATCATCCTCAATGACATGGCGTGTGCATCCGGACCCACGAGCGGAACCACGGCAGCCTCAGCTCCGGCCGCTCGTTCGGCGCTGGTTGCACAAGCTCCGAGTGCGACGACTACCACCTCCACCGCAGCGGTCAGTTCGACCACACCTTCACCCACGACTACTCCGAGCGCATCAACAACCTCGCAGGCCACGACAACCACCAGCACAACTACACCTTCGACAACCACCTCGTCACCGGCTACAACTACTCCGTCCACAACGACAACAACAACGACCATGACAACGACACCCACAACAACTACGCCCACCCCGAGCGAGGTTCCCATCGACGCCCCGGCGACCACGACCGGTCTCAGCGCCCAGAAGCTCTCGACTGCCAGTGGACCCGTTGTATCCGTGTCGAATTCATCGGGCACTGAGGTATATCGAGGTCCCGTTGACAGCGACGCTGTACTGCATTGGCTCACCGGAACCGATCAGTTGTATGTGATCACCACTGGCGGCGTCACCGTCATCGACACGTCAGCGGGAGTCTGGGCCGAATCTCCTGCCCCGAGCGAACTTCCGGACGAGATCAAGGCCCTGGTGCCGTGATGAAAAAGACGACGAAAGCCGCCATGGCAGTCGCCGCGGCCGGAGCTGTATTGCTCGGCGGCTCGGGCACATTGGCGAAATGGACGGACAGTACGACCCTGACGAGCGCCGCTGTCCAGTCCGGGACCCTGGATCTGGGAGCATGCGTGACCACGAGCGGCGGGGGGTGGTATTCGCAGGTCTACGTCAACGCGCCCACCAATCCGAATCCACTCGTATATATCCCGGACATCACTACCTACCGACTCAAGCCCGGATTCAACTACACGTATTTCTGCGATTCGAAGGTCTTGGCCACCGGTCCCCGGTTGAGAGCCAATGTGACGGTCGACAAGACCAAGTTGAGTGGCGGGCTCGCGACCGCCAGTGTCGATCTCCGCACTTACGTCACGGATCAGAGCAACAATCTTCTGTACGACAGCACGTCACCGACGCCGAACCTCATCCCGGTCACATCGGCGTTGAACAACACCAACCTGACCGCGCAGGTGCTGTTCACGATCTACCCCGCCGACACGACAAGCTCAGGTCTCACACTGAATACGACGGCGTTGACGATCGACGTCAAACAACTGGGTCTGACACCTGCGCCGTAGAACGCCTCGCCAAACGAAGTTCGAGGGCAAGGCGTTCTACCGGATCAGCCGAGGGCTCGCTTCAGATCAGCCAAGAGATCGGCGGTATCTTCCAGCCCCACCGACAAACGCACAACGCCGTCTGTAAGACCCACTGCTGCACGGCCTTCCGGACCCATGGCCCGGTGCGTTGTGGTTGCGGGGTGGGTGATCAACGACTTGGAATCTCCCAAGTTGTTGGAGATGTCGATGACGCGCAGGCCGTTGAGAACCTCGAACGCCCGCTTCTTGCCCTCCCCGTCAGGCGCATTGAGCTCGAACGTAACAACAGTTCCGCCGCCGCTCATCTGAGACTTCGCGAGCTCGTGCTGCGGGTGCGAAGTCAGGTACGGATACTTGACCCACTTGACGCCGGAGTGTCCTTCGAGGAATTCGGCGATCTCGAGTGCCGAAGCCACGGAATGCCGAATACGGACCGGCATGGTTTCGAGACCCTTGAGCAGAGTCCACGCATTGAACGGGCTGAGCGCAGGACCTGTGTGCCGCATCAGTTCTCGGACGGGACCGCTGATGTATTCCTCGGTGCCGAGGATCGCGCCGCCGAGCACGCGGCCTTGACCGTCGATGTGCTTGGTACCGGAGTACACCACGACGTCGGCGCCCAGATCGAGGCTGCGCTGCAGAAGCGGCGTCGCGAAGACGTTGTCCAGCACTACCTTTGCACCGGCAGCATGAGCAAGCTCCGACACCCGCCGAACGTCGACGAGGGACTGCATCGGGTTGGACGGCGTCTCGAAGAACACCGCAGTGGTCGGCACCGACAGCGCTTCTTCCCACTGCGCGTTGTCTTCACCGTCGACGAAGACGACCTCGACTCCCCAGCGCGGAAGGATCTCGTTGCACACGACAAAGCAGGATCCGAACAGGCTGCGCGCAGCCACCAATCGGTCGCCGTTGCCCAACAGCGCGCCCAACGCGGTGAAGACAGCCGACATTCCGCTGGCAGTCGCAAAGCAGGCTTCCGCGCCTTCGATGAGACGCAGACGCTCTTCGAACATCTTGACCGTCGGATTGCCGTAGCGGGAGTAGACAAAATGATCCACCTCGCCGGTGAAGGCTTGTTCGGCGGCTTCTGCACTCTCGTAGACGAATCCGGAGTTGAGGAACAACGCTTCGGAAGTCTCCTCGAACCCGGTACGCATCAGTCCACCGCGAACACCGAGAGTGCCGAGACCGACGTCGTCCGGCAGCGCTCGTTGAAATGCGCCACCCTGGGGAATTCCGCTCACTGCTGCCTCCATGGCAAGCCGATGGCCCGCCAACCTACAAGTCCGCGATGTCCGTCGGCACCCAATGCGCCTTCGAACCCGTCGAGCACGTTGTACGACGGGCCGATGCCCGCCGCAGTCGCAGCTTCCGCCGCACCGATGGAACGTTGTCCGGATCGACACAGGAAGATCACCGGACGCTCCGACCCGGAGGAATCGGCGGTGATGCCGGCTTCCTTCAACTGGTCGACGAAGTTGTCATTGCGCGCGCCGGTCGGGTGGCTCACCCATTCGATCAGTGCGGCCTGCTTGCCGAGGGAGGAAACATCGGGGACACCGACGTACTTCCACTCCGCATCGGTCCGCACGTCGACCAGCACGGCGTCGGGGTTTTCGCGGAGCAGCTCCCAGGCTTGCTCCGGCGTCAGATCGCCTGCGTAACTCACGTAGTCCATGTTTTCACAAGACTGCCGTGAGCGCCTGAGCGGGCCGTCAGTTACAGACGACCCAACGGTTGCCGTCGCGGGTCAGGGCCCAGGTCGAGACCCGCTCGCCCGCTCCGCCGCCGGTGATCGTCACGTCGGCCCGGGCGCGATCGCCGTTGACCACGACCCCGTCCACACCCTTCAGTTCGACCGTTCCGTCGACGCCGGCCATCGGACCAGTGCTCGAATTGAAGCTCGCGCAGGTCAGGGTCTTGACCGTCTCCGCGTCATTTCGATTCTCGGCATCGACGTAGTCGGTGACGGAGCGGCTCACGCGGTCCGACTCGGTGACGTTCTCCTCGGCCGGCGAGATCCACGATGCGACGAAGATTCCACCCAGAATCAAGGCGACGATGGCGACAGCCAAGAGGAACGGCCCCGCAGACGCCTTCTTGCCATCGATGTTGTCGGATTCGCGAAGCTCGTCACTCATAACGCCAATACTCCCCCACAACTTGAAATTGTGGCCCGTCAAGGACCAGGCCCCTACCCCGAATACCCGAGACAACGGGAGAATGGGAAGAAAGAATAGGTTTACCCACAACCGATCGAGTGAGAGTGTGGATCCGTTCGGCCGCAACCGAGGCACTGTGCTTAGGTTCGGCTAAATTGGATACTTGTCGATATGTTGTCCGAACTTCGAAGAAGGTAGCTGTCCTCACGATGACTGACTCCAACCGCCCACTCCGGGTCGCGATCGTCGGCGCCGGCCCCGCCGGCATCTACGCCGCCGACGCCCTCATGAAATCCGACACCGCAGTCTCCGGCCGCGGCGTCAGCATCGACCTCTTCGAGCGCATGCCCGCGCCCTTCGGCCTGATTCGTTACGGCGTCGCGCCTGATCATCCGCGCATCAAGGGCATCATCACCGCTCTGCACAAGGTGCTCGACAAGCCTCAGGTCCGCCTGCTCGGCAACATCGACTACGGCACCGACATCACCCTCGACGACCTGCAGTCGTTCTACGACGCGGTCATCTTCTCGACCGGCGCCAACGCCGACCGCGCGCTCGGCATCCCGGGTATCGAACTCGACGGCAGCTATGGCGCGGCCGACTTCGTCTCCTGGTACGACGGCCACCCCGACGTACCGCGTACGTGGCCGCTCGAAGCCGAGAAGGTCGCCGTCCTCGGCGTGGGCAACGTTGCGCTCGACATCGCCCGCGTCCTCGCCAAGACCGGCGACGAACTGCTGCCGACCGAGATCCCCGCCAACGTCTACGAGGGCCTCAAGAACAACAAGGCCGTCGAGGTTCACGTCTTCGGACGCCGTGGCCCGGCCCAGGCCAAGTTCACGCCTCTCGAACTGCGTGAGCTCGACCATTCCCCGACCATCGAGGTCATCGTCGACCCCGAGGACATCGACTACGACGAGGGCTCCGAGCAGGCTCGCCGCAACTCCAAGCAGGTCGACATGGTCGCGAACACGCTGCAGGACTGGGCAATCCGCGACGTCGGAGCCCGCCCCCACAAGCTGTTCCTGCACTTCTTCGAATCTCCCACGGAGATCCTCGGTGAAGACGGCAAGGTCGTCGGCCTGCGCACCGAGCGCACTCAGCTCGACGGCACCGGCAACGTCAAGGGCACCGGCACGTACAAGGACTGGGATGTCCAGGCCGTGTACCGCGCCGTCGGTTACCTCTCGCAGAACGTCACGCAGCTGCCGTTCGACGACCAGGCGGGCACCGTCCCCAACGACGCCGGACGCGTCGTCGCCGACGACAACGCCGAGGGCGCAGCCCGGTTCATGCCGGCCACCTACGTCACCGGCTGGATCAAGCGCGGCCCCGTCGGCCTCATCGGCCACACGAAGGGTGACGCCAACGAAACCGTCGCGAATCTTCTCGAGGATTCCGTCGGCTTCGCCGGCGCCGCGAACCCCGACGAGAACGCCGTCATCGAGTTCCTCGAAGGCAAGCAGGTGCCGTACACGACCTGGCAGGGCTGGTACCGCCTCGACGCGCACGAGCGCAGCCTGGGCGAGCCCGAAGGCCGTGAGCGCATCAAGGTCGTCGAGCGTCACGACATGCTGAAGGCATCCGAGCCCGACCGCGCGAACTGAGTGCGCAGAAGTAACTGAACAGAAGCCCTCCACCGGCCCGACGCGACCCAGGTCACATCGGGCCGGTGGTGTGTGCGGGGACCCAAGGCAACAGGGCAAAATAGACCCCGTGTTTGACGCCCACGTGCATATCATCGACCCGCGCTTCCCGCTGGTCGAGAATCACGGGTACCTGCCTGAGCCCTTCACCGTGGCCGATTACCGGGCCCGGCTTGCCTCACTGAAGGGCCTGAGTGTTGACGGCGGCGCGGTGGTGACCGCGTCGTACCAGGGCAATGACCAGGAATACCTGAAAGCCGCCTTGTCCGAGCTCGGCGAAGGCTGGGTGGGCGTCACTGCTTTGCCGCTCGATGCGACGGATGAAGACATCGTTGCGCTGGACGCGCTGGGAGTGCGCGCCGTCCGATTCAATCTGCGCCGAGGCGCCACCGACCTGCGTCTACTCGCCGATCTCGCCAACCGGGCATTCGATCTGGTCGGCTGGCACGCCGAGTTCTACGTCGATGCCACGCTGTTGCTGTCGCTGGAACCCGTCTTCGCCAAATTGCCGGCGGTGAGCATCGACCACTTGGGAATGTCCACCCGCGGACTGCCGTATCTCCTGAACCTCGTCGACCGCGGGGTACGCGTCAAAGCCACCGGGTTCGGACGCACCACCATCTCCGACGTCGGCGACGTGCTTCGCCAGATCCACGCGGTCAACCCCGCTGCGCTGATGTTCGGCACCGATCTACCCGGCACACGGGCACGTCGAGCGTTCGAGGTCCACGACCTGGACGTGATCGCCGAAGCTGTCGGCGACGACCTGTCCGCGGTCATGTGCGACAACGCCCGCTCCTGGTACCGCTGCGCTCAAGTGAACGCGACGGCTCCCAGCCACAGCCCCGCCGCGATCAGCGCTCCGAACAGTTCCACCAGCATGGACAATCCGACTGCCTTCACCGCGTGAAGCGTCGACGACCAGGCGATGTCGTAACGGCGCAGCCGCGCTAGTTCGGCGAAATACGTTCCGACGATGAATCCGAGGAACAAGCCCACGACCGGGATCACGAAGAACCCGATGATGCCGACGACGCCGCCGACCACCACCGACAGGTTGGGCACTCCCCCGGACTTCATCCGCTTGCCTGGCCAGGTGTACTTCACGATCCCGGTGACCACCAGTGCCAGCGTCGACAGCGCGAACACCGTCCACGCCGTCGCGCCACCGGTCATGATCGCCCACACCAGAATTGCACCGAAAACGAGAAGTGTCCCCGGGAGAATCGGAACGACGACACCGATCAGACCGACGAGGATGACCAGCCCGACGAGGACCTCGGCCACAGGACTCATCCGACGGGACGCACCTTCGACGCGGCCTCGCGAGCACGGGCGCGTGCAGTCGGCACATCGGCGGCCGTCGACACTGCAACACCCATGCGACGACGCGTGAAGCTCTCGGGCTTGCCGAAGAGCCGCAGGTCCGTCTCGGGAACCGAGAGTGCCTCGGCGACGCCGTCGAATCCGATCCCCTTGGCCTCCATTCCGCCGTAGATCACCGCCGATGCTCCCGGAACCGTGAGCGTCGTGTCGACCGGCAATCCCAGGATCGCGCGGGCATGCAGCTCGAACTCCGAAAGTCGCTGCGTCCGCAGAGTCACCAATCCGGTGTCGTGCGGCCGTGGGCTCACTTCGGAGAAGAAGACGTCGTCACCCTTCACGAATAGCTCGACGCCGAAGATGCCTCGCCCGCCCAGAGCCGTGGTCACCTTCTCGGCGACGTCTCGGGCCGAGGCGAGGGCAACTGCGGACATCTGCTGCGGCTGCCACGATTCGATGTAGTCACCGGCTTCCTGCAGGTGCCCGATCGGCTCGCAGAACGACGTCTCGACCTGACCGCTCTCACCGACGGCGCGAACCGTCAATTGTGTTATCTCGTAATCGAAATCGACAAAACCCTCGACAATCACCCGGCCGTGATTCACACGACCTCCGGCCATCGCGTAATCCCATGCGGCGTCGAGATCTTCGGCGGATCGAACCGTCGACTGTCCCTTCCCCGACGAGGACATGACGGGCTTGATGACGCACGGGAAACCGATTCGGTCTGTCGCTGCCTGCACTTCGGCAAGCGAGTCCGCGAAAGCGTACGGCGAAGTGGGCAGGCCCAACTCCTCGGCCGCGAGCCGACGGATCCCCTCACGGTTCATCGTGAGCTGGGTGGCGCGGGCGGTGGGAATGACCACCGCGGCCCCGCGTTCTTCAACGAGTGCAAGCGCATCCGTCGCAATGGCCTCGATCTCGGGAACCACGAAGTGAGGCTTTTCCAACTCGATGACGGCAAGCAGCGCTTCCGGATCGGTCATGTCGACGGTATGCGCACGATGAGCCACCTGGTGTCCAGGGGCATCGGGATACCGATCCACCGCAATCACTTCGACGCCAAGACGCTGCAACGCGATGACAACTTCCTTACCCAACTCGCCTGATCCCAACATCATCACGCGGATGGAGTTCTCGGTCAGGGGACTTCCGAATCGGAGCGGAAGCGTCGGCAGGGGCGAAGGCGTCGAATCAAGCTGCATGGGTGCGACTATATGCCAATCCCGATGCAGGTCAGCGCAGTTATCGGCCGTCCACCACACCTTCGCGGCCAAATCCTCGCCTGATCGTTCGTGGTATGTCAGGTTTGCGATAGGTGCGGGTGGCCATATCCGGCTCGGAATTCCGTTGCGGCAATGCATCGTTGCCGAGCCGGCGCACTTTCACGAGGTTGCGCCCGGCGCGCTTGGCTTCGTACAGAGCCTCGTCCGCGACGCTCATGAGGGTGGTCAACGTCGGCGTCGCATGATCGACCCACGCGACGCCGACACTGACGGTGCTCGTCACTTCTGATTCGGCCGAGTACTCGACTTGCGCGCCGCGGACCGCCTCGGCCACATCGACTGCTCGCGCGTAGCTGCAGTCCGGAAGCAGAATGGCGAACTCCTCGCCGCCGAGCCTTCCGATCAAATCGCCGTCCGACAATCGGTCAGCGGCCCGTTCGGCGAAGTTCGCGAGAACGCTGTCACCGGTCATATGTCCATGCGTGTCGTTGATGCTCTTGAAGTGGTCCAGGTCGAGCATCAGCAGGCCGACCGGGGATTGTGTGCGGGCCGCGGCGGCAAGCTCCGATTCCGCATGCCCGAGAAACGCACCACGCGAGAGGACCCCGGTCAGATGGTCGAATTCGACAGCAAGGAAGAGCTCACGCTCGGCAGCGCGACGTTCCTCGGTCGCACAGGCAACCGCGATCGGCCCCAACGCGATCAGCGTGACGGCAATGGACGTGATGACGTCCTCGTTCCACGTCGAGGCGGCTTGATCTCCGATATCGAGTCGACCGCTACCCGCCATCATGAGCGACCACACCGACCAGACCACGGAAACGAAGGCAGTGCTCGGAACCGAGATGCGAGTGGCGCACCAGAGGAGAGCCGGAATCGGAAGGACCAGCGCGATCGGCCCTTCGATACTCAGGGCGATCGGCACGCAGGCTGCAGTGGCGAGTAGCGGAACGCTCATAGCGGCGACAGTTTTGGCAGTCAGTTTGCTGCGGAACTCGGCAAGGCTCGACGGGATGGTGAGAGTGAGAATGAGAGGAAGGACGAGCAGGTACGCCATGACCTCGGTGGCACCCCAGTGGAAAAACGTGTCGGTAAATGACTGACCGCGTAAGAGCCGGTCCAAGGCGCCGGCAGTGGCCGCGGTACCAGTCGCCGCGACGAACGAGACGAAGACCATCCACACCAGCGACTGCGAATCGACCAATCGGAACGGTGTGCGCTTCAAGTAGTACAGAACAAGAACACCGACTGTGACTCCGGCGAGGTTCGCCCCGTTCAACTGCACCGCAAGCGAGAGCGAGTTGCCGGTGATCAGGTCAGCGCAGACGTATCCGACAGCCGCAGCGATCCACGTCGGCCACTCGATCAGGACCGGCCATCTGACCATCATTCCCAGCAGAATGGCGTTGGCACACCAGAATGTCGCGAGCAAACCTGGTGGGCGCGTGAGGATGCCGATCAACGAAGCCGCAAGTACAACGGCCAGCACTAGGAGAAGGCGCAGAAAGCGACTCGTCCCTACCATGCGTCACCTCGCGGTCGGCTACCTCTGAATTCGGGAGCACCGGACGTCGCGGTGACCGTATGCCGATGTCGTCGAACCATCGTACGCAGGTGCTGCCACTCACAGTTCTGTGTTCACTTGCCAAAACGGCAACTACGAAAATCTCCGCAAACGCGGGTGCCCTCCGGCCACGACAGTGGACAGAGGGCACCTGCATGCAATCCGATTGGCAGAGCCGAATGGACCTGCCGGAAGGGATGACTACTCGGCGGATCCGCTGGACAGACCCGAGAGTGAACCGGTGGACGAGCCCTCGCCCTCGCCGGACAGCGATTCGGTGGGAACGGACTTGAGGAAAGCTCCGAGCGCGGTGAGCAGGGGTCCGAGGGTGCTGAGTGATCCGAACATAGGAGGTTCTCCTGTTTGTGAGGTGGTGTGATGTTCCAGCGCCATTCCGGCCGCAGGCGGTGGCCGAGATGGTTCGGGAACTTCTGCCGCGCGGATGGCTGAACCGCCCCCCGAACAACATCCCGAGCTGTGATGTAGCGCACTGCCTTGGCGCTGCCTGCATTTATAGACCGACTGCTCACACTTGTCTAGCTACCGAATAGCTACCAACGTGAACTGTCGGTAACACCTTCTGGCATAATTGCAGTTCAGAGCCCAAATAGACGGTTCGAAATATCCGATAATGTGATTTAGCTCACAATTGAAAGGCAGAAAGTGTGGCCCGCAGACAACCGCGAGCCACACTTTCGGACAAACGGGACTTACTTGTCAGCCGCCGATCCGGTACCCGGGGTGAGCGAGCCACCACCGAGTGCCGTGAACAGGTCCTTGAGTACCGGAATGAACGTCTTGACGACGCCGCTGAAGTCTTCGAACGAACCCATGTCGGGTCTCCTTATGTCGGGATGCAGTTGAAATGAAGTGGGGACCGAGAACTACTCGGCAGTGGAACCGGCCGAACCCGAGCCGTCTGCCGATCCCGCGTTCAACTTGGTCACGAATGCGAGAACGCTCTTGAGGAAGGCGTCGAGATTCTGAATCGAGGTCATGCGACTACTCCTGTGTTGTTTCGGAAGAATTGTTGTGGTCGAACGTCAGGAGTTCGAGCTCGCGGTGTCCAGCCCCTGAAGGGTCTTGAGCATGTTGACCAGGGGAAGAAGCTGGAGAATGCCCCAGCCCATGCCGTTGGCCTTGAGAAGGTTTCCGAGGGATCCCATGTGTGACTCCTTGCATGAATATCTATGACGCGGCGCACGTTTTGTTCGCTCCGCCCCTTTGTAGCCAAGCTAAATACGTACGTCCAGTTTGTTTCGATCCAAGTAAAACCGTGACATATTGGAGCAATGTGTAAACCAGCAGTTCAGGCCCTGTGACCTGAAACCAATATCGAATTCAAGTGTGTTGGACATCACATTCGATTTGGACAAATGGTTGCAATCGTCAGAGTCGGTGCCAACCTCGACCACGATCTGTCATACCGTGTGCTTGTGATCAATCGCGAACGAGCGGCAACCGAAGCAACTCACCGGGAACCGTCGTGCTAGCAAAACTCCTCAAGGCGTACCTGCCGCCGTACCGCTGGTTGCTTGCCGGGGTCCTCGCACTTCAACTCTTCGGGGCCATCGCGTCGTTAGTCCTCCCCACGCTCAACGCTCGGATCATCGACGACGGTGTCGCCCGAGGCGACACCGGATTCATCATGTCCACCGGCGGGATCATGCTGCTGGTCTCGCTTGCGTCGATCATCGCGTCGGTCGCGTCGACCTATCTGGCGGCAAAATCGTCGATGGGCTTCGGCCACGACGTTCGAGGCGCCTTTTACAAGGCCGTCGGCAGCTTCTCTGATCGCGAATTCAACAGTTTCGGTGCGCCGACGCTGATCACACGGAACACCAACGACGTCCTGCAGATCCAGGCCCTGGTCATGCTGACGTCCTCGATGCTCGTCAGCGCCCCACTGATGTGTATCGGCGGCATCATCATGGCGCTGCGCGAGAACCTGCAGATGTCCTGGCTCCTGACGATTTCGGTACCACTGCTCGGCATCACCGTCTCGGTCGTGGTGGCCAAGCTGATCCCGCATTTCCGGACGATGCAGACGCGGATCGACAACATCAATCGATCACTGCGCGAACAGCTCACCGGTATGCGTGTCATTCGCGCCTTCGTTCGAGAACCCGACGAGACGATCCGCTTCGACAAAGCCAACAAGGAACTGACCGACACCTCGCTCCTCATCGGTCGCTACCAGGCGGTTCTGCTGCCCACCGTCATGTTGATCGCCAACCTGTCGAGCGTCGCGGTGCTGTGGTTCGGCGCGCATCTGGTCGATACCGGAGACATGCAGATCGGCCAGATCAGCGCCTTCCTCGCCTACGTCATGCAGATCCTGATGTCCGTGGTCATGGCGACCATGTTGGCCGTCGTGATCCCCCGCGCGGCCGTGTGTGCCGACCGCATCACCGAGGTACTCGACACCGAGCCGACCGTGCCCGCACCGGCCCAGCCCCTTCGCCCGACCAGCCCCTACGGCGTTGTCGAGTTCGGTGGAGCCGGATTCACGTATCCGGGAGCTGAAACGCCGGTCCTGTCGAATGTCTCGATGCGATGCATGCCAGGAACGGTCACCGCGATCGTTGGCAGTACCGGTAGTGGCAAATCGACCCTCGTCTCACTCATCCCCCGACTCTTCGACGTCACGGCCGGCGCCGTCTTGGTCGACGGCTTGGACGTGCGTGGCTGGGATCAGGACGAACTCTTCGCCAACTTCGGATACGTGCCCCAGAAGGCCTACCTGTTCGCCGGCACGATCGCGAGCAATATCCGCTACGGAAACCCGACCGCCACCGACGACGACATCTGGGCAGCCCTCACCATCGCCCAGGCAGACGACTTCGTCCGTGAACTCTCCGACGGTCTCGAGTCTCCGATCGCCCAGGGCGGCGGCAATCTCTCGGGCGGACAGAAACAACGTCTCGCCATCGCCAGAGCTGTGGTCCGCAGACCCCGGATCTTCGTCTTCGACGATTCGTTCTCCGCACTCGACATGCACACCGACGCCGCAGTCCGACGCGAACTCCGCACGGTCTCGACTCATTCGACGGTCATCATCGTCGCGCAGCGCGTCGCGTCCATCATCGATGCCGACCAGATCATGGTCCTCGAAGACGGCGCTCCGGTCGGTCTCGGCGACCATCAGTTCCTTCTGGCCAACTGTCCGACGTACCAAGAGATCGTGGCTTCCCAGATTCCCGCGGAGATGAGCGCATGACCAGCCCGCAGGACCCGACGTGGGGCAGCCCCAACAGCCAGTACTTCGACGATGCCCCGACGGTGGTGTTCGCCAAGATCCCGAGCGAACCTGAATCCGCGGACGGGGATGCGAAGTCGAGTAACCCCGAGAACCCCGACAAAGAGCCGAAGCCCGCGCTGACCGCGACGGACACCAAACCTCGCCACTTCAAGGCGACGATGAAGCGGCTTCTCTCGCTTCTGCAGCCACACAAGTTTGCGGTCGTCTGTGTCGTCGTTGCGACGATCGCCAGCATCGCGCTCTCCGTCGCGGTGCCGAAGATCCTCGGTCACGCGACAGACCTCATCTTCGCCGGGTTCATCGGCAAGAGCCTGCCCGCCGGACTGACCCGCGATCAGGCAGCAGAGGCGATCCGCGCATCAGGAAATTCGACGTTCGCCGACCTCGTCGCCAACTCGACCGACGTCGTTCCCGGTGTAGGTCTGAACTTCGACGCCATCGGCAAAGTCGTCATGCTCGCGATCGTCGTGTACTTGCTCTCGTCGCTACTTGCCTGGTTGGAAGCATTCCTCCTCAACATCATCGTCCAGAAGACCATCTACAACCTGCGTGCATCGGTCGAGGCGAAGCTTCACCGTCTCCCCCTTCCATACTTCGACAAGACGCCGCGCGGCGAGATCCTCAGCCGCGTCACCAACGACATCGACAACATCTCGTCGACGTTGTCGTCGACGTTGACGTCGCTCCTGACGTCGGTGCTCACCGTCCTCGGCGTCCTGACGATGATGTTCGTCATCTCTCCGATGCTCGCCCTGATCGCACTGATCGCGGTGCCGGTATCGGTGCTCCTCGTTGCCAGGGTCGCCAAGCGTGCACAGGTGTTGTACAAGGCTCAGTGGACCGAGACGGGCAAGATCAACGCACAGATCGAAGAGAACTACAGCGGTCGCGACCTGGTACGCGTGTACGGGCATCAGGCCGAAGCCGAGCGTGAATTCGCCGAGCAGAACAAGAAACTCCTCGACGCGTCCTTCGGCGCACAGTTCCTCTCCAGCCTGATCATGCCGGTCATGAACTTCGTCGGAAACATCACCTACGTGCTGCTCGCTGTGGTCGGCGCACTCAAGGTCGCCAGCGGCAACATGTCACTCGGTGACGTTCAGGCGTTCATCGTCTATTCGCGCCAGTTCAGCCAACCACTCACGCAGATCGCGTCCATGTCGACGAGCCTGCAGTCCGGAGCAGCGTCGGCCGAGCGGGTCTTCGAGCTTCTCGACGAACCCGAGCAGTCGCCCGACATCGACGTGCCACTAATGCCCGAGCCTGCCGGACGCCATCGCAACGTCGGACACATCGAGTTCGAGAACGTCTCGTTCCGCTACGAGCCGGACAAGCCGTTGATCGAGAACGTGTACCTGACGGCTCGGCCCGGGCAGATGGTCGCCATCGTCGGACCCACCGGTGCCGGCAAGACCACCTTGGTCAACCTGCTCATGCGCTTCTACGAAGTCGACTCGGGCCGAATCACTCTCGACGACGTCGACATCTCGCAGATGCGCCGCTCCGACTTGCGCAAGCACGTCGGCATGGTCCTGCAGGACACCTGGCTCTTCGGCGGAACGATCCGCGACAACATCGCGTACGGCCGGCTCGACGCCAGTGAATACGAGATCCACGAAGCCGCACGCGCTGCCTTCGTCGACCGCTTCATCCACACGCTCCCGGACGGGTACGACACCGTGCTGGACGAGGAGGCATCGAACATCAGCTCCGGCGAGAAGCAGCTCATCACGATTGCCCGAGCATTCCTGTCGGAGCCGTCGCTGCTGATTCTCGACGAGGCGACCAGCTCGGTCGACACACGTACGGAACAGCTTGTGCAGCAAGCAATGTCCGCGTTGCGCGTCGGGCGCACCAGCTTCATCATCGCGCACCGGCTCTCCACCATCCGTAACGCCGATCTGATCGTCGTGATGGAGGCGGGCAAGATCGTCGAGCAGGGCACACACGACGAACTCATCGCAGCGGCGGGCGCGTACTTCCGTCTCTACAACGCTCAGTTCGAGGGTGCCGCCGTCTAGTGATCGGCGCCTCCCTCGGCGGACACAGTGCCCCGGAGCACACCTGACCGATTCGACACGTTACCGTCGAGTCAGGAGTGTTGTCACCGTCTGAATTGGGAGTGCGTGTGTCTGCAGAAGCTGTGGAGAAGAAGGGCCCGCTCGCGGGCATTCGGATCGTGGAATTCGCTGGATTGGGACCGGGCCCGCACGCCGCGACGCTTTTGGCGGACATGGGCGCCGACATCGTCATCGTGCAGCGCGCAGGGCAGATTCCGCAGGACTCGAACGCAACCGACCAGATCAAGCGCGGCCGCCGCATCGTCGAGGCCAACCTGAAGGATCCGGCCGACGTCGCCAAGGTTCTCGATCTCCTGGGCCGCGCCGACGTCCTCATCGAGGGCTTCCGCCCCGGCGTCATGGAACGCATGGGACTCGGACCCGACGTGGTGTCGGAGCGCAATCCGCGCCTCGTTTACGCCCGTATGACGGGCTGGGGACAGGAAGGACCGCTCGCCAACGCCGCCGGTCACGACATCAACTACATCTCACTGACCGGTGTCCTCAACGCCATCGGACGCAAGGGTGAACGCCCCGTCCCGCCGCTCAACATGGTCGGCGATTTCGGCGGCGGTTCCATGTTCCTGATCTTCGGCATTCTGTCGGCTCTCGTCGAGCGCTCGACGTCCGGTAAGGGCCAGGTCGTCGACGCGGCGATGGTCGACGGAACCCTCGCGCTCTCGCACATGATGTGGGCATTCCGCGGTCGCGGCGTCTGGTCCGACGAGCGCGGCGTCAACCTCCTCGACACCGGCGCTCCGTTCTACGACACCTACGAGACCTCCGACGGCAAGTACATGGCCGTCGGATCCATCGAACCGCAGTTCTACGCATTGTTGCTCGAGGGCCTCGAACTCGATCCCGCGACGCTCCCTCACCAGATGGACACGTCCAAGTGGGACGACATGAAGACGCTCTTCACCGAAAAGTTCTTGTCCAAGACTCGCGACGAGTGGGCCAAGATCTTCCTCGGCACCGACGCCTGTGTCTCCCCTGTCCTGACTTTCGCCGAGGCTCCGTCCAACGAACACATCGCGGCCCGCGGTTCGCTCATCGAACTCGACGGCGTCACTCAGCATGCTCCCGCACCGCGCTTCTCGCGCACGCCCACCAAGACGCCCGCAGCGCCGGCGCGTGAGGCGACGGATATCGACACGGTCTGGACCTAGGGCCTTCGGCCCCGTGCGCGGTTAAGGAGCCTCAGGACTCTCTAACCACGCACGGGGCGTCAGCCCAACCTGTAGAACCTGAACATCTCGTGCTCGATCGGCAGCACGTCAACCCGCTCGAAACCGGCCGCCTTGGCATAGCTTTCGAGTGTCGAGTGCCTCATCACCGTCCCGGTGGCAACGCTCCCCGGATGCGACAGGCTGTCCGGTAAGCAGCAGGTCAGCGAAAATCCGTACAGCAATTGCTCGATCGGACCCGCCTCGGGATCGAACACATCTGCCGTTCGTTCGTCCATGACGATCACCGGAGCGCCCGGCTGGGCAATCGCCCGAGCCGTGGACAGAAATCCCACCGGATCCGGAACGTCGTGAAGGCACTCGAAAGCGAAGACGGCATCGTAGGTCCCGGCATCGACTCGCCCGGCCTCAGGAGCCTGTCCGGCGACGTCGACCAACGAGAAATGTACTCGGTCGACCACCCCACGATCGTGGGCGTTACGACGGGCAGCGTTCACCGATGCCGCGTCGACGTCGAAGCCGTGCACTTCGATCTTCGGGTATCCGAGGGCGAGCGCGATCGACGACCAGCCCTCCCCCATCCCGAGATCAGCGACCTGCCCGCCGCCGACAAGTATGGCGTGCAGGTCGGTGACTACCGGCAGGAACTGCTGACAGAGCTGCTGGAGATACATCGGCCGGTTCAGCAGCGCCTGGCCCTCGCGAGCATCGGGGCCCATCGATTCCCACGTGACTCCCCCGCCGTGACGATAAGCGTCGAGTAGACGCGGCATCGACGACGTCGTCGCGACGAACAGCCTCGCCAACGGCGCCAGGAAAAGCAGGTTCTCGTCGTGAACCAGAACATCGGCGTGGGCCTGCGGCAGGCTGTACCGGCGATCGGCATCCGAATTGACGTCCACATAACCGGCGACGGCCTGCTGCTCGAGCCACTCCCGCGCATACCTTTCGACGGTCCCGGTCCGATCCGCCAGCTCCGTCGACGTGAGCGGGCCGTGATCGCTCAGCGCGCGGTACCAGCCCAGCCGGTCGCCCAGATACACAGCCTGCAGCTCCGACGCCCCGAGCGTGGCCGCGAACAATCGTTCTGCGAGCGCGTCCGCCGCACTTGTTCCCGCTGCGCCTGTACCGTCTACCGCCGTCATGCCCTACCTCCTGGTTTCACACCACTTTCAGGGTGTGTACCCAGTTCTCAGACGACGACCATTCGTTGGTCTGCCGTGTCGCGATCCGTCGCGAGGGTGTCGTACGCAGCGGCGATGGACGCGACGCCGCGAATGAGGTCCTCGGGAGAACGTGCGTACGGCACGCGGATGAATCGTTCGAACGCACCTTCGACGCCGAAACGGGGGCCGGCGGCAAGGAGTACGCCGAAGTTGGGTGCCACCGCCGCCAACGCCGTCGAGACTGGCGCGGACATTCGCATCCACACCGACATTCCACCGGAGCCGATGGTGGGACGCCAGTCCGGCAGATGCTCTGCCACTGCACCGAGGAGTACCGCACGCTGTTCTCGCAGAACTTCGCGACGCTGTTCGAGCAACGAGCGGTCGTCGGCGAGCAAGTAAGCGGCTGCCAACTGATCCATGACGGGAGTACCGAGGTCGACCGCGGCACGCGCCCCCACCAACTGGGTGATGAGCGCGGCATCGGCGCGAATCCAACCGACACGTAGCCCGCCCCACAGCGACTTCGCGGTCGAACCGAGCGTCACCACTTCGGTTTTCGCCGCGCCTCGCCCATGTGAGGCGACCGGCGCCGGCGGCGGTGCGTCGAGCCACAGGTCCACCATCGTCTCGTCGACGACCAGAGTCATTCGCGTTTCGTGCGCAATCTTCGCAAGCTCGGCGCGGCCGGAAGAGTCCATGCAGAGGCCGGTCGGGTTGTGAAAGTCGGGAATCAGGTACGCCATTCTGGCAGCGGTTTGCCTTGCTGCACTTCGAATCCCGTCGAGATCCCAGGCTCCGGCCGCCGCGAACTCCGGTCGGACCGGAACCGGTACGGGCCGAGCGCCGTTTCGCCGAATCGCTTCCAGCGCATTGGGGTACGTCGGATGATCGACCAGCACTCGCTCGCCGGGTGAGGTGAGCACCGACAGCAACAATCGAAGCGCGTGCTGCGCACCCGAGGTCACCATGATCTGTTCGGCGGTGGTGGGAAGACCCCGCGCCGTGTAGCGCTGCGCGATCACGTCACGCAAGTCGGCGATCCCGACCGGTTCCATCCCGTGCGTGGACAGGAAGTTCGGAAGTTCCTGCAGCGCAGACGCATACGCCAGTTCGACCTGAGCGGCGGGAGCTGCCATCGCCGCGTAACTGAGGTCGACGACGGGCCCACTCGGCCCCGGTTGATGGGAGCGGAACATCAACCCGTTCGGCCGCGCGCCGGCGGGCAAAGCCACGGTGCTTCGCGAACCCTGCCGGCTGATCAGATACCCCTCGTCTCGCAGCACCGAGTACGACGACGTGATCGTGGTCCGACTGAGTTCGAGCACCGCCGCAAGTTCACGCTCACTCGGCAGTGCGACCCCCAGCGGAACGCGACCGTCGTGCACGAGCAGGCGGATACCGTCGGCAAGCGCACGGTACGCGGGCCTGCGTCCGGACTCTTCCTGCCAGGACCCCAGATCGCGCGCAAGCGAACGGGCACCGAGAACTCGAGTCATCATGCAGTCCAGTATCGACAACTTGGCTATGTAACTCAATACCAGTCGAGTTGATCATATGTCCATGACTACCTTCGCAACCCTGATCGGCATCGGACTCTTCGTGGCGCTCGTCTACTTCTTCGCGCCCGCCGAAGGTGAAGGTACTTACATACGTTTGGAGCAGTTTCGCCTGGCAGCACCCCTCGGCGGCATCTTCCACGACAAGACTTCAGACCGCGAGATCAACTCTGTCAGACCTCCGTGCGATTGTGATCAAGGGGAAGAATTCACTGATCTCAGTCCAGTTGCGTAAAACTGGACTCTTTTCGCACTCAGAAAGTCTCCAGAGAGGGATTGCATGCCGGCTTCCAAAAAGATCCTCTACATCGATCTCGACAACACCTTGGTCAACTTCCAGTCGGGCATCGATCGCCTGACCGACGGCGTCCGGGAGAAGTACAAGAACGACCTCGACGAAGCGCCGCACATCTTCTCTCGCATGGATCCTCTCGACGGTGCTATCGACGCCTACCACCAACTGGCGCAGCAGTTCGACACCTACATCCTCTCGACAGCGCCGTGGAAGAACGCCACAGCCTGGCACGACAAGGTTCTGTGGGTCCAAGAGCACCTCGGCATGGAGGAGGGCAGCGTCGCGTACAAACGTCTGATCCTCTCGCACCACAAGCACCTCAATCGAGGCGATTACCTCGTCGACGACCGCGGAGCAAACGGCGCAGATCGATTCGAGGGCGAGTGGATCAAGTTCGGCAGCACCGAGTTTCCCGACTGGAAGACCGTCACCGCACACTTGTCGAAGCTGGCTTGAAACACGAATCCCCGCTCCTGCTTGCAGGAGCGGGGATTTCGAGGGAACGAACTAGCGGACGATCTCGCGCCGGACGATCGTCTCGTCGCGGCCGGGACCGACACCGATGCAGGAGATGAACGCACCCGAAAGCTCTTCGAGCCGAAGCACGTAGTTCTGCGCATTCTGCGGCAGTTCCTCGAAGGTGCGAGCCTCCGAGATGTCCTCCCACCAGCCAGGCATCTCTTCGTAGATGGGCTTGGCGTGGTGAATGTCGCTCTGCGACATCGGCATTTCGTCGTGGCGGACACCGTCCACCTCGTACGCGACACAGATCGGCACGGTGTCGAGGCTGCTCAGCACGTCCAGCTTGGTGAGGAAGTAGTCGGTGATGCCGTTGACGCGCGTCGCGTAACGCGCGATGACAGCGTCGAACCATCCTGTACGACGAGCACGTCCGGTGGTGACACCGACCTCGCCGCCCTGCTTCGCCAGGTATGCGCCGTGATCGTCGAACAGCTCCGTCGGGAACGGACCGGAACCGACACGCGTCGTGTACGCCTTGAGGATTCCGAGCACCGTGGTGATCTTGGTGGGACCGATGCCCGAACCGACCGCCGCACCACCCGAGGTGGGGTTGGACGATGTCACGTACGGGTACGTGCCGTGGTCGACGTCCAGCAGAGTGCCCTGCGAACCTTCGAGCAAGACGGTCTCGCCGCGCTCGAGGGCGAGGTTGAGCTCCAGGCGCGTGTCCGAGATGCGGTGCTTGAAACCCTCGGCCTGCGTCAGTACCTCTTCGACGACCTGCTGCGGGTCGAGTGCCTTGCGGTTGTAGATCTTGACCAGCACCTGGTTCTTGAATTCGAGTGCCGCTTCGACCTTCTGGGTCAGGATCTTCTCGTCCAGGACGTCCGCAGCACGGACACCGACACGGGCGATCTTGTCCTGGTAGCACGGGCCGATACCGCGGCCGGTCGTGCCGATCTTCTTCGCTCCCAGGAAGCGTTCGGTGACCTTGTCGATGGCCACGTGGTACGGCATGATCAAGTGCGCATCAGCAGAAAGCAGCAGGCGGGACGTGTCCACACCGCGCTCTTCCAAGCCTGCCAATTCGGTCAGCAACACACCCGGGTCGACGACGACACCGTTACCGATGACGTTGTTGACGGCGGGGGTGAGGATTCCGGACGGGATGAGGTGCAGTGCGAACTTGTCACCGTTCGGCAGAACCACGGTGTGTCCGGCGTTGTTACCGCCCTGGTATCGCACGACCCACTGAAGCTGCTCGCCCAGTAGATCTGTAGCTTTGCCCTTACCTTCGTCGCCCCACTGGGCGCCGATCAGGACGATTGCCGGCATGACGTTGTCTCCTACGGTCGACGTGCAGCAGTTGTCCCGCCGCATTGGTACTGCCTGGCTTCCGCGCACATGATGCAGCGCCGAACTGTTGCAGTGACCGAAGGAGCAGTCTAGCCCAGAGCACCAGACCAGACCTCACGGTCCAGAATTTGGCCGGTGACCATCACGATTGCGAGTCGACACAGAGACTCGCACTAAGATCGTCGGCAGTGATTCGGACGGCCATTTCGGGGAAGGGTGGCGAGGTCCCACTACCCGAGAAGAAGTCTTGATCGAGCTAGGAGTGGCTTTGACCCCTGTGGTGCTCAAATGTGGCGATTCGCCGGTTCCACTCCCCCTGGGTGAACTCACGTCGTTCACTGTCCCTGAACTTCCGGAGAAGCAGGACTTCGACGAGGCCCTGTCCCAACTGCAGGTCGTCACGGAGCCTCGCTTGATCGTCGTGGGTAACGACGGCGCGTTTGCCGCGGCATTGACACGGTTGATGCGACTGGAGCGACTCAACGTCGAACTCGCCTACGTCACCGAGAACAGGTCCGACGCAACCGACGCGTACAAACTCGCAACCGGTGCCCGGGCTGCGCGCACGGCGTTGAAGGGCACAGTCCACACCGTGCCGCTCATTCGCGACGACGCCGGAATCGCGCTGGTCGGTGCGGCAACTGTCACGGGTCCGGCCGATGCCGCCGAATTGATCGGCGAGGCGTACGTCGACGACAACAAGCTGTTCTCCGGCACAGTCCCCGGTATCCGGATTGTGCCGAGCCCCAAGCTCCCCGGGATCAAGGCATCGGTCGACCGCAAGAGTCGCTGGAGCGGGCGACGCTGGCTGGAAGGCCGAGCCATTCAGCTGGGCTCGCCGGCAGCGCGTCTGGTTCGCGACGGGGTGGCCAACCCACGCGATCTCAAGCGTTCGACCTTCTACCGGCACGACAAGACTTGGTTGTTGGTCAGGTGAGAACCGGAGCAGCACGGTCGGCGGTTCGGCCGAGCCCCGTCTTCCTGGGCGTAGTTGCGGTCACCGTCATCGCTGGAATCGTCGCTTGGAACTCGACGTGGGGTTCCATCGCGGGCCGGGCAGGTGTTTTTGTCCTCGTGGTCGCCGGCTGGGTGGTCACGCTGTGCTTGCACGAGTTCGCGCATGCGTATCTGGCGTGGCGTCACGGAGACACCGACGTCGAGGCTCGTGGTTATCTGACGCTCAACCCGCTCAAGTACAGCCATCCGATGCTCTCGATCGGTCTGCCGGTGCTGTTCATCGCCTTGGGCGGCATCGGGCTTCCCGGCGGCGCCGTGTACCTGCGCACCGGGATGTTCCCGCCCAAGGTACAGGCGCGAATATCGCTCGCCGGTCCGTTCACGAACGCCGTCGCCGCGGTAATTCTCCTCGTCGTCATACGTACGTACGGCTCATCGGCCGAGCATCTGGCGTTCTGGGCCGGCCTCAGTTTCCTGGCCTTCTTGCAGGTCATGGCAACAGTTTTGAACTTACTTCCAGTCCCCGGTCTGGACGGTTACAACGCGCTGGAGCCCTACCTCGCGCCCAACACACGACACCAGCTCGACCAGTTCAAGCCGTACGGACTGCTCTTGCTGGTTGCGCTCCTGTTCGTCCCGCAGATCAATGTCGTCTTCTTCGATGCGATCTACTGGATCTTCGAACTGAGCGGTGTGTCCGACTACTACGCCATGCTCGGTAACGCCCTCATGCGTTTTTGGACGTGATCGAGTGCACTGGAGGAGACTCGTGAGAGTCTGACATTTCAGACATTCATTCTTCTTCAGGAGAGCATCGATGATTGCGACGTCATTTCAGTCCGGCGGAGTGGAGTACACCCTCACGCGGGCCGAGATTCGACACGTGGAAGCACTGATCGACTTGCTCGCCGACGACCCGATCGGGAGCACCCGGGAGACGACCAACCCCGAGGCCCGAACGATCTACGAGGACGCATTCAAGCGAATCGACGAGGATCCGGCGCAACTGCTCGTCACCGTTCTCGTCGGCGACGCGGTAATCGGCACCATGCAATTGACCTTCATTCCGGGTATGAGCCGAATGGGGGCGACACGACTGCAGATCGAAGCTGTTCGCGTCCACGAGGATTACCGGAGCAAGGGCATCGGCAGTTCGATGATCCGTTGGGCCTGCGAAGAAGGTGCCCGGCGCGGCGCGTTCCTGGCGCAGCTCACCTCGGATCAAACTCGCAAGGAAGCCCACGACTTCTACGAGCGACTCGGATTTGTCGCCTCCCACATCGGGTTCAAGAAGTCGCTGAGCTGACACACAGCCACCCAGCCAACCACCCAGACTCCCAAACGCGGGCTCGAGCGCCGGGGCATGGTTGTGCCCCGGTGCTCGCGTCTCGAGTTGTTTCACTTCAGGCTGCTGTCGGTGGGCTGTTCCCACCGATCGGATGCTGATACGGATCAACCGACATCGGCGGGTAGAACACCGTCTTCCGATCCTGGCCGATCTCCAC